>NZ_JBBMGI010000005.1:0-188858 GCF_037908445.1 Corynebacterium sp. KPL2825 | reverse complement strand
AATGGCCGTGGCCTACCCCGACCGCTTCGACAAATACCTATAAACCCAGCCCCACACACAAACAACTTGACACGCTCGAACAAAACCTGGGACACTTCAAACTCCTCGGGTATATCCGCGCCCACTACCGCATGTGCCAACTACCCCTCGTTACCGAAGTGCAAGGCCACCACTGGATACTCGATCTGACCAAACTGCGCATCATCGACCGCGAACTATACCGCCTAGATAACAACCTAGATGACCTCGAAGCCATCGACGCAGCACTCGCAGACTTCCTCACCCCCACCACACCAAACGAAACAGTACCCACCGACGCCGACCTACGCCGGTTTATCCGCACCTTCATCGATACCCACCTTTGCCCAGAAGACAAAGAACAACAGCCCGAACCCCGCCTTCGAATTCATATCAATCCAGACCACACCACCACCCTGTCACTGACCTGCGACCGCGCCACAGCCGCCATCATCGCCCACCACATCGACGCCTACGTCAATAAAGCGAAAACCACCGCAGCACAAGGACTTATCGACCTCATCTTGGAAGACACCCACACCAGCGTGGCTATCAACACCTTTACCACCAACCCAGAAGCAAACAGCGTCTATGTTCCTGGTGCCGGATGGATAAACATCAACCAAGCACCCATAGACCACGCTTTCGTGCGCTGCCTAGTCGCCGATGACGTTGATGGTTACACCCCAAATGTTGACATCCGCGCCTACACCCAAGGCAGAGACGCCACCTGCCGCTGGCCCGGCTGCACCATCCCCGCCACACGATGCCAACTAGACCACCGCATTGAATACCACCAAGGCGGACCGACCAGCCCAGACAACCTAGTAAACCTCTGCCAACACCACCACAACATCAAAACCGACCGCCGCGTCCACTACATCCTCGACCACATCACCGGCACCATCGCCTGGCTCCACCGAGACGGCACCTACCAACTAGACCACCCCACCGGGCCCCTAGCCACACACCAAACACACTGGAACCACACCTGGGCACAATACCTCGCACTACAACAACAAAGAACAAAAAGAGGAACGGCAACAGATTAGGTTGATGGCAACCGGAGTACGGCTCCATGATTGATCTCGCCATGCCTTAGTGTGCCGTTTTCCTCCTCTGGGATGATGCTGGCCGTCGTTCATGGTAGCTAAACTATAAGAGGTAATTTCCCATTTACAAGGAGAATTTGTTTCATGACTGATGCTGCGGCTCGCGCCGTTGACTTGTTCAAGCAATACGGAAGCGATGACACAGCCGTTGTGGCCCTGGATCATGTTTCCATTGAGTTCGGCAAGAGCGAATTCACTGCGATCATGGGCCCATCGGGCTCCGGTAAGTCGACGCTAATGCACACTATGGCTGGTTTGGATTCCGCGACTTCCGGTTCGGCGTTTATCGGCGATACCGATATGTCGGCGCTCAACGACAAGGACATTACGGCGCTGCGCCGTGATCGGCTGGGCTTTATTTTCCAGTCCTTTAACCTTGTTCCTACGCTGACTGCCGCGGAAAACATCACGTTGCCGACCGACATTGCGGGTAAGGACGTCGATAAGCAGTGGTTCGAAGAGGTAACTCGCCGTCTAGGCTTGGCAGAGCGCTTGGAGCACCGACCGGCTGAGCTATCAGGCGGTCAGCAGCAGCGCGTGGCCTGTGCCCGCGCGCTGGTTTCCCGTCCGGAAATTATCTTCGGCGATGAGCCAACCGGCAACCTGGACTCCAATTCTTCGGCCGAGGTGCTCGATATTTTGCGCACGGCAGTGGACAAGGATGACCAAACCGTGGTCATCGTGACGCACGATGCGAAGGCAGCGTCGTACGCGGACCGAGTGGTTTTCCTTGCTGACGGCAAGCTTGTCAACGAGTTGCACAATCCGACGATGGAGGCCATTCACCAGGTAATGGCGGAGATTGAGGGCTAAATGGCACGCGGAAATGCAATGCGCAGGGTGTCCCTGCGCAATATCGTGGCGCATAAGTTGCGCCTTGGGCTGACAATTCTCGCGGTGGTCTTGGGCACAGCGTTTATTGCCGGCTCGTTTATGTTCACCAATTCGCTGAAGTCTACTTTTGACTCCGCCGTGGATAATGAATTTCGTGGCGTGGATGCGGTGGTGAGCCAGAAGGACGACAATGGCGCGAAGCTGGATGAAAAGCTTCGCCAGAAGTTGGCCGATGATGAAGATGTCAAGAACATCAATATTGCGGATTCGGAGACTGTCGTCGCAGCCAATGAGAACTCGGAGGCCTATCAGACTCAGGGCGGTACGGCCAGCGTTGTCCCGTTTTATCCAGAGGATAAGGTCGTTGGCGGTGCCGATAAGCTAAAGGAGGGCGAGGAGCCGAGCGGTAAGGACGAAGTCCTTGTCAATTCCTCCGCGGCGGATAAATACGGAATCTCCGTGGGACAAAAGCTCATTGTGGTTCACCCCGATGAGCAGGATACGGTTACCGTTTCTGGTATCTCGGAGCCCGCCGTCGACCAGGGCGATAGCATCGTGCTGAGCATGGCCGAGAAGGACTACCTGGAGCGCTACGGCGATCCGAGCCAGCTCAAGGTTTCTGCGGCCGAAGGCGTGGATGCGAACGCCTTGGTGGATCACCTAAATGACAAATATGACGTCAAGGCGGAGTCGGGCGAGCGCCTGGCGGAGGAAACCTCTGAGATGATGTCCTCCGCCTTGAAGTTCATTAACTACTTCCTCATTGCGTTCGGCCTGATTGCACTGCTGGTGGGCACGTTTATCATCGCTAATACCTTCTCTATGATTGTCGCGCAGCGCACCAAGGAATTCGCTCTCCTGCGCGCGCTGGGCGCTTCCCGCCGCCAGATTACGAACTCGGTGGTGGTGGAATCTGCCATCGTGGGACTTCTGGGTTCCATTGTCGGCGTTGTTGCCGGCATGGGCTTGGTGGCCATCATTAAGGCAGTAATGAGCGCGAAAGGAATGCCGTTCGACGGTGGCTTGGGCCTGAGCGTTTCGGCCATCGTGGTCCCGATTATTTTGGGCACCATCGTGACGGTCGTGTCCGCGTGGGCCCCGGCACGGCGCGCAGGTCGCGTGCAACCGGTTGAAGCGATGCGCACCACCGAGTCTGCTTCTGCGTCTTCCCTGAAGGTCCGCACAATTTTCGGTGCCATTATTTTGCTGGTTGGCATTGTTGCGGCGTTGGCAGGCGTGCTTTCCGACGGCGAGACGAACGTCCGCGCCGTCCTCGTCGGTGTGGGCGCGTTCGGGATCATTGTCGGATTCTTCTTGGCTGGCCCAGCCCTGTCGCTCCCTTTGGTGCCGACGGTAGGCAAGGTAATCGGTGTGCCTTTCGGTGCTATCGGTTCTTTGGCGGCGACGAACTCGCGTCGCAATCCACGCCGCACGGCTGCTACTGCATTTGCCCTGACCCTAGGCGTGGCCTTGGTGACGGCTATTGGCATGCTTGGCGCGACGATGAAGTCCTCCGTGGCCGATACCGTGGAGCAGAACATCACCTCCGATTACCTCCTTTCTGGCCCTAGCTCCGGTGAATTCCCAACACCGAAGGACACTGGTAAGCGTGCGGCTGAGGCTGAGGGCGTAGATAAGGCCATCACCATCGGTATGGCTCCGGTGACCGTTGATGGTCAGGCATCGATGGATTATGGTCCGCAATTCCAGCAGACCACGACTGCGGATGGAGATCCGTCGTCGATGATTGCGCTCGATATGGTCGAGGGCGATGCCAACTTGGATAAGGGATTCATTGCTACCGAAGACTTTGCCAAGGAACACGGCTGGAAGGTAGGAGAGACCTATAAGGTAGCTTCTGCGGAAAAGGACAAGAAGGCCGAGGCCAAATTGGTCGGCATCTTTAAGTCCACCGATGTGGTGCAGAATATGGTGCTCTCGCAGGAGGTAGCTGAAAAGGTTGCACCGGAGAAGTCCTTTACCGTCCAGATGGTGGGCGTCTTGGGTCAAGAAGGCTATGACAAGGAAGAACTGCGCCATAACTTGGAGGATGCGGTCAAGGATCTGGTTGTGGTTCAGGTCAATTCCGGTGAGGAGTATGCGGGCCAAGCTGCAGGCTTTATTGACCAGATGCTCTCCATCCTTTATGGTCTGCTCGCCCTTGCCGTCATTATTGCGGTGTTGGGCATTGTCAATACCTTGACCTTGGGTGTAATCGAGCGCCGCCAGGAGATCGGTATGTTGCGGGCTGTGGGCACACAACGCCGCCAGATCCGCACGATGATTACCCTGGAGTCCGTGCAGATCGCGCTCTTTGGCGCGGTGATGGGCATCCTCATTGGGCTCGGCTTGGGCTGGTCTTTCATCAAGATCCTCGGCGATGAGGGACTAGACTCTGCGCAGATTCCGTGGGCGATGGTGCTCATTATGCTTGTGGGCTCGGCCCTCGTCGGCATTATCGCGGCAGTATGGCCGTCGCACCGCGCGGCGAAGACGCCGCCATTGGAAGCAATCGCCGACTAGCTGCCTAGTCTAAGGCCTCCCCTCATCACACGTTGAGGGGAGGCCTTAATGCTTTTACGCGGCCATCCATGCCTTGACTGCCGATACCGCATCCTTGGTCTTCATATCGGGCAGGTAGGCGTGCATGGTGGCCAGCGCGATGGAAGGAAGCTTCAATTCATCGTGATAGCACAGGTACCACGGGTGCTCCTCGGGCTGGAATTTGCGCTTGCTGGCCGCGAGGGTGCGGAAGCCATAGAGAGGTTCTACTTCCTCCCCAATGCGATTGAGGGCGACGTCGAGCCAGTTAGGCTCGTCAGGCTGTCCAGCCAATGGCGCACCGGACAAGGAGATCCAGGCAAGGCCTTCGGACTGGGCAATGAGCATAGCCTCTGAGATGAGGAGCTCAATTACTCCCTTAAAGCCGTGCTCGTTGCGGCGCATGACGTCGAGAACGTAACCGGCAATAGCACCATTTTCGTATACCGGCATCCAACTGGTCACACCATGCAAAGTGCCGTCGGCGGACTCAGCAAGCAAAAGCCGGGTGCCGGTCACCGTCATTTCTTCTAAGCCGCCGAGGGTAAAGCCCATCTCGGGTAGGGCCTTGTCGGAAACCCAGTCCTCGCTGAGTGCGCTAATGCGGGCGATAGAAGCAATATCTAGCTCCTCCCACGTGGTCCACCGAGTGCTAACGCCTTCCTTCTCGGCTTTGTTTCGGGCCGTGCGCACATTTTGGAATTTCTTTCCTTTGAATTCCACGGACTCGCAGTTGAGGACTGCTTCTTCTGCAACTTGTAGGCGCTTGAGCTGTGGGTGAGCATCCGCGAACTGCGCATTGACGGAATACCACGCCACGGCCCAGCCTTGCTCGGCGGCAAAGCGCTCGAATTCGGCGCTGATATCGTGGCCGACGGGGGCGCCCAGCGTGAGCGCGATGCCATTGGAGACACGATAGGCCACATAGGAATCACCGTGGAAGAAGTACCGGTTGGATTTCCACAGCGTCATGAAGGAAAGATGATCGCCGGTGCCGGATTCGAGCAGGTGGCGGGCCGCGTCGCGGTCGGATTCTTGTGCAGGGTCAACGGGCCGAGAAAAGCCAAGGTAGAGCCGGACTGCCAGCAGGATCCAGAAGGCGTTTCCAACCCATAGGTAGATGAACCAGGAAAACATCGTTGCCGGTGCGACGTGGTGGGGAAGGATAAGCGCAACGACGGCCGGAACGAAGCGCAAGGGAGTCTCTGCGAGGATGTCGGAAAGATTTGCTGGGGGAACGGTGTTGTGCAACGAGGCCGTAAGGATCCACAAGCCCGCGCCGAGGGTAGAGGCAAGGATAGCGAAGACAATAGTGCGGGTGAAAAATGCGCGGTTTTCGCGGATCCGGAAGAGCGAACGATTGATAAGCAGCATGAACAGCGCCAAGAGCCAGGGAAGGATGACGAGCACGAGGTTGGGCAGGAGGTAGCTCAGGCGGGCATCGTCCCAAAGCTGGTAGGTCAGCAAGGCGATGGCCAGTATTTGAGTGATAACCGCCATCCACCAAGCGAGCACGCGGCCCCGCATGAGACCAAAACACACCACCAGCTGGATGATAAACGGCATGATATTGGCTACCAAGGCGCCGATGCCCTGGGCACGGGCGAGATCGACTGCGGCGGTGCAGCTGGTAGAAGTTAGCGAATCTGCGCAGGCTTGAGTGGCCTCCAGAGCCGAAAGGTGTGGTGCCCACAGGAGCTGTGTGATTTGGGAGAACGGACCTTCGGCCATGGGGTCGAGTGCCACGAAGGCGGGGCCAATGGCTACGCAGGCGATACCGACGGCGAGGAGCACGCGACGCTCCCTGATGGAAGGCGGCGCGGATTCGGGCTTAAAGAGCAATTGGCCAGCCGTAATAGAAAGCATGGCGGCGACGATGCCGAGAACATCTGACATGGTGCCGGAATAGAGCACAAAAGTGGCGGTAAGCACGATAAGCGAAACGCGCAGTCGCCGGCGCCATAGGCGAGGGAGTAAAGCGGAAGCAAAACCAGCGGCACCGGCGATAAAGCCGATAGGGGTGAGGAAGGTATCGCTCAATAAGTCATTGCCCCATCGATTTAGGCCTACGGTCTCGATACCGCGGGCGAGCACGATGGACAGCGGGACGCTGATGAGCTGGGAGACAACTCCTACCGCCAATGTGCGCAAGGAACCTAAGCGCCATTCAGCGGGAACGAGCCAGAGCACGATGAGCACGGACAAGATAATGGCGCCACCGGGGTGCGCGGTGGTCAGCGCCAGCCAGTGGGAGGTGGGGAAGTCCACTAGGTGAAGCGCCCACATAATGACTAAGACGGCTAGGGAAACGGGAAACCTGGTCAGGATGGTTTTAAGAACGGACATCGTGGGCTCCAATTCCATCGAAGGGATCCTTGATAGCGGTCATTCCACCGCGGCTAGCGGCCCAAGCGAAAGATTCGCGCAGGGCTGGGCGCCACACCTGGAAGGAGTGGCCGCCGGGTCGGGTGCCAAAGTAGGTTTTCATGCCGGCGGCGCGGGCGGCATCGGAAAGCGAGCGCAAAGCATTGACCGAAGCAGAGTCCTTATCGCCAGCGATGAAGATGGCCTGGGTAGAGAAGTGCTTGTGGGCGAGCAAGTGGGCGGGGTCTTGGTCATTGAAAGCGGATTCGTCCCCGGCGAAGAATTTCTTCACCGTCGCCGCGTGGTTGCCAATGGTGGGTTCAGCCTCACCGGAAATGTCGATGATGGAACCATAGGCTTCGGGGCGGTTGGTGGCGATCTGTAGGGAGCAGGTGCCGCCGTAGCTTAATCCGCCCACCGTCCAGGTGCGCTGATCCGGGTTGACTTTGAATTTTTGTTTAATGGCCTGTGGTACGTCCTGGCTGAGGTAGGTCATTACCTTAGCCTGGGAGCTATCGGCGCAAATGGGGTTGGCGGTTTCAGAGCCGGTGGCGTCCACGGCTATGACGATGGGGCTGCGGCCCCCGTTAGCCGCCTGGAATTGGTCTGCAGTTTCGGCTGCCTCGCCCGAACCGAACCACTGATCCGGGCCGCCCGGGTTGCCGTGCAGGAGCACGATGACAGGCAAGGTACGGTCCGTCCAGTATGCCGGCGGAATATACGCGGTGGCTTGTCGAGCGGCGAAATGGGAGGTGGTGCCGGGAAGATCGACATGGACGATGGCTGCACCAGACTTGGTGTGGGAAAATTCTTCGTAGCTCATTTCCTTTGCCACAGGGCGCGGGTCAAGGGACGCAATATCTGGATAGGTTTGGTATTCCATGTTGACGATGCCGACCGTGGCCAAAAGGGAAAAGATTCCGGCGGTGACCGTGACAATCTTAGGTTTGCGTACTAGCGCCGCCACGGGGACGAAGGCGGCGAGGAAGATGTACCACGGTACTTGCCAGTGACGGAGTAGGAACCAAGCAATAATGCACAGCAAGGCGGCGATGACCAGTGGCCACACCTTGCGTTGGAGGAGAATGATGATGGCCGCAATCGCGAGGATGGCGTAGAAGATCACGCCATTGATGGGATCCGCCAAAGGCAGATTCAAGAGGAAACTCACCCGAAAAATATTAGGCCTGAGCGGGCCAAAAGTAACTGCTAGTTAGCTGGGAGTTTACCCCTTAAATCCCGTGATAAATGCGGGCCGCCCAGATGGTGCCGCGCCAGGCTAAAACGATGCCGAGCCCGATGGTCCAGAAGAGATACTTGCTCAGCCGCCACCATTGTTTGCGTTTGATCATTTCTCCTAGTTCCTTGGCCAGCGTGGACCAGGTGGACAGGCCACCTGCAAGGCCGAGGGCGAGGAAGGGGTGGATGAGGGGGACGTCGGCAAGCTGGGTGAAACCATAAGCCAGGCCGAGGGCGAGGGAGCCCAAAATATTCGCCACGAAGGTGCAGTAGGGGGCAGGTAAAAGCCGGGTAAAACCATAGCGGAGGCTGCCGCCTATGAAGCCGCCGAGAAGGACGCATAGAAGATTCATCGCAGCTTGTCACCCGCCAGGTAGCCGCCCACGCAGCCAACGATGGTGGCTAGGACATAGGCTAGGGCGATGGTCCAGTGCGCTTCGGAGGTGAGGAAGGCGAAGGTGGCAAAGCTGGTGAAGCCGCCCAGCACGCCCGTGCCCCAGAATGGGCTGGGGCGGAAATAACCCATGAGCGCGCTGCCGAGAATATTAATGATGAGCAGCGGGATCATGCCGCCGCCGAGTGCTACGGAAAGCAAGTATCTGGCAGCCGCACCGAGCGCGGCGCCAGCACCCACGACGAGGAATTGAGGCATGCGGCCTATGTTACTTCCAGTCCATTCCCTGGGACTCTACGAACGCGCGCACCTCATCTACCGGTTTATTGAGCTTGGGATCAAAGGCTAGGTACGCCTTGGTCTCGCGGGCTACTAGGCCGGAAAGGAGGAGCAGCCCAATGAGGTTCGGGATGGCGATGAGACCATTGGCCAGATCGGAGAAGGTCCAGGCAAGCTCGAGCTCCGAGACGGAACCGACAAAAAGCAGGCAGGCAAAGAACATGCGGTAGGGGATGGAAGCCTTGCGGCCGCACAAGGACTCCAAAGAACGCTCGCCATAATAAGCCCAGGCCATGATGGTGGAAAAGGCGAAGAAAATAATGGAGAGCGAAACGATGGTGCCGCCCCAGTCGCCAGGCAAGACACGGGAGAAGGCCTCGGCCGTCATGATTCCGGCCTCGTCGCGGCCCATGTCCCAGGTGCCACCCACCACAATGACCAAGCCGGTAATGGTGACCACAATGATGGTGTCAATGAAGGTCTGCGTCATGGAGACTAGCCCCTGGCGCGCCGGGTGCGGGGTTTTGGCGGCCGCCGCGGCGATGGCGGCGGAGCCCATGCCGGACTCATTGGAGAAGATGCCGCGGGCGACGCCGTATTGAATGGCCATCATGATGGTCGAGCCTACGAACCCGCCGCCGGCGGCCGTGCCGGTGAAGGCATCGCTGAAAATCATGGCAAAGGCGGCGGGGAGCTCTGCGGCATGGGAGAAAATCACGTACAGCCCGCCAAGAACATAAACGATGATCATTAAAGGCACGAAGGCCGCGGTGATGCGGCCGATGGCCTGGATTCCCCCGAGGAGTACGGAGCCTACCAAGACGAACAGGATTGCACCGGTGGCCGCTGGGGCGATGCCGAAAGTGGATTCCATATTGGTGGCCACGGCATTGGCTTGGGCGAGGTTGCCGATGCCAAAGGAGGCGCAGATTGCGAAGATGGCAAAGAAGACAGCTAGCACGGAGCCGAGCGGTCCGGGGATGCCGCGCTTGAGATATTGCTGGGGGCCGCCGGACATCTCGCCCTTGGAATCGGTGGTGCGAAAACGCACTCCGAGGTACGCCTCGGTGTATTTGGAGGCCATGCCCACTAGGCCCGTAATCCAGATCCATACCAGCGCGCCGGGGCCACCAATGGACAGCGCGGTAGCCACCCCCACGATATTTCCCACGCCTACGGTGGCGGCAAGGGCGGTGGTCAGCGCCTGATAATTGGAAATATCTCCTTCGGTGGACTCATCATCAGAGTCTGTGGCAAAGACGTGGCGCGTCGCACGCCCTAGCGTCCGGAACTGGAGGCCACCCAAACGGATTGTCAGCCACAGGCCCGTGCCCAACAGGAGTGGAATGAGGATGAATGGTCCCCAGACCACGGTGCTGATGGCGGAGAGAATGGAATTAAGCGAGTCCATTCTGCAAATCTAGCGAACTATAGAAATGGAGTAAATTTGGCCATACCCCCAGCCGGGGGATCATCCGTCCTGCGCAATCACTGGGGAGAAGGCAAGCTATAGCTATACGGACCCCAACCCCAAGGAGTACGCCATGGCCCACGAGCGCGCCGGCACGCTTGCACAACCATCGGACCTCATTGACATCGCAGAATTGGTCACCGCCTACTACACCCGCACCCCGGATGCGGAGAACCCAGACCAGCAGGTCTCCTTTGGTACCTCTGGGCATCGCGGTTCCGCACTCGACTGCGCTTTCAATGAGGCGCATATCCTGGCGATCACCCAAGCCATTGTGGACTATCGCGCAGAGCAAGGCGTTACCGGGGCAATTTTTATCGGCCGAGATACCCATGCGCTATCCGAGCCCGCCATGGTCTCCGCCCTCGAGGTGCTGCTGGCCAATGAGCTGGAGGTTCGCGTCGACGATCGCGGCCGCTATACCCCGACCCCGGCGGTATCCCACGCGATTTTGACCCGCCCCGGTACCGACGGCATTGTGATTACTCCTTCGCATAACCCTCCGCGCGATGGTGGTTTCAAGTACAACCCGCCAACCGGCGGCCCGGCCGATGCGCAGGCAACCGATTGGATTGCAGGGCGCGCCAACGACTACTTGCGCGCCGGGCTGGAGGGCGTGAAGCGGACGTCTGTCGCGGGCGTGCTGGACGAGCGCTGCATCAAGCATGACTACGTACACAACTACGTGGCTGACCTTAAGAATGTGGTGGATATGCAGGCTATTAAAGATTCCGGCCTGCGCATCGGCGCTGATCCCATGGGTGGTGCCTCGGTGGACTATTGGCAGGCCATTGCGGATTACTACGGGCTGAATATGACCGTGGTCAACCCTGAGGTGGACTCCACGTTCCGCTTTATGACCTTGGATACAGACGGCAAGATCCGCATGGATTGTTCCTCGCCGGCTGCCATGGCCTCGCTTATCGACGCCCGCTCAAGCTTCGACCTTGCCACCGGCAACGACGCCGATGCGGATCGCCATGGCATTGTCACTCCCGATGCTGGCCTGATGAACCCCAATCATTACCTCGCCGTGGCCATCGAGTACCTCTTTAGTCACCGTCCGCAGTGGGGGAATGCCGGTGTGGGAAAGACTTTGGTGTCCTCCTCTATGATTGATCGCGTGGTGGAAAGCCTTGACCGGGAGCTGGTGGAGGTTCCCGTCGGCTTCAAATGGTTTGTGCCGGGGCTGGTGGAAGGCACCATTGGTTTCGGTGGTGAAGAATCGGCCGGTGCTTCTTTCCTACGCTTCGATGGCTCCGTATGGTCTACCGATAAGGACGGCATCATTATGGATCTACTTGCCGCGGAGATCACCGCAGTAACGGGCAAGAGCCCGTCCCAGCGCTATGCAGAGCTGGCGGAAAAATTCGGTGCCCCAGCCTATGCCCGTACCGACGCCCCAGCTAACCGCGAGCAAAAGGCCATCCTGAAGAAGCTATCTCCCGAAAAGGTCAGCGCTACGGAGCTGGCAGGGGAGGAGATCGTGGCCAAATTAACTGAGGCTCCCGGCAACGGTGCCGCCATCGGCGGTCTGAAGGTGGCGACTAAGAATGCGTGGTTCGCTGCCCGCCCTTCTGGTACGGAAGATAAGTACAAAATCTATGCGGAGTCTTTCCTGGGTGAGGAGCATCTCAGAAAGGTACAAGCAGAAGCACAGGCAGTTGTTACCCATGTATTAGAGGTTTAACGCTAAACTCATCCTCGTGAGTAGCAAGAATAAAGGGAAGCTGGTGCTCGATATCATCAGCTTCATCGCCCGCTTTGGCATGGCCTGGGTGTGGATTGAAGCCGGCGTGCACAAGCTCGGCAAAACTCTGGACATGACCCAAGCCATCAAAGGCTATGACATTTTTACGCCTGATTGGGCTCTTTACCTAGCAACGGTCATTGGCCCATTAGAAGTTATCGGTGGCGTGCTCTTGCTTCTCGGGCTGTTTTTGCGGAGATCCTCCATCGTGGCAACCATCGTGTTGCTGCTGTTTATGGTGGGCATCGCGCAGGCCTGGGCCCGCGGGCTAGATATTGACTGCGGCTGCTTTGGCTATGACGCCCAAAATCCTGACCGCGGAATGGATTATGCGAAGACGCTGTTGCGCGATGCCGCGTATCTATTCTTCACTGTTTGGACTATTAAACGCCCTTTCACCAAGTTTGCCCTTCACCCCTAATAGGTGGGCAAGGTAGGCTGTATTGGTCCGAGAATTTTCAAAGGCAAGGTTCAAATGAGCAAAGTAACTGACCCGAACGCTAAGGGTGGCAACGGTTTTATCTGGGGAGTCGGTGTACTTCTCGTCATCATTGCCGTTGTTATCGGCTATATCGTGTGGAATGGCAAGCAGTCATCCACGGACTCTGTCGGTGACCTTGAAGCCCAGGACGTGAATATGTCCATGGAATACAACGACGGAGCCATCACCCTCAAGTCTGACAGTGCCAAGAAGGGTACCCCTGAGGTAGATCTCTACGAGGATTTCTCCTGCCCGCACTGTGCTGAATTGGCTCAGGCTACCGACGGTGACATGAAGAAGGCCATCGAAGATGGCAAGCTGATCGTTCACGTGCGCACCCTCAACTTCCTGGATGGCAAGGATATTGAAGGCCAGGAAGGCTACTCCACGAAGGCGGCAGCCGCTATGTCTGAGCTGTCTAAGTCTGGTGACGTCAAGACTTACTGGAACCTGCGTGATTACATGCTGCAAAACCAGCAGACGGTGGCTTCTTCTTGGGAGATTGCGGACATTGCAGAAGCAGCCAAGGAGCTTGGCGCGGAAGACGACGTTGTTGAGTCCATGAAGAACGTGGATATCAAGCAGGGCAATAAGATGGCGAAGACCAACTACGACAAGCTGGATAAAGAAACCGGCTCTGTCTCTTCGCCGCGTATTGTTCAAAATGGCAAGGATGTTCCATCCGAAAAGGATCAAAAGGCCGGCAAGAACCTGGGCGATTGGGTAGAAATCGTCACCCAGTAGCAGGCGATTTGGAGAGTTAAATACCCTCCATGTATATTTAAGCGAGTTGCAGCCCACAAGGTTGTACCTCGTTTGAGGGGCTATGGCGCAGCTGGTAGCGCACCACACTGGCAGTGTGGGGGTCACGGGTTCGAATCCCGTTAGCTCCACAATATAAAGGAGAGGAACATTAGTTCCTCTCCTTTTTTGTTTGTCTTGGGTGCCTATAGTTTTGCTAAGTCCTCATCAAGCATGCACTGGTCGATAGCAATGCCTACGGCGGCGCCGCTACCCATCGCCTGGGAGACCTGATCCGGCGAACTGACTACATTGCCGGCTGCCCATAGGCGCGATACTGAGGTTTGGCCACGCTCTGCTTTGACCCAGCCATTGGCCGATTCGCAACCGGCATCCCGCAACAGTGCATCGTTGGGCAGAAAATCGGGCCCAGTAAAGCATGCTTCGTAGATGTGTACTCCATCGGCGCTGTGTACTTCTACGCCGGTGGGCGATGCCTGATCCGGCTGGACTTGTGTCACCTTCGCATCGTTTATCTCTACGCCCAATCCGGTGAGCTGGGTGCGGTCAAGCCCGGTGAGCTCAAGGCCGTTGGGGTAGAAGGTCAGAGCACTCGTCCACTTAGAAAGCAGTTTGCTAATGCGGATAGTAAAAGGCGGATTCGCGCCGCCAATGAGCGCAACCTTCTTCCCCTTAACCTCGTGGCCGTGGCAATAAGGGCAGTGAAAGAGGCGCGTTCCCCATAAATCACTAAGACCAGGGACCTCAGGGAGCTTGTCTGTGAGACCAGTAGCAACGAGGGCATGGCGGGATTCTAGAAGCGTGTCATCGGTGAGTCTTATTTGCCACGGGGCCTGCTCGGAAGGTCGGGAGAGGCTTTCCACGGTGTCGTGGGAAATTTTTCCACCAAATTTCTGCAATTCCGCGTGGCCGCGTTCGAGCAGCTCGGTGGGAGCCACGCCGTCGAGGCCGAGGATGCCGTGGGAATGTTCGCTGAAGCGGTTGCGGGGAGCGCCGGAATCGATAAGCTGAACATTCCGGTTAGCGCGGGCCAAGGTGATGGCAGCGGCGGTGCCGGCAAAACCACCGCCGATGATGATGACGTCTGATTGCATTGCTCATCCTTTATGGGAAGTGGGTAGCATGGTTCGCAGCCGAGTATATGCAGCCAACGTCGAAGGGGCCCGCGCGTTATGACTTACGAATCCACGGGGTTCTTTACACGCGATGCGCTCTACGGGGCGTCTCCTGCGCAGGCAGTGGGCAGGTTCTTTATTCGATACTTCAACTTCCTTGGTCGAGCGTCTGTGAGTGAGTTCTGGTGGGTATTTGGCTTTCTAGTGTTGATTTCAGTGCCCATTAACGCCGTCGATCAGCATTATGGCGTGAATATCAAGCCTGTTGTAAAAGGATTTCTTGCTATGCCGGTCGTTTCCTTAATTTTCCGGCGGTTGCACGATTCTGGGAGAACGGGGTTTTTATGCTTGATCGGGTTTATCCCCGTGTTCGGTGGGTTAGCGCTTCTATTCATGATGTGTTTGCCCACGCGGGAGCGCGCGGCGCTTTAAAAATTTCCCTGCCGGATTAGGCTGGGCGTCATGCAGACTTTTTCAAAGCGAGTACGCGACACGGATCAAGCTGGCGCCGAGGCGGCAGGATTGCGGTGGCTTGGGGAAGCTACCGATGCGGTGGTCAACGTAGTAAGCGCCGACGGGCTAGAGATCGTTACCGAGCGCGTGGACGAGGTCATGCCCACGCCGGAGGCGGCGAGGAAGTTTGGTGCGGAGTTGGCTCGCATGCACCACGCAGGAGCCGAAGCGTTTGGCGCACCTCCTGCCGGATGGGAGGGAAAGAACTTCATCGGCAGCATCGAGCAAGACTGCATCCCGACGGATAACTGGGGTGAGTTCTACGTCGAACAGCGCGTGCTGCCTTTTGCGGAACTGGCTGGGATTAGTTCGGCGCAGTTGGATTTGGTAAGGCGAGCTTGCGATGCCATCGCCGCGCGCAGTTGGGATGTGGCGCCGGCTCGCATCCACGGTGACCTGTGGGCGGGAAACCTGCTCTTTGGTTCCGATGGCGGCATCATGATTGACCCCGCTGCCCACGGCGGGCATCCGCATACGGATTTGGGAATGCTGGCCCTTTTCGGGGCACCATACCTAGAAGAAATTTTCCAGGGCTATGGTGCGCCGAAAGATATCGAGAATTGGATTCCTATGCATCAGCTGCATCCACTAGCGGTGCATGCGCTCACGCACGGTGCAAGCTATAACCGGCCGCTGGAGCGTGCGGCTGCCGCAACCTTGGAGGCACTGGCCTAAAGGTTTGGCCCCTGCGGCATGATGCGTTTATGAGCGCCGCGGCGCCATAGGGTTTCGATGCGTTCGCGGGCGGCATCGGGAACCGCCTTTCCCTCCAAGTAGTCATCGATGTGGGCGTAGGTGACGCCGAGGGCTTCTTCGTCGGGAATCTGGGGCTTATCGTCTTCCAAGTCCGCGGTGGGGACCTTCTCCCAGGTAGAGCGCGGGGCGCCGAGGTGCTCTAGGAGGGCGGCGCCCTGGCGTTTATTGAGCCCGGCCAAGGGGAGGAGGTCTGCCGCACCATCGCCCCACTTAGTGAAGAAAGCAGTGACGTTTTCCGCCGCATGATCGGTGCCGATGACGAGGGCGCCGACCTCGCCGGCGATGGCGTACTGGGCGGTCATGCGCAGGCGGGCCTTAGTATTGCCGCGGTTGAAATCGGTGACGTCGGCAAGCTGCACAGCATCCGCCACCTGCTCGTCGAGGGCGAGGGTGGCCGGCTTGATATTGACGGTGGGGCGGTGATCAGGCTGGATGAAATCCAGGGCAATCTGGGCATCGTCCTCATCGGCCTGCACACCGTGAGGCAGACGTACGGCCCAAAACTCCGCGCCGTCTACGCGGTCCACCGCCAGTTGCGCGAGCTTTCCTGTCAAGGTGGAATCCTGGCCGCCCGAAATCCCCAGCACGTACCCCTTAGCGCCGGTGGTGCGCAGGTAGTCAACCAAGAAATCCACGCGGCGCTGGACTTCCGCTTCTGGATCGATAAAGGGGCGTACACCCAGGGCTTTTATGATGGTTTGCTGCAGGTTTTCGGCATCGTTCGACATGACGTTCATGGTAGCCGCCTGACACAATATTGTGCTGTGAATAAGGATGTTTATGTCAAGGTAGTAGCTGGCGTAGCGGCCCTCGGCGGGCTGCTTTTTGGATACGACACCGGAGTGATGTCCGGTGCCTTGCTTTTTATTAGCCCCGAATTCGACATGAGCGCCCACCAAGAGGGGTGGGTGACCTCGATGCTGCTCGTAGGAGCTGCTGTTGGTGCGCTTACGGCTGGGCGCATTGCCGATAGATTTGGCCGGCGGTTTACGTTGATTGCGGGTGGCATCATTTTCGTGCTGGGCTCCATCTGGTGCGCCCTGTCCGGTTCGGTGGGCATGCTGGCCACGGCGCGCACGTTCTTGGGCTTTGCAGTAGGTGCGGTCTCCATCGTTTCGCCCATGTACATCGCGGAAATCGTGCCCGCCAAGGTGCGCGGGCGCATGGTCTCGCTCAATACCCTGGCGATTGTGGTGGGTCAGTTGATGGCCTACTTGGTCAACTCCGCATTGGCCTCTACAGGCAGCTGGGAGTGGATGCTGGGCTTGGCCGCCGTGCCAGGACTCGCGTTGGCGCTCGGAATGGTGTTTCTGCCAGAGACGCCGGTATGGCTAGCGACGAACGACAAGATGGCTCGTGCTCAAGAAATTGCCGGGCGCGCCGGAATGGATATTTCGGAGCTGACTTCGCAGGAGACCGCGCGCAAGTCCAGCGGGTCTGAGTGGAAGGCTCTTGCTGCCAACCGGTGGATGCAGATTACGGTGCTGCTGGCCATGCTGATGGGGCTCACACAGCAGATTACCGGTGTCAACGCCATCGTGTACTTCGCACCGACCATGATGAATCAGGTGGGGATTTCTACGGCCAATTCGGTCTATACTTCCATCGTTATCGGCACGGTATCCGTGCTCGCCTGCTGGGTGGGGCTGAAGGTAGTAGACCGCATTGGGCGCAAGCGCTTATTGCTCATCGGCCTGACCGGCAACGTGGTCTCGCTATTCATTCTTTCCTTCGCCTATTCCCACGCCCAGGATTCCACCGCTATGGCTATGGTCTCTTTGGTATTTATGGCGCTGTTTATTGCCTTCCAACAGGCGGCGGTCTCACCCACGACGTGGCTGCTTATCTCCGAGCTAGTACCGCTGCAGGTACGTGGTCTAGGCATGGGCATTGCGGGGCTATCGTTGTGGGCCACCAACTGGGCCGTGGCGCAGTACTTCTTGCCGCTAGTGGAGTGGCTGACTGGCCCGGTGGCGTTTATGGTCTTTGGAGTCTTTGGTCTCATCGCCATTGCCTATACCCGCATTTTGGTTCCAGAGACAATGGGACGTAGCCTGGATGAGGTAGGCGAGGAGATGAAGTCGCGCTACGAGCGCGAGTCCGCAGTCGTCAAGCCTTAGTGTTTTGGTATTGACGGCCGCGTGAGGTAAAATTTTTCCTCGTGTCATGGCTGGGGATTCCCAGTCCGTGCTTTACTTATTCAACCGCATGTAGATTGCGCATAACGAAAGGAGCGCCCGATGAAGGTCCGTAAGTCCCTTCGGTCGCTGAAGAAGAAGCCGGGCGCCCAGGTTATTCGCCGCCACGGTAAGGTCTTCGTGATCAACAAGAAGGATCCCCGTTTCAAGGCTCGTCAGGGCTAATTGATTCGCGATTCCATCCGCTCCCTCCGGCTATCCGGAGTGGGGCGGATTTTTTATGGGTGAATTATGGCACAAGGGATAATTTTCTCCAGGGCCACGGGGAATAAAGAGACATGTATGAATATAATCAAATCGCCGTTATGTGTCGTGAGAAAGAAGAATAATGTCCCGGCGAATTGTTGCTGTGCTTGCTGCTGCAGCCCTTGGGCTATCCGCCCCTATTGCTAATGCCTCTCAGTCGGAGTGGGAATCCTCTGTTCCAGAGTCCTTTGGGATCAATGACCCTTCCTGTGTGCCTTCTGGCCAGATTGTTGAGCCGGTGGTGCTACTGCATGGCACCTATAACAATGCGGGTGTGTGGAAAAGCTTGATTCCGATGTTGAAGGATCAGGGTGCGTGCGTATGGGCCTTTGATTATGGAGCGGATGATGTTTCTTTGCAGAATGCTTCTCCCTCAACGAAGGCCATTTCAGATTTGGATGATGCGGCCGAGGAAATAGCGCGGCACGTGGACCATGTCCGAGCGGTAACCGGCGCAGAGAAAGTGGACTTGGTAGGCCATTCCCAGGGCGGTACCCATATTAAGACCTATACCCAAATGTACGGCGGGGCTGAGCACGTCGCTCGGGCTGTGGCTCTAGGCGGCAACTTCCACGGCACCACGCTGGGTGGGCAGGGCGAAGGTCTGGCCAAATTCATCGCCTTCGCACCCCGCCTCGCCGCCTTCTTGGCCAGCACGGCCGGCATCCAACAGGTGGTGGGTTCGGAATTTATGCAAAGGCTCAATGCGCTGCCGGACACCGCGCCGGGCGTGCTCTACACCTCCATCTACTCGCCGGCGGATACGACGGTAACCCCGAATAGCTCCTCGCAGCTGGTAGCTGTCGACGGCGCCGATGTGGTGAACCTCGACCTTGGTGAGGTCTGCGGCGTGGCTCCTCGGCACGATAAGCTGCCGACTGACCGCACGGCGCTGAGCCAGGTCATTTTTGGCCTGAAGCGCGCCCCAGGGGAGGGGCCGCGGCCGTCGACCTGTGTCTCCGGGGAGTCATCGACGGTCGGTTCCTGAAGCGAAGCGCCACACCACAAATGTGAACTTTGACACACAAAACGGTGAATTCCAGGTAAACCCGCAGGAATCTCATTGATGTAGTTTCATGGCTGTCCTTGGGTGTGGTCAACATGTGGGGCCTGGGGGTGTGTCATCCTGGGAATACCATGCTTGTAACTACTATATATTGTGTTGGTTGCGGGTCTTTCCCCCAAAGTATAGTGTCGTTGATGTTGTTCAGAGCGGCGCAGGAAGCGCCCGAATAAGCGGGAAACGCTCCCCGTTCTGACGAGTTTTCAATGCAGGAGCTTTAAGGATCTATATGTCTATCACCGTTTACACCAAGCCAGCGTGCGTCCAGTGCAACGCCACCAAGAAGGCCCTCGATCGTGCCGGCCTCGAGTACGACCTCGTCGATATCTCGGCCGATGACGAGGCTCGCGACTACGTAATGGCATTGGGTTACGTTCAGGCCCCAGTAGTTGAGGCCAACGGTGAGCACTGGTCTGGTTTCCGCCCAGACCGTATCAAGGGCCTGGCTTCCCTAGCGGCATCCGCCTAAGGGGTAGGGGAGGCCAGTAGCGATGTTGGTCGTGTATTTTTCCTCCGCAACGGAAAATACGCACCGGTTCGTGCAGAAACTGGGCTTTCCCAGCGCGCGCATTCCGCTGCGCCGCACGGAGGAGCCCCTCAAGGTCAACGAACCTTATGTCTTGGTGTGTCCCACCTATGGCGGGGGCGCGTCCATTAGCCACCAAAATTCCCGTCCCGTGCCCTCACAGGTAATTAAGTTCCTTAATGATGAGCACAACCGCAGTTTCATTCGCGCGGTAATCGCGGGTGGTAATAGCAATTTTGGCGCCGACTTTGGCAAGGCTGGTGACGTCATCAGTGCCAAATGTAAAGTGCCCTATGTATATCGTTTCGAGTTGCTGGGAAACGATGACGATATAAAAATTTGTCGTGAAGGCTTAATGGCTAACGCCGCCGAGCTTGGGCTCGAGGCCGCGGCCTAGCACCCACCACGACTTAAATAAAGATCCTGATTTTTAAGAAAGGCCTTGTCAGCTGTGAGTACGCAATTGGGGAAGACCGTCGCCGAGCCAGTAAAGCCGGAAGAGCAGTTGGACTACCACGCTCTCAACGCGATGCTGAATCTCTACGATGCAAACGGCAAGATTCAGTTTGATAAAGACCGCGAGGCCGCAAACCAATTCTTCCTGCAGCACGTTAATCAAAACACGGTCTACTTCCATGATCTGGAAGAAAAGATCGATTACCTGATTAATAACAAGTACTACGACCCACGAGTCATCGAGCAGTATGACTTCTCCTTTATTAAGGAGCTTTTTAAGCGCGCTTATTCCTATAAATTCCGCTTCAAGTCTTTCCTGGGCGCGTATAAGTACTACACCAGCTACACGCTGAAGACCTTTGATGGTCGCCGCTACCTCGAGCGCTTTGAGGATCGTGTCTCCATGACCGCCCTATTCTTGGCAGATGGTGATACTGGCTTGGCAGAGCGCCTTGTGGACGAGATTATGAACGGCCGTTTCCAGCCGGCCACCCCAACCTTCCTCAACGCCGGCAAGGCCCAGCGTGGCGAGCTCGTGTCCTGCTTCCTGCTGCGCATCGAGGACAATATGGAGTCCATTGGACGCTCCATCAACTCCGCGCTGCAGCTTTCCAAGCGCGGCGGCGGCGTGGCCCTGCTGCTGTCTAATATTCGTGAATCCGGCGCGCCCATTAAGCACATTGAGAACCAGTCTTCCGGTGTTATCCCAGTAATGAAACTGCTGGAGGATTCCTTCTCTTATGCCAACCAGCTTGGTGCCCGCCAGGGCGCTGGTGCGGTCTATCTCAATGCGCACCACCCAGACATCATGGACTTCCTGGATACCAAGCGTGAGAATGCGGACGAGAAAATCCGCATTAAGACCCTCTCGCTGGGCATCGTCGTGCCGGATATCACCTTCGAGCTGGCCAAACGCAATGACGATATGTACCTCTTCTCGCCGTATGACGTAGAGCGCGTCTATGGCAAGGCCTTCGGTGACATCTCCGTTACTGAGCACTATGAGGAGATGGTAGAAGACCCACGCATCCGTAAGAAGAAGATCAACGCCCGTCACTTCTTCCAGACCGTGGCAGAGCTGCAATTCGAGTCCGGCTACCCGTACATCATGTTCGAGGACACCGTGAACCGCGCCAACCCGGTAAAGACGTCGTGGATCAACATGTCCAACCTGTGCTCGGAGATCCTGCAGGTTAACTCCGCTTCCGAATTCAATGCGGATCTGACCTACCAGGAGCTGGGCAGCGATATCTCTTGTAACCTGGGCTCGCTGAATATCGCGATGACCATGGATTCGCCGGACTTCGCCACTACGGTGGAGACTGCCATCCGTGGCCTGACCGCTGTGGCGGATAAGACGTCCATCGATTCCGTGCCGTCTGTGCGCCGCGGAAACGACGAGTCCCATGCCATCGGCTTGGGCCAGATGAACCTCCACGGTTACTTGGGTCGCGAGCACATCGAGTATGGCTCGGAAGAAGGCTTGGATTTCACTAATGCCTACTTCGCGGCCGTGCTGTATGCGGCGCTGCGTGCCTCTAATAAGATTGCCCGCGAGCGCGGTGAGTACTTTAAGGAGTTCCCGCAGTCCGAGTACGCCTCCGGCGAATTCTTCGACCGCTACGATCCGGAAGAGTTCAAGCCGCAGACAAAGAAGGTCCAGGAGCTTTTCGAGTCCTCTTCGATCCACACCCCGTCCGCCCAGGACTGGGAGGAGTTGAAGCAGGACGTGGCCAAGTACGGACTATATAACCGCAACCTGCAGGCAGTGCCGCCAACGGGTTCGATTTCCTATATCAACAACTCCACCTCGTCCATCCACCCGATTGCCTCCAAGATTGAGATCCGCAAGGAAGGCAAGATTGGTCGCGTCTACTACCCGGCGCCGCACATGGATAATGACAACTTGGAGTATTTCAAGGACTCTTATGAGATCGGCTTCGAGAAGATCGTCGATACCTATGCCGTAGCCACCAAGTATGTAGACCAAGGTCTATCGCTCACCCTCTTCTTCAAGGACACCGCAACCACCCGCGATGTCAACCGTGCGCAGATTTATGCGTGGCGCAAGGGGATTAAGACCTTGTATTACATCCGCCTGCGCCAGATGGCGCTGGAGGGCACCGAGGTCGAGGGCTGCGTATCCTGCATGCTCTAAACCATAGGTAGAACGCCTCGATGCACGTCGTGGGGAAGGACGTGCATCGAGGCGTTTAACCGTTTTCTGCCCTGGTGCGGTCGAGGATGGTGCGGGAGGTGCTTTCGGCGGCGTCGGCAAGCCCAGCATCAATGGCGCGGGCCAGCTCCATGTGCAGTTGTGTGGTCCCGCCTATCGGATCGCGCTTGCGGGAACCAAAGACGGACTTGCCCTTGAGCATGGCTACTAGCGAAGGGGCGAGCGCGGCCAGCATCTCATTGCCGGAAGCCCGCAAAATTAAAGTGTGGAAACGCAGATCGGTTTCCAGTTCCTCGCCCACGCGCGGGGAAGGAGTGGATTCTAGCTCGGCTAAACGCGCGGCGAGGCGAAGGAGCTCCGCCCGCTGCCGGGCGCTGGCATTGCCGGCTGCGAGTCGGGCCGCCACCGGTTCGATTCCCAGCCGCAACTCGTTGAGGCGTGCCACTTGCTGCCCGCGGGTTTTGTCATCATTTAACCGCCAGCCGATGATCGCCGGGTCATATACCGCCCAACTATCCATCGGCAGCACCGTGATTCCCACGCGACGCCCAGAGCGGACCATGCCGAGGTGTTCGAGCGTGCGCATGGCCTCACGGGCCACTGTGCGGGAGATGCCAAAGCGCTTTTCGACGTCCCCCAGACGGAACCGCTCGCCCTCGGCGATGTCTCCGCTTACGATCTCGGCGCCGAGCCTATCCACCACGGAACCCAGCAGGGGAGGGGTGGCACTCATGCGGAAATCCTTTCTTTGCATGCTCCGAAGTAACTGGAATCAGTATAGGTAAGTGGTATCCAGCACAATGGCTTAGAGGGCGGGCGAATTGGGTATGCTGGAGACCTGAATTTGTCCGTTTTTAGTATTGGAGTGACGCCGCGTGTCGCACGAGTACGATGACTACGTTTCTAGTCATGAAAAGCCAGTTAAGGCCATTAACTGGAATAGCATCCCGGATGAAAAGGACCTCGAGGTATGGGAGCGCCTCACCGGTAATTTCTGGCTGCCAGAAAAGGTCCCAGTCTCCAATGACCTTCCCAGCTGGAAGACGCTGACAGAGAAGGAAAAGGAAACCACCATGCGGGTTTTCACCGGCCTGACGCTGCTGGATACCATCCAGGGCACCGTCGGTGCGATTTCCCTCCTCCCGGATTCCCAGACCCTGCACGAAGAGGCGGTCTACACCAACATTGCGTTTATGGAGTCCGTGCACGCCAAGTCCTATTCCAATATCTTTATGACCTTGGCGTCCACACCCATGATCAACGATGCCTTCCGCTGGTCCGAAGAAAACGAGAACCTGCAGAAGAAGGCCAAGATCATCTTGTCCTATTACAAGGGCGAGGATCCGCTGAAGAAGAAGGTGGCCTCCACTTTGCTGGAGTCCTTCTTGTTCTACTCCGGCTTCTATCTACCGATGTACTTCTCTTCCCGCGCGAAGCTCACCAATACCGCCGATATCATTCGCCTGATTATCCGCGATGAAGCCGTGCACGGCTACTACATTGGCTACAAGTTCCAGCAGGCCTATAAGCAGCTGGATGAGGAGCGCCAGGCGGAGCTGAAGGAATACACCTTCGACTTGGTCTACGACCTGTATGACAATGAGATCGACTACACCGAGGATCTCTACGATGACTTGGGCTGGACTGAGGACGTTAAGCGCTTCCTGCGCTATAACGCCAATAAGGCGCTGAATAACTTGGGCTTCGAGGGGCTCTTCCCGGCCGATGAGACCCGCGTTTCGCCGGCCATTTTGTCCTCGCTTTCCCCGAACGCCGATGAGAACCATGATTTCTTCTCTGGATCCGGTTCTTCCTATGTCATTGGTAAGGCTGAGGACACCACGGATGACGACTGGGACTTCTAAGCATTCCCGCTGATCAGCGTGGTCTAGCGGCACACCTTCTGCTCTAAATCAATCGAAAGGTTGATAACGAGCGGGGGTGTGTTTTCGCGTTTTGGGGGTGCACAATTAAGCGCGTCTGTGACATATAGCACGGTAATTGGGGGCCGAAAATCCGTGCCGGAATTGGCGGCCGCGCCACGTGCAGGGCCTATGTGAAAGATGTGGTTAGTGTCGAGGCGTGGTCGTGCGGCTCATCATTGGGGGAAGCTGGAAAGAACAAGGGAAAATGGCCTAATATAATGCGAGTAAACCTAGGTGTAGGTGGGCCCTGCCCACAGGCACTTTGTTAATCAGGAGGATTTTATGACCGCTGTGGCGCCACGGGTCGACGATTACGTCGCCCCTACACGTCCAGAGCCAACCGGTAATGCGAAGACCGGTTCAAAGGCTTGGGTATTTCTAACCACCACCGACCACAAGCAGCTGGGCATCATGTACTTGATCATGTCCTTCAGCTTCTTCTTCCTCGGTGGCTTTATGGCACTGTTGATCCGCGCGGAGCTGTTCACCCCGGGTCTCCAGTTCTTGTCTAATGAGCAGTTCAACCAGCTGTTCACCATGCACGGCACCGTGATGCTGTTGCTGTTTGCAACCCCAGTTGTGTGGGGCTTTGGTAACTACATCCTGCCGCTGCAAATTGGCGCGCCGGACGTGGCCTTCCCGCGTCTGAACGCCTTCGGCTTCTGGGTTACCCTGCTGGGCGGCACCGTGATGCTGCTGGGCTTCGTCACCCCAGGTGGTGCAGCTGACTTCGGCTGGACCATGTACATGCCGCTGGCTGATGGTGTCCACACCCCTGGCATTGGCGCCGATATGTGGATCGTCGGCGTGGGCGCTACCGGTGTCGGTACCATTGCCTCCGCTATCAACATGATCACGACCATCCTGACCTTGCGCGCACCGGGCATGACCATGTTCCGCCTGCCGGTATTCAGCTGGGCCGTATTCACCGCATCCGCCATCGTGCTGATGATCTTCCCGCTGCTGACCGCTGCAGCACTGGGCGTCCTGTATGACCGCAAGCTGGGCGGCCACATCTACGATTCCGCTAACGGTGGCGGCATCCTGTGGCAGCACCTGTTCTGGTTCTTCGGCCACCCTGAGGTTTATGTCCTTGCACTGCCATTCTTCGGCGTTGTTTCTGAGGTTGTTCCGGTCTTCTCCCGCAAGCCGGTCTTCGGCTACATCGGCTTGGTCTTCGCACTGCTGGCCATCGGCGCCCTGTCCATGGCTGTGTGGGCTCACCACATGTTCGTTACCGGCGCTATCCTGTTGCCGTTCTTCTCCTTCATGACGTTCCTTATTGCGGTGCCTACCGGCGTTAAGTTCTTCAACTGGGTCGGCACCATGTGGAAGGGCCACATCACCTGGGATACCCCGATGATCTTCGCTATGGGCTTCATGGCAACCTTCCTCTTCGGCGGCATGACCGGCGTTATGCTGGCATCCCCGGCATTGGACTTCCACTTGGCTGAGTCCTACTTCTTGATTGCTCACTTCCACTACACCCTGTTCGGTACCGTTGTGTTCTCCGCCTTCGCGGGTCTGTACTTCTGGTTCCCGAAGATGACCGGCCGTATGCTGGATGAGCGTTTGGGTAAGATTCACTTCTGGCTGACCTTCATCGGCTTCCACGGCACCTTCTTGGTTCAGCACTGGGTAGGCAACATGGGTATGCCGCGTCGTTACGCTGACTACTTGGAGTCTGATGGCTTCACGGTCTTCAACCAGATTTCCACCATCTTCTCCTTCGTCCTCGGCGCCTCCGTCATCCCGCTGATTTGGAACGTATTCAAGTCCTGGCGCTACGGCGAGATTGTCACCGTGGATGACCCATGGGGCTACGGCAACTCCCTCGAGTGGGCAACCTCCTGCCCACCGCCGCGCCACAACTTCGTGTCCCTGCCGCGTATCCGCTCCGAGCGTCCGGCCTTCGAGCTGCACTACCCGCATATGGTTCAGCGCATGCGCGAGGAAGCACACGTGGGTAGCCACTAAAGCGAAGTAACTCGCACAAACTCCTGACTTAAGCCGCCTCCCAGCCCTTAATGGGCAATGGGAGGCGGCTTTGGCGTATCTTCTGTACCCCCACATGCGATAATGGGCGGCGTGAGTACTCAAGCTGATACCAATGCAGTCATCACCACCAGCGGGCCGGATAAGCCTGGGGTCTCGGCGGCCTTTTTCCGCGTTCTGGCGGCCCATAACGCCACGCTTGTCGACGTCGAACAAGCCATCTTTTCCGGCCGCATTACCCTCGCTGCCCATACCCGCATTCCTGGGGCGCGCGCCGAGCAAATTGCACAGGGGCTGCGCAATACCTTGAGCATTTACGGTCAGCAGGTATCCGTAGACCTGCGGGAGGAAAAATCCACCGCTCGAGCCCGCTCGAGCTATGTGGTGGTCCTCATGGGCACGCAGGTTACCGCCCATCACATGGAGGAAGTTGCCCGCGTACTGGCCAACTTCGATGCCAATATCGATCGCATCCGCGGGCTTTCAACCTCTCCGTTGACCGGGCTGGAGCTTTTCCTATCTCTCGATGGTTCCGCCGCACCTGTGCGCCAGGCATTAGCGGAGCTGGCGCAGCAGATCGGCATCGATATCGCCATTGAACCCGCGGGCCTGGGTCGGCGTTCCAAGCGTTTGGTGTGCTTCGACTGCGATAGCACCCTCATTCAAGGCGAGGTCATCGAGATGCTGGCCGCCCATGCGGGAAAGGAGAACGAGGTTGCCGCAGTAACAGCCCGGGCCATGCGCGGGGAGCTGGACTTTGAGGCTTCCCTGCGTGAGCGCGTCGCCGTGCTGGAAGGGCTGGATGCCGCCATTATCGATGAGGTGGCCCGCGATATTCATTTGACTCCAGGCGCCCGGGAAACCATCGCCACGTTGAATCGCATTGGCTACCGCACTGCGGTGGTCTCCGGCGGATTCATTCAAGTATTAGAGGGCCTAGCTGCGGAGATGGAATTGGACTATGTGCGCGCCAATACCTTGGAGATCGCAGATGGGAAGCTCACCGGCCGGGTGACCGGCAAGGTGGTTGACCGCAAAGCGAAGGAGGAATTCCTGCGGGAGTTCGCCGCGGATTCGGGGGTAAATATGCGGCAGACGGTGGCCGTGGGCGATGGCGCCAATGATATCGATATGATTTCTGCTGCTGGGCTGGGGATTGCCTTTAATGCTAAACCGGCCCTGCAGGAAGTGGCGGATACCTCTGTAAACCACCGGCGGCTGGATGAGGTCCTGCAAATTTTGGGTATTCCGGCCGAGGAGGTTGTTGATGAATAAATTCGACAGAGCGCATCAGCGTTTGGTGGAAGCCTGTGATTCACGCTCCTGGCGCGATGATCCCGAGAACCCAGATGATCCGGCCACGATTCAAGCTATGCAGATTGCGCTTAATCTGCCGAAGCAGGAGCCGCCGACACGTACGGCGGTGCTAGAAGCGGCCGCGCGCGCTGTGGTGGCGGTGTGCCTCGACGAGCGCGCGGGCGAGGACGGCGCCTTCGCGCAGGCGCTGGGGCAGTGGTATGGCCACCGCATCCGCAAGATCGTCCGCCGCGCGCGCAATAAAGCGTGGCGCGATGTACAAAGCCTGCCCGGCGTGACCGTAGCGGACCGCGCCCGTGCTTTTGCGCCCTCGGCCGTAGCAGAGGTGGATCCTCTCATTGCCAAGCTGCAGATCGGCCACACCGACCTTGCCTATGACGAACCCGGAGCTCCGCTTAGCGATGCCCCCGTTATCTACGTCGACCGCAGCCTCGACATGTCTGCGGGCAAAGTCGCGGCACAGGTAGGCCACGGCTCGATGATGCTGGCCGCTGCGATGTCGGTGGATGAAGCACGCGACTGGGCAGAAACTGACTTTCGGCTTTCGGTGCGCGAGGTTTCCGCGACGGATTTTCGCACCGCCTGCGCACAGGACGGCGCCGTGGTCATCGTTGACGCCGGCTTTACGGAAATCGCGCCAGACTCGGCTACCGTGTGCGCCCTGCGGCGACCAATCGCTTAAGCGCACCCCGGACCGTGCTCGCGTCAGTGGTCTGCCAAAAGCGCGGCATGGAGGCCTTGAGGAAGCTGCCGTAGCGCTTATACTCTAGGCGGTTATCAAGCACGGCGACCACGCCGCGATCGGTCACGTGGCGCAGCAGACGGCCGGCTCCCTGCGCCATCAGCAAGGCGGCGTGATTGGCGGAGACCTCCATGAACCCGGAGCGGCCGGCGGCATCGGCTGCTTGGGCGCGCGCCTGCATGAGGGGATCGTCTGGGCGAGGGAATGGAATGCGGTCGATGATGACCAGCGAGCACGCCGGCCCTGGCACGTCCACGCCCTGCCATAGGGTAAGCGTTCCGAAGAGGCAGGAGTTTTCCTTCTGCGAGAATTTCTCTACTAGCGCACCGATGGAATCTTCGCCCTGCACGAAGAGGTCAAACGGGATACGGGGTTTGAGCGCGGCGGCTGCTTCTTCCGCGGCCCGGCGAGAGGAAAACAATCCGAGAGTGCGCCCGCCGGCGGCCATGATGAGCTCATAGATCTCCTCGATCGATTCTTTAGACAGCCCATCGCGGCCCGGAGCGGGCAGATGCTTGGCGGTGTATAAAATGCCGGATTTGGCTGGGTCGAAGGGCGTGCCCGCGTCCAAGGTGTCATAGGTGCCGCTCGGCATGCCCCACTGTGCGGCCATAGCATCAAAGCGGCCGCCGAGGGCGAGAGTGGCCGAGGTAAGCACAACAGTTTGTTCCCCAAAGAGGTTCTCGCGCAGCATGTGGGCGATGGACAGGGGTGCCACGGCGAGGGTTTCGGCGTCGCTGCGCGGATCGCGTTCGAGCCAGACTACGTCGTCCTGCTTGGCTGGGTCATCGGTGGCGAAGACCTCCAGCATGCGTGATACGGCTTGCGCGAGGTCGGAGAGGTGGTTGCTTAAGTTTTGGCGCTCGGCGTTCTTTTCTGGGTCATCGGTGGCCTCGCCTTCGGGGGCGCGTGAAACGAGAGACTTAACGCGCAGGAACTCTTCGGCAAGCGCGCGCAGGTGGCTCTGCGAAGTTTCATCCAAGTCGGTCCACCGCCCGGGCTCCTGGATTTTCATCAGGTCATCGAATTCCTCGGCCAGATCCGAAAGATTGCCGGCATTGCCTAAGGACTTCGCGCGGTTGGCGGCCATCTTGATGGCGCGGGTAGTAATCTCCGCGGTGGACACGGAGGTGATCCGGCCGTCGAGCTCGTGGGCCTCATCGATAATGGCCACGTCGTGTTCGGGCAAAATATTTGCCTCAGAGATAGCGTCGATGGCCAGCATGGCGTGGTTGGTGACCACGATATCGACGTCGGCAGCCGCCCGGCGAGCCTCTTCCGCAAAACAGTCTGGCCCGTGCGGGCAACGCGAAGCCCCCAAACACTCGTTTGACGTTACCGACACCGCCCGCCACACCAGGTCCGGTACACCTGGCTCGAGGTCATCGCGGTCACCAGTTTCGGTTTCCTGTGCCCACTCGTGGATGCGGCGCACGGCCTTGCCGCGGCGGGAGATTTCGGATTCGTCGATAAGAGCTTCCGGATCATCCGGGGTCGCCGCAATCTTATTCATGCACAAGTAGTTATTGCGGCCCTTCATGATGGCGAAGGTAGGAGTGCGCTCCATAACGGGGGCAAGGGCCTTCGTGAGCCGGGGCAGATCGCGCTCCACCAGCTGGCGCTGCAATGCCAGGGTAGCGGTGGAGACGATGACGGTGGACCCTGAGTTCATTGCATGCCGGATAGCCGGGACTAGGTAGGCCAGCGACTTACCGGTGCCGGTACCGGCCTGCACTGCTAAGTGGCGCTCCTTATCGAGCGCGGCCGCGACGGCCGTGGCCATGCGCACCTGGCCTTCGCGCTGGCTACCACCCAACGCAGCAACGGCCTTGTCCAGCAGCGTTTCCGTGTCGAGGTTTAGGGGCTCATCTGCGTGCTCACTCACCCCACACAGTCTAGCGGCCTACTTTTTAAAGCCCACCATCCGTGTGGGCACTGCTGCTTCATCGCGGGAGAGCGCTAGGCCTTCCCACGGCAGGGTCTTGCGGGCCTGATCCAAATACTCGCGGGAGGCATGCAGATCCGGCAGCTCATCCACGATGTGTCCATCGCGCATGAGCGGAATGGTCATCTCGCGGGTATCGAGCTGGCCGGTATCTGGCGCGGGCGCGTCAAAGGGATAGACGATCTCTTCCACCGCCACGCCCGAGGAACGGTAGGTGCGTAGCGCGCGCTTGGCACCGCCGACGGACTGCTTGGAAGTAGAGCGCTTGGCCACTGGGATGCCGTCTACTTCTACGACCTTGTAGACCATGCCGGCGGTCGGTGCGCCAGACCCGGTTGCCACAGACGTACCGACGCCGTAGACGTCTACCGGATCGCCGCGCAGGCCGGCGATAGCGAACTCGTCGAGGTCGGAAGAGACCACGATATTGGTGTTGTGGTTGCCCAAATCATCCAGCTGTTTGCGCACGCGGCGGGTAACGGCGCCCAAGTCACCGGAATCTATGCGGACCCCACCTAGCTGCGGGCCACCTACTTTCACTGCGGTTTCTACGCCCTTGGTGATGTCATAGGTATCCACCAGTAACGTGGTGTCCACGCCCAAGGTCTCGATCTGGGAACGGAAGGCGGCCTCTTCGTTCGGAGTGCCATCCGGGTTTGTGTGCGCCAAAGTCCAGGAGTGGGCCGCGGTGCCGGAGACAGGGATGCCGTAGCGGTAGCCCGCCTCCAAATTGGAGGTGGCTTCGAAGCCAGCCAGGTAGGCCGCGCGGGCGGAGGTTACCGCCGCATACTCGTGGGTGCGGCGCGAACCCATCTCGATAATCGGGCGGCCATCGGCCGCCGTGACCATGCGGGAGGCGGCCGAGGCCACCGCGGAATCGGCATTCATGATGGACAAAATAACGGTCTCCAAAATGAGGCACTCTCCAAAGGTGCCGCGCACCGTCAAGATGGGGGAGTTGGGGAAATAGAGTTCACCCTCGCGGTAGCCGTCAATCTGCCCAGAAAAGCGGTAGTGACGCAGGTATTCCTTGGTTTTCTCATCCAGGAAGTCCATCTCTGCCAATTGATTGGCTGAAAAGCGGAAATCCTCCACCGCCCGCAGGACCCGCTCGGTGCCGGCAACCACGCCGTAGCGGCGCTCATTGGGCAGACGGCGGCCGAATACCTCGCAGGTGACCTGGCGGTTTGCCGAGCCGTCTCGCAGCGCGGCCTGGAGCATAGTGAGCTCGTATTTATCCGTCAGTAAAGCGGTGGAGCGATCATTAGGAATAGCTTTGTCATTCACGTGAGTGATAATACCCACTGACTAGGTGTTTTTCAGAGGTTTAGATTCTTTGGACCTAGATTGTCCGCAGCCAGATCGGGCTGGCCCACAATAAATCCCCAAAAGTGGTTAGGCTAGAAAGCATGAAGGCGCAATTTCCCGTAGTCCGCATGAGCTCTCCTATGGCTACGCCCGAATTGGACGAAGAAATCGACGTAGATGTGGCCACGAGCGAGAACCTCCCGTGGATGTGCATCGTGTGGGATGACCCAGTCAACCTCATGAGCTACGTGTCCTATGTATTCCAAACGGTTTTGGGATACGACAAGAAGCGGGCCAATGAACTCATGATGCAGGTCCATACTGAGGGCAAGGCCGCCGTCTCCAGCGGCGAGCGAGACAAGATTGAAGCGGACGTGAAAAAGCTCCAGATCGCTGGTCTGTGGGCGACGATGCAGCAGGCAGGTTAACTAGATGCAACCGTGGAAGAAAAAGAAGTCCCTTATGCGCGCGCCAAAAATTACGGCTGTCTTCGAGCCGATGGAGCGCGAGGTTTTGGGAGATCTCACCGCTACCGTCTCTGAGGCGATCATCGAGCGTGCGCAGTCTGCACCTAAGGATGAGCTAGCAGAGATGCTGGATATGCCTACTGGGCATACGGAAGCCCCAGAAGATCCTTCACTGGCCCGCCTCTTTCCAGACTTTGAAATGCCCGGCGATGAGGAATACGAAGGCGATGCTTCTTTGCTGCGTTCGCTGCACGAAAATGACATTGCGCGCGCCAAATTGGAAAACCTCCAGGTGATCGGCACGGCTCTCGGCCCCACCGGTGGGGTAGAGGTCAGCATTAATGAGCAGGAGGCCCACGCCTTCGTTGCCGGCCTAAACGATCTGCGCCTCTACGTTGCGGCGGGCGATGTTTCTGATGACAACCTGATGTTGGACCGCGATAGCCTGGTGGAATGGCTTGCCTTTTGCCAGGATTCGCTACTTCAGGTGCTGATGGATTAATGCTGGGCGGCATTAGCATCGGGCATTTTAGCGGCACCGATACCGGCGTCACGGTGCTCTATTGCGGGCCGGGCGGCGCGCTCGGCAGCGTCGACGTGCGCGGTGGCGGACCAGGCACCCGGGAAACGGATCTCTTGCAGCCACATAATACGGTCGAGCGGGTTCACGCAGTGGTGTTGTCGGGCGGCTCCGCCTTTGGCTTGGCAGCCGCGGACGGCGTGATGAATGAGCTGGCAGAGCAGGGGATTGGCTTCCCGGTCTTTGGCGAGGAAAAACCCGGTCCGCGTGTGCCCATCGTTCCCGGTGCCGTCATTTTTGACCTCTTGGTCGGGCCTTCCCGACCCGGGCCGGAAGAGGGCGCGGCCGCGCTCCGAGCCGCGCTGGCGGGCAATGATGAAACCATGGGCACGGTGGGAGCCGGCGTGGGTGCTACCGCCGGCAAGCTGCGGGGTGGCTTCGGCCTAGCTACGCGCCGGGTAGGAAATTACGAGGTTAGCGCCGCGATGGTCGCCAACCCTGTGGGTGAGGTCATCGATCCGCAGTCCGGCCGGCTCTACGGTGCGCCAGGGAGCACCGCGGTCAATGCTGCTGCCTACCGCGCCTTGCCACATCCAGCGGAGTCCAAGCTCAATACCACCATCGGTGCCGTGCTCACCGACGCCCCCATTAACACTGCCCAAGCCCAGCGCTTGGCCATGACTGCCCACGATGGCATCGCCCGCGCGGTGCGTCCTGCGCATTCACCGCTAGATGGTGACACCATCTTTGCCTTATCCACCGCGCAGCGCCCGGCCGAACTCAGCACGCAGATAATGACCCAGATTTGCGCCGCTGCCGCCGATGCCGTGGAGGAAGCGATTGTCAACGCGGTTACCGCCGCCGAGCCTGGCTTGGGCTTGAGCGTGTACCGCGATCTGCTGGACTAAGATAAGGCGCATTATGACTTCAGGTGGAACATTTAACTACCGGCCGGCGCCCGCGGGCCAGGTCAATCGTGGCGATTCCAAAAACTACACTCGCAGCGGGCGCATCACCACCGGATTTTCTATAGCTTTTGGCTTCCTCGTGGTGGAGTGGGCGGTCCACATTATTAACGCGTTCCTTTTTGGCGGCCAGCTATCCAATTACGGCATTCGCCCGCTGGACTTCAACGGCATCTGGGGCATTTTTACCGCCCCACTGCTGCATGCAAACTTTGAGCACCTCATGTCCAATTCGGTGCCCGGCGCCATTTTCTGCTTCCTTATCGGCCTGTCCGGCCGCAAGGCTTGGTGGGAAGTTACCCTGATTACCACTCTGGTCGCAGGCCTTGGCACGTGGTTCATTGGTGGCCCCGGTACCTCCCACATCGGGGCGTCCAGTTTGGTCTATGGCTGGCTGGCATATCTGATTGTGCGCGGTATCTTCAATCGATCGCTCATCCAGACCATTTTGGGCATTGTTCTCGGCTTTGCCTATTCCGGCTTGGTGTGGGGCGTGCTGCCCGTCTACGAGGGAGTGAGCTGGCAAGGCCACCTTTTCGGCGCCATCGGCGGCATTCTAGCCGGCATGACCATTACCTCGGACGATCCGGTTAAGGCAGTGAAGCGCTAATGCCTACCGCAACCTCTCCAATTGGCATCTTTGATTCCGGCGTGGGCGGGCTCACCGTGGCACGCGCAGTGATGGAACAGCTGCCGCAGGAATCTGTCATCTATACCGGCGATACTGCCCATAGCCCCTACGGACCGCGGCCTATCTCAGAAGTCCGCGCTTTTTCTCAGGACGTGGCGGATCGGCTGGTGGAACGTGGCTGCAAGATGCTGGTCATAGCCTGCAATACGGCCACCGCTGCCTTCTTGCATGATGCACGCGAGCGCTACGATATCCCCATTGTGGAGGTCATCCGCCCCGCGGTGCGCCGTGCCATGTCCACCACGCGCAACGGAAAAATCGGCGTCATCGGCACCGAGGGCACCATCAAATCCGGCGCCTATCAGGACCTTTTTGCGCTCAACCCGAAGGTGCAGGCATTTGCTACCGCCTGCCCGGATTTTGTTCCCTTTGTCGAGCGCGGTATTACCGCCGGCCGCCAGATCCTCGGCGTCGCTGAGGGCTACTTGGCCCCGCTCCAAGCACAAGGAGTAGACACGCTGGTCTTGGGCTGTACGCATTATCCGCTGTTGACCGGCATCATCCAGCTAGCTATGGGCGATAATGTCTCGCTGGTGACATCTTCGGAGGAAACCACCAAGGACGTTATGCGGATTCTCACGGAAACCGATATGTTGGCCCCTGCGGATACTCAGCCGGTCCACACCTTTGAATCGACCGGTGACCCGGAAGCCTTTGCCCGCCTTGCCACGCGCTTTCTCGGCCCGCGGATTGCATAAGTAGGTGCAAATTTCTCCCCCGTTTGCACGTTGAGTACGCATGCGGGGCGATTTCATGGAACTATTGAGCCCATGAAGCTGACCATCTTAGGCTGCTCCGGTAGCGTCCCCACCGCCCAGAACCCCGCCTCCGGCTATTTGCTGTCCTTCGATAATGCGCCGTCCATCGTCCTCGATATGGGCCCTGGCACCTTAGCGCAGCTGGAACAGCAGCAGGATCCTTGCGATGCGCACGTGGCTTTTAGTCACCTGCATGCCGATCACTGCCTGGATTTCCCCTCTCTGATGGTGTGGCGCCGCTTCCATCCCACGGCGCCCGCGGCCTCAAGAAATATGTGCTTCGGGCCGGAGGCTACGCCGACGCACCTGGGCCGCCTGTCTTCCGATGAGGTCGATGGCATCGATGACATGTCCGATACCTTCGCCTTTAGCGCATGGGAGCCGGGCGAGCGCCAGCTTGTCGACGATGTATATATCACTCCCTTCCCGGTCACCCACCCGGTAGAGGCCTATGCTTTGCGCGTGGAACATACTAAGACGGGCCAGACCATCACCTACTCCGGTGATTCTTCATATACGCCCGCGCTTGTCGACGCCGCACGGGGCGCCGACATTTTCCTCTGTGAGGCAGCCTGGGGCGCGAGCTCGGAGGGGATGGCACCGGATATGCATATGTCGGGCGCGGAAGCTGGCAGGGCGGCGCGCGAGGCGGGCGTGGGCAAGCTCGTGCTCATCCACATCCAACCGTGGGGCGATGCCCAAGCTACCTTGGAGGCCGCTCGCTCCGAATTCGACGGTGAGATTATCCTCGGCGCCGCGGGTATGGAGTTCTAAGATACGCTGGACGGCATGACTGAATTTACTCGTGCCGATGGGCGCGCGCTGGACCAGATGCGCAGCGTCCGCATTACCCGCAATTTCACCACCAACCCGGCCGGCTCGGTGCTGGTGGAGTTTGGCAATACCCGCGTCATGTGCACCGCATCCGTAGAATATGGCGTGCCTCGCTTCAAGCGCGATTCGGGCGAAGGCTGGCTGACCGCCGAGTACGCCATGTTGCCTTCCGCCACCCACGACCGTATGCCGCGCGAATCCATGAAGGGCAAGGTCAAGGGCCGCACCCATGAGATTTCCCGCCTCGTCGGCCGCTCCCTGCGCGCCGCAGTGGACTTGGAGGAGCTAGGGGAGAACACCATTCAGCTCGATTGCGATGTCCTCCAGGCTGATGGCGGCACCCGCACTGCCTCTATCACCGGCGCCTATGTTGCGCTGGCTGACGCCATCGCGCACCTCAAAGCCGAGGGCGTCGTCCCCGGCGAGCCGCTACTTGATCCCATCGCTGCAGTCTCGGTAGGCATCATTGACGGCGAAATCTGCCTTGATCTGCCTTATGAGGAGGATTCCCGCGCCGAGGTCGACCTGAATGTAGTGATGCAGGAATCCGGCGACTTCGTTGAAATCCAGGGCACCGGTGAGCACGGTCTCTTTGGCCGAGAGGAGCTCAACGAGATGCTCGACGTAGCGCAGAAGGGTTGCCGCGAACTCATCGCCGCACAGAAGGCGGCGTTGGGGTGGTAATTCTCGTCGCGTCTAATAACCCTAAGAAGCTCGGCGAGCTGGAACGGATTCTGGCTGATGCCGGCATCGAGGGTGTCGAGCTGCGCCCGCTTTCCGCCGTGGAACCTTATCCAGAACCGGTAGAAGATGGCCGCACTTTTGCCGATAATGCGCTCATCAAGGCCCGTGCTGGCGTGGCCGCTACCGGTTATGCCACCGTGGCGGATGATTCGGGCCTCGCTATCGAAGAGCTCAACGGCATGCCCGGCGTGCTTTCCGCCCGTTGGTCCGGCCAGCACGGCAATGACCAGGCCAATAATGACTTAGTCTTGGCGCAGATGGCCGATGTCCCTGATGAGCGCCGTGCCGCAGCCTTTGTCTCGGTCTGCGCGCTCGTCACGCCCGAAGGCGCAGAGCACGTGGCCGAGGGCCGCTGGGAAGGCCGCTTCTTGCGCGAGCCGCGCGGGGAAAACGGCTTCGGCTATGACCCACTCTTCCAGCCGGAAGGCGAGTCCCGATCGGCTGCAGAGATGTCCCCAGAAGAAAAGAACGCGGTCTCGCATCGCGGCCGCGCTCTTAGTCAACTTGTCCCCGCCATCGCGGAGCTTGTCCACAACTCTTAGAGTTGGAACTCCTCCGTGATTTCCTTGCGGCGCTTGTGCTCCATCCAGAAGGACAGGAAGGGCACCACGCCCGCAAGGGCGGTGGTAAAGAGCTTGCCCACCGGCCACAGCGCGCGCGGGCCGAGGATGAGGATGGACAGCAGGTAGGTCATGTACGCGATGCCGTGCACGATCGCGATATAGGTGGCCCACTCGGGGATATCCATGCCAATGATGTACTGGCAGACCATGCGGATGACCAGGATGATCAAGAAGATACCGGTCACAGTGGCCGCGATGGAGAAAAACTTCAAGGGTCCGCGGATGCGGGCTTGGCGGGCGGGGTGAACTTTATTGGTCATAATCAGCTTTCTTCATTCTCGCCGCGCCGGCGGCGCGGGGTATTCATGGCGTTGAACGTTTCCACATCCATCTGGGGCCGCTGGGGCAGGAAATCCTCATCAATTTTGGTTTCTGCCTGCGGCTGTGTGGGAGCGTCGGCCGGGGCGGTTTTGTCTGTGTCATCCATGTCGCGGACTTCTTCCTCGGCCGCGAGGCGCTCGTTTTCATAGCGCAGCGTGGTGCGATAGGCATAAACCACGAACACGGCAAACAGTGGCCACTGGAAGGCATAGCCCAGGTTTTGGAAGGTGCCCGAGCCGGAGCGGAAGCGGGTCCATTGCCAATAGGCCAGGAATAGGAAGAGCACGACGAAAAACGCGATGAGGAGGACGTGCCACCATCGCACCTGCACGCGCTTGTTTTTCTGTTCCTCTTGAGTGCTCACGCGTTCCACCCTACCCACCAACGGCCGGAAAACAGAACACCCCTGGTTTCTGGATTACCCGCCCACCGTGTACACTATGTCAAGTCCCCCGCGCCCGTGGCGGAATTGGCAGACGCGCTAGATTTAGGTTCTAGTGTCTTATGACGTGTGAGTTCAAGTCTCACCGGGCGCACCATAGGCGCCGTCGACCCTCGTGGTCGGCGGCGTTTTCGCATATCACCGTCCGTATTTCACCCTAAGATGGGCATTATGAAAAAGCTGTTTTCCACCCTTATCGTTGTCATTCTCATCGCCGCCCTGGCGGTAGCTGCGGTGGTGGTGTGGCAAGTCCGGGAACCGGTGGACGTGGAGACCGAATCGAGCAATACCAAGGTCATCAAGGCCGTGGAGCGCGAGGAACAGGTGGTGCTCGTCTCCTTGGGGATTGAGGGAATATCGGAGGAGTCCGCTACCAGCACGCTGTGGAATTGGCAGGTCCCAGGCAGTGAGCGTACCCAATACATCAAGTACTCCTACCGCGCGAAGCTCGGCATTGAAGGATCCCAGGTGCACGTAGAAGAGGAATCCCCGCACCACTTCCGCGTGCAGATCCCAGAGTTCATTTTCATTGGCCACTCGGATGAGAACTTCGAAACCGCGGTGGAAGATAATGGCGCGCTGAGCTGGATTACCCCGGATATCGATAAAGCGGAAACCATCACCAAGATTCTGGATGAGGACAAAAAGAAAAAGGACATCGCGGATAATCGCGATGTCCTCCAAAGCCAGGCCAAGCAGTTCTACACCGGCATTATTTCCGGCGTGGACCCGGAGGCTGAGGTAGATTTTTCCTTCCGGTAGCTAGTCCACCTCGGTGAACTTGCGGTCCCAGGAAGAACGGACCGGGTTGGCATCGGCCAGCAAGATATCGAAGCGGTCGTTGGCAATCTCTACGATCTCACCCATCGCGGTGCGGTACTCCTGCTCTGGGGAGTTAGCCAGCCTGCGTACGCCGGCGTCAATGACGCGGTCAACGGTGTCATTGGTATCCAGATAAGCCACAAAGGGCATATCGAAGCGCTCGCGGTAGGCGGCGGAAAGCTCGGTAATGCGCTCGGTCTGCACATCATCCAAGTCGGTTAGCCCCAAGGAGCCGCGGTCGGCGGAGATGGTGGCGGCTTCGTCGGCGTCGGCAAGCAGCAGCTCATCCATGGCAGGGTAATCGTGGATGAGGGCAGCACGGCGGGAATCATCCGCGGTCAGCACGGCTACCTGAATGGCGGCGCGCAGCTCATTGACATCGCTGAAAGGCCGCGACTCCCACGCCAGTTCGAGCGGCCACGTCTCGTTATTGAACAGCGGGCGCAGCGCGGAGACGAATTCCTCGCGGGAGGCATTGTTGAGCTGCTGTAGGCTTACGCTCTTGCCGACGGCCCGAGACACCTGCGTGCCCTGCTTTCCCCCGGTGTGGAAGAACAGCAGGTTAAGCACGATGGCGGTAATGGCGCCGATGGACATGCCGGAGGAGACGAAGGTTTGCGCCCACTCCGGGAAGGCCGTGGCGATATCCGGCTTGAAGGTCACCAGCATGGCCAAGCCGAGCGCGGAAGTGACGATGACGGAATTGCGGCCATCGGAAAGATCGGCCTTGGCGATGGTCTGTAGGCCCACCCACGCTACGTTGGCGAAAAGCGCCAGGGAGGCGCCGCCAAGCACAGGGGAGGGGATGGCGGCCACGACCGCACCGGCCTTGGGCAAAATGCCCAATACCATCATGAATCCGGCGGCAGCCACGGCCACCCAGCGCGATTTCACGCTGGTCAGGCGGACCAGACCGACGTTTTGTGCAAAGCAGGTATACGGGAAGGAATTCATTACGCCGCCCACCAGGGTGGACAGGCCATCGGCGCGGATGGCGCGCACGACATCATCGCGACGGATGCGCTTTTTGACAATCTCGCCGGTGGCAAAGACATCGCCAGTGGTCTCCACCATGGTGATGATCATGACAATGATGAGCGAGAAAATAGCCACCACGTCGAACTTTGGCATGCCGAAGTAGAACGGGGTGGTGATACCGAGAGCGGGGGCGGAGGAGACTTCGCTAAAGGAGGCGTCGCCTAGCACGAGCGCCACGCCCGTACCCAAGACTAGGCCGATGAGCACGGCCAGGGTGCCTAGGAAGCCAGAGGAAAAACGCTGCACCAAAACGATGACCGCGAGCGTGCCAAAACCGTAGAGCAGGTCACGGGTGGCTGGAACTCCCTCGGCGTAATTGACAAAGTCATTGGCCGAAACCCCCAATAGTGAAGTGCCCATCACCAGCAGGACCGAACCGGTGACCACCGGCGGGAAGAAACGCAGCACTTTGCCAAAGACCGGCGCCGCGAAGAAAGTAAACAGGCCGGCGACGATGATGGCGCCATAAATGGTCGGCAGCGAGGCCACCCCGCCTTCGCCGTCGGTTGCGCCCAGGCCAATGGCAATAATCGGGGAGACGGCCGTTGTGGTTACGCCCTGCACGATGGGCAGGCGCACGCCAATGCGCTTGCCGACGCCCATGGACTGAATGATCGTTGCTATGCCACAGGTCAAAAGGTCCGCATTGATGAGGTGGATGGTGGTTTCCGCATCCAGGTTAAGCGAGCCGGCGATGAGCAGCGGAACGATAACCGCCCCGGCATAAAAGGCCAATACGTGCTGCACGCCTAAGGCAGCTAATTTGGGGGCGGGTGGGACGGTATCTACTGGATGCTTGGGCTGGGAAGCCACGAAGTCCTCCTTTGTGCGGAAGCGAAGCTGAACGGGTTTAACAGTAGAGGTTCGTGCAGGTAGCGGCCAAAAAATCGGGGTGATGAGGAACACGTTCGGGGCTAGTTCACCCCCGATCTAAGACGTACGTGCGTTCTGCATGAAATCACTAACCAGCGAAACAACACGACCGGTTTATTTTTAGCCTTTCCAACGTCTGCTGAACTTGTTATTACCGCTGATGTAGTCAACAATTGAGGCCAGAGGGGCTTGGTGCTGTGGCTCGAAAAAGCGGCATTTACCCCTGATAGAAATTCGCCCGAAAGAAGGGAATTATGACTACCGCAACGCAGCCTCAACAGTTTGAAGCGTGGAAGGGATTTGAGTCCGGTCCATGGACCGAGGGCATCAACGTCCGCGACTTCATTCAGCGTAACTACACGCCGTACGACGGCGATTCCAGCTTCCTGGCGGGCCCGACCGAAAAGACCAAGCGCGTCTGGGAGACCCTGGAGAAGAACTACCTGTCCGTCGAGCGCGAAAAGCGCGTCTACGATGTTGACACCCACACCCCGACCGACATTGACGCTTTCCCGGCCGGCTATATCTCAGAGGACGACGACGTTATCGTCGGTCTGCAGACCGATACCCCGCTGAAGCGCGCCATGATGCCGTTCGGTGGCTGGCGCATGGTCAAGCAGGCCATCGCCGAAGCAGGCAAGGAAGTCGACCCTGAGGTGGAGAAGATCTTCACCCGCTACCGCAAGACCCACAACGATGCGGTCTTCGATATCTACACCCCGCGCATCCGCGCTGCTCGTTCATCACACATCATCACCGGTCTGCCGGATGCTTATGGCCGTGGCCGCATCATCGGTGACTACCGCCGCGTGGCTCTCTACGGTGTGGACTACCTGATCGAGGAAAAGCAGGCTTCCCGCGATTCCGTCGCAGACGCTGGCTTCTCTGAGCACTGGGCACGCTTCCGCGAGGAACACTCCGAGCAGATCAAGGCCCTGAAGAAGCTCAAGAAGATGGCTGAGTCCTACGGCTTCGACATCTCCAAGCCGGCTAAGACCGCTCACGAGGCAGTACAGTGGACCTACTTCGGCTACCTGGCATCCATTAAGTCCCAGGATGGCGCCGCAATGTCCATTGGCCGCCTGTCCGCCTTCTTCGATTGCTACTTCGAGCGCGACCTCGCCGCTGGCATCATCACCGAGGAAGACGCCCAGGAAATCATCGACTCCCTGGTTCTCAAGCTGCGCATCGTCCGCTTCCTGCGCACCATCGATTATGACCAGATCTTCTCCGGCGACCCGTACTGGGCAACCTGGTCTGATGCTGGCTTTGGCAACGACGGCCGCCACATGGTCACCAAGACCTCCTTCCGTCTGCTGCAGACCCTGGTTAACCTTGGCCCATCACCGGAGCCAAATATCACCATTTTCTGGGATCCGAAGCTGCCAGAAGGCTACAAGGAATTCTGTGCGCACATCTCGATCGAGACCTCGTCCATCCAGTACGAGTCTGACCGCCAGATTCGTGAGCAGTGGGGCGACGACGCCGCAATTGCCTGCTGTGTTTCCCCGATGGAAGTGGGCAAGCAGATGCAGTTCTTCGGCGCTCGTGTGAACGCCGCTAAGGCTCTGCTTTACGCCATCAACGGTGGCCGCGATGAGGTAACCGGCAAGCAGGTCGTAGAAGGCTACGAGCCCATCAAGGGCGATGGCCCGCTGGACTTCGATGAAGTTTGGCAGAAGTACGAAGAGATGCTGGACTGGGTTGTTGGCACCTATGTTGAGGCCCTCAACATCATCCACTACTCTCACGACAAGTACGCCTACGAGGCAGTCGAGATGGCGCTGCACGATTCCAATATCGTACGCTCCATGGGCTGCGGCATCGCCGGTCTGTCCATCGTCGCCGACTCCCTGGCTGCTATCAAGTACGCCAAGGTCACCCCGGTCCGTGACGAGACCGGCCTGATTACGGACTACGTCACCGAGGGCGAGTTCCCGTTCTATGGCAACGACGATGACCGCGCCGATGACATCGCCGCAACCATTGTCCACACCGTGATGGAAAAGATTAAGGCCATCCCGATGTACCGCAATGCCATCCCAACTCAGTCCGTGCTGACCATTACCTCGAACGTGGTCTACGGCAAGGCAACAGGCGCCTTCCCGTCGGGCCACAAGGCCGGCACGCCGTTCTCCCCAGGCGCTAACCCTGAAAACGGTGCCGACAGCCACGGCATGGTTGCTTCCATGCTGTCCGTTGGCAAGCTGGATTACAAGGACGCCTTGGACGGCATCTCGCTGACCAACACCATTACTCCTTCCGGATTGGGCCGCACCCCAGAAGAGCGCATCACTAACCTGGTGGGCGTTCTGGATGCCGGCTTCATCATGGAGAAGTAAAAACCACTCAACCCTCAACCATCTCGAAAAGGAGAAAATCATGGCAACCCCAACTTTCGAAGACCGTATGTCAGCAATGAAGGCAAACCGCGATGCACACCAGATGAACTCTGGTCTGTACCACGCCAACATCAACGTGCTGGACAAGTCCACCCTCGAGGACGCCGTTGAGCACCCAGAGAAGTACCCGAACCTCACCGTTCGCGTCTCTGGCTACGCTGTCAACTTTGTCAAGCTGACCAAGGAGCAGCAGCTCGACGTTATCTCCCGCACCTTCCACCAGGGTTCTTAATCATGGCTGATGGCGTTACTGGTGTTGTCACCCTCTCTCCGGAAGAAGGAGAGCGTGTCCGCGGCGTAGCTGCGGGCCTGGGAGATAATGCACAACTCGATGACATTACCCGCCCGGAGCTCATGGAGGCGCGCCGTACCGGCGATATCGCCCTCGTGCACTCTTGGGAGCTCGTGACCGCCGTCGATGGCCCGGGAACCCGCATGACGATGTTCATGTCCGGATGCCCACTGCGCTGCCAGTACTGCCATAATCCAGACACCTGGGAGATGAAGACCGGCACACTGGAGCGGGTCGAGGATGTGGTCAAGCGCATCAAGCGTTATAAGCCCATCTTCCAAGCTTCCGGTGGCGGTCTGACCATCTCCGGTGGCGAACCCCTCTTCCAGATTTCCTTCACGCGCCGCGTGCTTAAGGAAGTCCACGATGCGGGTATTCACACCACCATCGATACGGCTGGGTACTTGGGCTCGCGCTTGCGGGACGAGGACCTAGACAATATCGACCTCGTGCTTCTCGACGTCAAGTCGGGCGACGAGGAGACTTACCGCAAGGTCACCCAACGCCAGCTCCAGCCAACACTGGATTTCGGCGACAGGTTGAACAAGATAGGTAAGCCGGTATGGATCCGCTTCGTAGCGGTGCCTGACCTCACGGACTCGCCAGAGAACGTGGAAAATGTGGCCAATATCGTGGCGCGTTGGAAATCTAACGTCGAACGCGTCGAGGTCTTGCCCTTCCACAATATGGGCAAAGACAAGTGGGAAGGTCTAGATATGACCTACCAGTTGGCAGACACGAAGCCACCAAAGCCGGAGGACGTGGAGAAAATCCGCGACGTCTTCCGCTCGAAGGGCTTGGAAGTCTACTAGCCTGGGAGGGCATGACCGACTACCGCCGCTTTGGCCACACAATTAAAGAGCACCACCTAGAAGTCCCGTGGGATTATTCCAATCCCCACGGGACTTTTGGGCTTTATGCCCGCGAAATCATCCCGCCCAGCGGAGAGGGCCTGCCCGCGTTGCTTTACCTCCAGGGCGGGCCTGGTTTCCCAGCACCCCGGCCGCTGACACCCACGGGGCTTATTGGCAAGGCACTGGAGCGGTACCGCGTGATCCTCATGGACCAGCGCGGCACCGGCCGATCGCACCGCATCGATGCACTGAGCCCGGCCGCGGAGCGCACCGCAGCGCACTTGGCGTTGCTGCGCCAAGATAATATCGTCCGCGACGCCGAACGTTTGCGCGAACACCTCGGCCTGGAGAAGTGGTCGCTATTCGGCCAATCCTTCGGCGGCTTTTGCATTACCGCCTACCTGTCCCAGGCCCCCGAACACGTCGAGCATGCATTTTTCACCGGTGGCATCCCCACGCTGAAGGGTGCAGACGATCTATACCGCGCCACTTTTAGCAAGCTCAAGGCTCGCCAGCAGCGTTTCTACCGCGAATTCCCGTGGGCCCAGGACAGCATTGAGGAGATCATCTCCCACTTGGACAATTCGGATGAGCGCCTTCCCACCGGAGAGCGTCTGTCCTCGCTGCGGTTTCGCACCATCGGTATTGAGCTCGGCCGCGGCACCGGTTTTGATTCGCTGGCTTATCTGCTGGAAGAGCCTTTCCGCACCGTGGCAGGGGAGAAGCGGCTGCGCGGCGATTTCTTGGTGGACGTCGGCCAGCGCGTGAGCTTTGCAGACGGCCCGCTGTATGCCGCTATCCATGAGTCAATCTATGGCGGCGCCGGTGGGCAGGCCGTTACTCATTGGGCGGCGCATCGTGTGCGCGAGGAATTCCCGGAGTTTGCGGAGTCCGGCACGTGGTTGACTGGCGAGCATATCTTTCCCTGGCAGTTCGACGAGGACCCTGCTCTGCACGCGTTTGCCGACGCCGCCCACGGCCTCGCCCGCCACGAATTCTCCCCGCCCTATGCGCTCGGTGAGGTGCCGACCACGGCCGCGGCCATATATGTCGATGATATTTTCGTTCCGCTCGAAGAATCCTTGGCTACCGCCGCCCACCTGGGGGACCTGCGGCCGTGGATTAGCAACGAGTTCCAGCACAACGGCATTCGCGAAGACGGTGCGACCATCCTGGGCAGGCTTTTTGCGCTTATCGACGATCACTAGCGTTTCGCTATTTCCTATGCGAAAATATTGGTGATTGTCACGACATTTAGGGAGATATTTTGATCGCCACCATAGTTATAGTCCTCATCCTGTTGCTTATCTTGGGAACCCTCTTTGATGGCTATTTCATCGTTCGCACTCGCGAAGCTGCCATCTTGGAGCGCTTGGGTAAATTCCAAAAGGTGGCGCATGCTGGCCTGCACTTCAAGATGCCGTGGGTAGACCGCGTACGCGATAAAATTTCGCTGCAGGTGCGCCAGCTGGATGTGATGGTGGAGACCAAGACCAAGGACAATGTCTTCGTCCAGATCCCTGTGGCCGTGCAATACGAGGTAGTTGAAGGCCGAGAGCGCGAGGCATATTACATGCTCTCCAACCACGAACAGCAGATTGTGGCCTACGTGCAGGATAATGTTCGCTCCTCCGTGGCGAATATGGACCTGGATGATTCCTTCTCCTCCAAGGACACCATTGCTCGCAATGTTGCGGCTTCCCTGCGCGATAATATGGCCGAGTACGGCTGGAACTTTGTCAACACCCTGGTTACCGATATCCGCCCCGATTCCCGCGTACGCGAGTCCATGAACTCCATTAACGCGGCGCAGCGTGAGCGTGAAGCGGCCGTCGCCCAAGCAGAGGCCGAGAAGATCCGCGTGGTCAAAGAGGCCGAGGGTGCTGCCGAAGCAAAGAAGCTGCAGGGACGCGGCGTTGCGGACCAGCGCAAGGAAATCGTCGAGGGCATTGCCCAGCAATACGAAATGCTTCGCGACGCCGGCGTGGAAGAATCCCCCGAGGCGCTCATGCTGGTCTCTCAATACCTCGACGCGATGGTCGATGTCTCCCACAACGGCCAGGCCTCTGTGCTGTACATGCCCTCCAACCCGCAGGGCATGGGTGACCTCTTTAGCGGCATGCGCGACGTGCTCATGGCCAACCGCGCCCTCGACTCCGCCGAGGGGGCGCCTCAGCACCGCCGCCCGCAGCCGCACAAGCCATCCCGCGCCGAGGAAATCGAGCGCGAGTCCAAGCATCAGGCAGAGCGTGCCAAGCGCGAAGCCATCGCTGCCTCCCAGCGTGCTGAGCAGGAGCGCTCCGAGCAAAATCGCGGTGAGCAAGAGTCGCAGCAGGGTCAGCACCCCACCGCGCAGCCCCAGGCTGCCCGCGAGTACTTCCAGCAGCTGCGCGACCAACTCAAAAACGAGGACTAGCCCTGAGCATCGATAACCTCTTTGACGCCTATACCGCCCAGCGCGGTATTACCCGCCGCGCAGAAGTTGTACCCGACCACGAGTGCCAGATTTTCCCCGCCGAGACCAGGGCTGCCTCACAAGTCGATGCCTTAAACGCTGCCCGAAGCCTCGTTCACGACGTCCTTTCTTCCGACCAAGAGCATGAGCCCCAGCGCGACGGGGACAATTCCGACAACAAGTAGGTAGGTCCGCTCCGCACCCGCCGAGGAAGGGTCATACAGCGTCGACAGCGTTCCCGCTAGCGAGGTTCCAATGGCCATGGTGAGGAAATACAGCGCGGAAAAGCGCGTCGCGTACGCTCGCGGCGCGTGCGCGGCCGATGCCGCCATGCCCACCGGCCCGATAAATAGCTCGCCGAGCGACATCAACAAGATGGTCACGGCCAACACCACAAATGGCGTTGAATTTTCTCCGCCCCCGACGAATGGCAACAGCACAAACATTCCGGAACCTGCCACCATGATGCCTACGGCCATCAGCACACGCCGCGAGCATGCCCACCGAGACATGCTCGCCGCCAGCGGTAGGGACAATGCCAGGATGAACAGTGGATTGAGCGATTGCGTCCATGCCGCCGGAATCTCAAACCCGCCGACCATGCGGTCTACACGTTGATCCGAGTACACGGCTAGCACCCCGTAAATCTGCGGCTGGAGAGTCCAGTAGGCCGTCGAGCAGAAAAAGAGCGGGATATACGCCAGAACCTGCTTCCGCTCCGGCACGCTGACCCGCGGGGATCGCAGCATGCTGGCGAAGAGAGCGAGGGCGGCCGCGATCGTCGCAAAGAGCAAAAGCATGGCGAGCTTGTCTGGTGGGACCGTCACCGCGACCGCGACGCTGCCCACTACAGCCACCACAGCTACCGCCGCGGCCTTGCCTGGCGCGGCAGTAGGGTTGGGAGGCCGGGTGTCGAACTCCGTGACTACCCGCTGGCGCAATAACCCGTAGAAGACACACCCGCAGCACATGAGGCCTGCGGCTGCGAGGAAACCGGCATGGTAGCCGTGCTTTTGTGCCAGCCAGCCCGTGAGCATCGGTCCGAGTAAAGCGCCAATATTTATCCCCAGGTAAAAGATTTGAAAAGCCCCATCCCGTGCGCCGGCTGTGGGAGGAAAAGCCGCGCCCAGAATGGTAATTGCCGCCGTTTTAAGCAGCCCTGAACCCAGCGCAAGCGGCAACAGTCCGGCCACGAGGCCCGCCATACCAGGCACGAAGGACAGCGAAAGGTGCCCGCACATGAGCAGACTCGCGCCGGCAAGCAACGTGCGTTCGGCACCTAGGAGCCGGTCGCTGACCCACCCGCCCACGAACGTGCACAGGTAGAGCAGACTGCCGTAGGCACCGACGAGCGCCGTGGCCTGCGCCTGGTCCATGCCGAGTCCGCCGGAGGTGGAATAGAGGTAGTAGGCGAGGATGGCCTGCATGCCGTAGAAGCTAAAGCGCTCCCACATTTCAATTCCGGCGATAGCCGGCAAAGCCACCGGTAAACGCCGAATTGAACGATGTTTAATAATTGTCATAAAAGCACTATAACGGCCGAAAGTCTGTGATAAACCTAAAATCATGGATATTTCAGCGGAGGACATTGCCGCTCTCGACGCACGCCACATTTGGCATCCCTACGCCGAGCCAGGCGAGCCCACGCTTGTGGTGGACTCGGCCGCCGGCGTTTATTTAACACTCGCAGATGGCACCACGCTTATCGACGCCATGTCTTCCTGGTGGGCCGCCGCCCACGGCCACCCGCGGCTCAAGGCGGCAGCGAACGAACAAATCGAGAGGGTGAGCCACGTCATGTTCGGCGGACTCACCCACGAACCGGCTGCGCGGCTTACTCGTAACCTCATGGAATTAACGCGTGGTAATTTTGAGCAGGTCTTTTATTCCGATTCCGGATCTGTATCGGTAGAAGTAGCCATCAAAATGGCACTGCAGTATGCCCGTGGCGCAGGGCACCCAGAGCGCTCCAAGATGTTGACGTGGAGGTCGGGGTATCATGGCGATACCTTCGCGGCGATGAGCGTGTGCGATCCCGAAGGCGGCATGCACTCGATGTGGACCGGTACCTTAGCGCAGCAGATTTTTGCCCCGGCGCCGCCTACTCGCGGGGCTAGCCCGGCCGAGCGCGCGAACTATCTGCGCGAGCTGGAAGCGTGCATCACGGAAGAAGTTGCGGGGCTAATTATTGAACCTGTAGTCCAAGGCGCGGGTGGCATGCGCTTTCACGACCACGAGCTGGTCCGCGGGGCCCGAGAAATCTGCGACCGCCACGGTATCGTGCTCATCGCGGACGAAATCGCCACCGGGTTCGGCCGCACAGGTGAACTCTTTGCCACCCAAGCCGCTGGCGTTGTGCCAGATATCATGTGCGTTGGCAAGGCGATGACCGGCGGTTTTATGACCATGGCTGCCACGCTCGCCACCGCGAAGGTGGCCGAGGGGATGAGTCCGCGCGCGCTGATGCACGGACCAACATTTATGGCTAATCCACTCGCTTGTGCCGTTTCGGCCGAGGCAACTGCGCTCATTTTGGAGGGCAATTGGCGCGAGCAGGTAGCCGGCATCGAAAAGCAGCTGCAACGAGGGTTTGAGGGCCTGTCCGAGGAACCTGGGGTAGCCGACGTGCGCGTACTTGGCGCCATAGGTGTGGTGGAAATGGAATGCGATGTAAATATGTCCGCAGCGACGGCCGCAGCCGTAGCCCAAGGTGTGTGGTTACGTCCGTTCGGCCGGTTGATTTATATCATGCCGCCGTTTATCAGCACCGCAGATGAAATAGCGCAAATGTGCCGCGGCGTGCGCGCTGCGGTGGCAGGAGGACGACAGTGATAATTTACGTGACGGGGACGAATACTGACGTCGGTAAGACTGTGGCCACGGCCGCGCTCGCCAGCGCGTTCAAGCAACGCGGCCGCGAGGTCATCTACGCCAAACCGCTGCAGACGGGAGAGCCGGAGGGGAAGGGGGATGCGGCGACCGTCGGCAAGCTGGCGGGGGTGGAGGTAGCAGAGATGGTGCGCTTTCCGGAGCCACTGGCGCCGAATCTTTCTGCGCGCCGGGCCGGCATGGGCCAACCCAGCCTGCAGGAACTTAAAGAATGGATTGCCGCCCTTGACGCACCCGGCCGTGTGGTGCTCGTGGAAGGCGCCGGCGGGCTCCTCGTGCGTTTAACGGACGCCTATACGCTTGCCGACGTCGCCGATAAGCTCCTCATCGTCACCTCCCTTAACCTAGGAAGCCTCAACGCGGCCGAGCTGACCGTGCGCGAGGCACAACGCCGTGGAATTGAGGTGCTCGGGCTAGTTGGCGGCTCGCTGCCGGCCGATCCGGACTTGGCTACGCGCCTGAACCTGGAGGAGATGCCGGAGGTGACAGGCTGTACGTTGTGGGGCAGCCTGCCGGAGGGCATGGCGCGCATGGCACCGGCCGAATTCGCGCGGGTAGCCGCGGAAGTCTACGCGGACTTTGTCGAGCACGCCGAGTAGCGCTACCTCGCAGAGGCAGCGCTAGCGGACCCAACGAACCTTGCCATTGACTCGGGCAAGGCGTCCACGCAGCGGCGGGGCATTCGGATCATCTTGGTTGACCCCGTTGTGATACGGGCAGCACACGGTGAGGTTGTCCATATTGGTCAGTCCTCCGTGCTTCCAAGCCTTCAGGTGATGGATCTGGGCCTTGTCCGCCGGGTGGTTGCACGGCGGCCACGGGCAGGTAGGGTTTTCGGCCGCGGCCATCTGCCGCTGTTTCTCGGTGGCGTAGCGCGAGGTGCGATACAGGTTGACGGGGCCTTTAACGGGATGGATAAGGGTGGCTAGTCCGTGCTCGGTGAAAGTACGCTCGACCAACTCGGCACCGGTAATGGTGGCGCCATTAGTCAGCCGCAGGGTGACTTCTTCACCGTCGCCGTCCAAGATGCGGTCCAGCGCGTTGAGCGGGATGATGACGTTGGTTGTGGTGCGCGCGGAAGGGGCGCCCGAGCCGCGAAGGAGATCGCGCAGGGAATCGAGTGGGCGCGCGGGGTCGAGCGCGGCGTCAAACTCCGCGAGGAAGGCAGAGGGGGCGGTAATCCGCATGGTCCAGGGGCCATTCGGGCGGCGAAGGAGCTGCACCCCTTCGCGGGGCGGCGAGCGGCGCGGGCGGAGGTCGCGGAGGCGTTGCTTGGCGCGGCGGGCGATTTCAGAGGCGGGGCCTCGCAGGCGGCACAGCTCTACCCGCAAGTTCCACGCATCGCGCTGTGTGCGCACGCGGGAGACATATTTTTCAATCAGCTTGAGCGTTATGAGGTCATGGTGGCGAGCGGCCGTGGTGGCGTGGCGTTGCTTCCGGCTGAAGCGCGTTGGGCCGAAATAAACCGCGGCAAGCGCGCGGACGTCGCGGGCTTCTACATCGGGTAGACCCAGCTCGATGAGGGCGCGCTCAGACATGCCGCGGGCCTCGGCGAGGATATCCATCGCCGAGGCTATGTGGGAGGCATAAGCCTTCAGTGCGCTCATGGCCGCAACTCTAAACAGGACTGGCAGTAGAGCTGAGTCGTAGACGGCCGCAGCTGTGGATAGCTTGTTTAAGTGTCAACTGCCTGCGGTGGGCGGAAGTGGCACAAAGGCGCGAAACGAGCGCGCTTTAGATCGCTACCACCGTGCTAGAAAGGCCCCCGGATCGCGCGCAGTTGCGCAATTGCACCGTACGGCCAGGCTGTGGATAAGGAGACCGGCCCGGTCAATGCGTTCGTCACTGCGCTGGACGACGCCGCGCTAGCTTAGGCCCTTCATCACGCGGGCGACGTGGCCGGTGGCCTTGACATTGTAGTGCGTCTGGCCGATGGTGCCGTCCGGCTCGACCAAGAAGGTGGAGCGGATGACGCCCTGGACGACCTTGCCGTAATTCTTCTTCTCGCCAAAGGCACCGTAGGCGGTCATAACGGACTTATCCGGATCCGACAGGAGCGGGAAGTTCAGCTCATGGTCCGCGCGGAATTTTGCCAGCGCCTCTGGCTTATCGGGCGAGATGCCTACGACGGCAATATTGAGATCATTGAGCTGCTCCAAGGAATCACGGAAATCGCAGGCCTCCTTGGTGCAGCCCGGGGTATTGGCGCGGGGGTAGAAATAGACGAGTACGCGTTGGCCTGCGTAATCGGCGAGGGAAACGGTGTTTCCGGCGTCGTCGGCGAGCGCAAAGGCAGGGGCGGTATCTCCAACGTTCAATCGGTTTTCAGTCATGGTTCCCACCATACTTACCGGCCGGGCTGCACGCTTTTGCACCGGCGGGGTAGAATGATCCCGTTAAGAGCGAACCTAAGTTAAGAGGAGAACTTCGTGGCACGCAATATTGAAGACATTCAACGCGATATCGAGCGCACTCGCCGCCAGCTGGCCGGCACCCTGGACGAGCTTGCGCAGCGCAGCAAGCCGCAGAACTTTGCCAACGAGGCCAAGACCGCGGCTACCGATAAGCTGCAGGACCGCAACGTGCAGATGGCCCTTGGCGGCGTCGGCGCCGCTGTGGTTGGACTAATTGCTTTCTCAGTCTTCCGCTCTCGCCGCCGCAAGAGCGACTTGAAGGAGCTGCAGCGCCTGCTGTCCGAGCGCCACTAATTACTAATTAAGGAAGTCCCCGCACACCGCGGGGACTTTTTTCGTAGGCTGGGTTGGGATGAAGACACCAATCCCTTTTTATTTGCAGGAAATCCTCAATAAGGTGCGCGATAATCGCGACGGCACCGTGGCGGATTATATTCCGGAGTTGGCTAAGGCGCAGCCCGAGTACCTCGGCGCCGCGATGTGCACCACCACCGGCCACGTATATTCCGCGGGCGATGATGAGGTGGAATTTACCCTGCAATCCCTGTCTAAACCGTTTGTTTACGCACTGGCGCTGCAGGAGCTCGGCCTTTCCGCGGTGCGCGAGATAGTGGGCATGGAGCCTTCGGGGGAGGCTTTCAATGAGCTTTCGCTCAACCGTGATGACCACCGGCCGGTCAACCCCATGATCAATGCGGGCGCGATTGCGGTCACGCAGTTGATTAATGGCGTGGATTCGGAGCCGGCCGCGCGCGTGGAGCGACTGCGCACCTATTTCTCCCGGTTGGCAGGCCGCGACTTGCTTATCGACGACGCCATGCGCTCCTCCGAGCTCGATGTCAGCGAACGCAACCTTTCGCTAGCGCACATGCTGCGCAATTACGACATCATCCAGGACGAAGCGCACGATGCGGTCTCGACGTATATCGAGCAGTGCTCGATTGTGGTGACGGTGCGGGACTTGGCAGTGATGTCGGCAACCTTGGCCAATGGTGGGGTGCAGCCGGTAACGGGAGACAAGATTTTGGATGCGGACGTGTGCCGACTGACGCTGTCAGTGATGAGCTCGGCCGGCATGTATGACGGCGCCGGCCGGTGGATGGCCGAGGTGGGAATCCCGGCGAAGTCGGGTGTTTCAGGTGGCCTCTTGGGTACTCTGCCTGGCCAGCTGGGTGTGGCGACGTTCTCGCCGCGGCTGAACAAGGAGGGCAACTCGGTGCGCGGGGTGGATGCGTTTAAGTTGTTGTCGAAGGATATGGGCCTGCACCTAATGTCTACGGATGAGCGCTATGGCGTGAACCCAGTGCGCAAGGTGGAGCAGGATGCCGAGCTGACCGTCATCTATCTGCAGGGCCTGATTAACTTCAACGCGGCCGAGACCATCTTGTACGAGCTGATGGAGTCGGATTTTGGCGAAGGCACGGTGGTGCTCGAGCTATCGCATATCACCGGTACGAACCGCATGGGCCGGCGCATGCTGAAAGAGGGGCTGCGCCGAATTCGCGAGTCCGGCTTCGATATTGCGATTGTGGATCCGGATGGAGAGTTGGAAAACCGCACCATGGCGGACGGAACTGAGGTGCCCAAGGGAGAGCCGGAAGACTACACGATCAACGGCGAACCCGTTTAGGTTTGGGTTACCTTACTTAGTCAGGTTAGGATGTCCTATGTAAGGCCCATCGCGGCTGCTGCGAGGGCATCCAACAACCAAGGACTAAAAATGGCTCATACCCCCTTCAAGGTGATGGCGGTTGTGGCGGCATCGGCAACCGCACTCGTCGGCTGTGGCGCAGCTGAGGAAGTAACTGGCGGCTCCAGTGGCGATGCCGAGTTCTCCTTCACCGATATCACCGGCCGTGACGTGGAACTGGATAACGCTCCCGATCGCGTGATTTTGGGGGAGGGCCGATCGATTTTTGCCACCGGTGTACTCGACCCCGATAATCCACTGGACAAGGTCGTTGGCATCGGTACGGATCTCAAGCAGAACGTGCCGGATTACTACGCGGCGCTGGAAAAAGAACTGCCGTCCGTAAACGAGGTTCCAGAGATCGGCGGCTTTGCCAAGGGCGATGTCACCGTAGAAAAACTCGTGAGCCTAGACCCGGACCTCATTGTGCTCTCGCTGGATCAATACGATGCCTCCCGCGAAGCTGGCCTGACCGACAAGATGGACCAGGCTGGTTTGAAGTATGCGGTCACCGACTTCCGCCGCGACCCGCTGGAGAATACGCCTAAGACTATGGACATCTTCGGCGAGATCTTCGGCCAAGAGGAGCGCGCTGAGGAATTCAACGCGGACTGGCAAGAGACGGTGGATCTGGTTGAAGACCGCGCAGAGAAGGTAAAAGATAAACCAAAGACCTTCGTTTGGAGAGCAGCAGGTGTCTCCGATTGCTGCGGTTCGTGGAACGATTCCAATATCTCCCAGCTGGTCAACGCGGCCGGCGGCGAGAATATCGGCGATAAAGTCATTCCGGGCGAGTCCGGCACGATCACTCCGGAAAAGGTCCTTGAATCTGACCCGGACATGGTTATTGCCACCGGTGGCGATTGGTCCGAGATGAAGGACGATGAGGGCCACCCAGTCGGCTATGCGGCAGTCGGTTATGGCATTGATGAAAAGGAAGCCAAGGGCAGCGTCGCCAAGCTGCCGGGCAAGCAGGCCGGCTTCGATAAGCTGCGTGCAGTCAAGGAACACCACCTGCACAGCATGTGGCACCAGTTCTATGATTCGCCGTTTAATTACCTGGCGCTGCTGCAGGTCGCGGAGTGGATTGACCCGGAGGCGTATGCCGATATGGACGTCGCCAAGCAGTGGATGGATGCGCAAGAAAAGTACTCGCCGGTTTCCGGCGAGGGAACCTTCTTTAGCACCAACTAATGGAGGGCGCAGAGGTAGCCGCGCTGGCGCGGCAGCACAAGAAATTAACGTGGCAACGCATCGGCATTGTTGTGGGCCTGACCCTGATCGCAGCCGTGGCTTTTATTATCAGCAACTTCGTGGGTGCGATCGATATCAGCCCGGGCGAGGTCATGAAGGGCATCGTGAATCCCGCGGGGCTGGATGACCAGACGCGCACGGTGCTGTGGCAGCTGCGCCTGCCCATGGCCGTGATGGCCGTGCTCATCGGCATGGCCCTGTCTTTGGCTGGCGCGGAGATGCAGACCATCCTTAATAACCCGCTAGCCGAGCCGTTCACGCTGGGCATTTCGGCGGCCGCCGCGTTTGGCGGCGCCAGCTCCATCGTGCTCAAATGGCAGCTGATTGCGCAGCCGCAGTTCAATCTCGCGTTGGTGGCGTGGCTTTCGGCCGCGGTAGCCACCGCGATCATCGTGATTGCGGCTGTTATTCGCGGCGCTAAAGCGGAAACTATGGTGCTGCTGGGCATCGGCTTGGTGTTCTTCTTCCAAGCCATGCTGGCGCTTATCCAATACCGGTCTTCGGCCGAGGCGCTGCAGCAGATTGTCTATTGGTCCATGGGTTCTCTGACTCGCGCCAACTGGGCGGCCAATGGCGTGCTGGCGGCCGTGCTCATTATCGCCCTGCCTATCCTGTGGGTGCTGGGCTGGCGCCTGACGGCCTTGCGGCTTGGCGACGCCCGCGCTACCGCCATGGGCATCAATACCTCGCGCCTGCGCGTAGTGGTGCTTATCGTGGTCTCGCTGGTCGCGGCGACGACCGTGGCCTTCGCAGGCATCATCGGCTTCATTGGCTTGGTGGGCCCGCACATCGCCCGCATGCTGGTAGGCGAGGACCAGCGTTACTTCCTGCCGGCCTCCATGGCGGCGGGTGCAGCCGTGATGTGTGCAGCGCATGCGGTGAGCCTGATGATTAAACCAGGCTTGGCTATTCCTATTGGCATCGTTACTTCGCTGCTGGGCGTGCCATTCTTCATTGCTATCGTCATGACCCGAAGGAGGGCACTGTGGACGTAGAACTGACTATTTCCGGCCTGAGTGCGGCCTATGGCAAGCATCGCGTGCTGGAGTCCGTGGATGTGGAAAAGCTCCACGGCGGGCAGCTAGTTGGCCTTTTGGGGCCGAATGCCTCTGGCAAGACAACGCTTATTAAGTCCCTAGCCGGCGTGCACCGCGGCTGTGACGGCGAGGTGGATTTCCGCGTCGATGGCACGGCCCCGCGCGGCAAGCGACGCCGCCAGCTTATCGGCTACGTGCCGCAGGACCTTACGAGCACGGCCGCGCTGCGGGCCTTTGAAGCCGTGCTGATTTCCGCGCGCCGGGAGGCCTGCGAAGACCCGATTACACGCACGGGTGAGGTACTGCACTCCTTGGGGCTGGATGCGATTGCTTCGCGCTACCTCAATGAGCTCTCTGGTGGCCAGCGTCAGCTTGTGGCGGTGGCACAGATGCTGGTGGGAAATCCAGGCCTCATGCTTCTCGACGAACCCACGTCCGCCCTCGACCTCCATCACCAGATCTTTGTCTTGGATGAGGTCCGTGCCAAAGCACAGCGCGATGGCAGCCTGGGCCTTGTGGCCATCCATGACATCAACCTGGCCGCGCGCATGTGTGACCAGCTGGTGGTGCTTAAAAAGGGTCATATTCGTGCTCAAGGTAGCCCTGCGGACGTTCTCACGGGGGAGCTCGTGGAGGGCGTGTATGGGGTAGAGGCGGACGTCGTCCAGCATGGCGGCGCTCCACTCATTGCCCCGTTGCGGGTGAGATAGCACAAGGCCGGGTAATCGCCCGGCCTATTTTTATTAGTTTTAGTGGTGAGCCATCAGGCATCTGGTTTCTTGGCGCCGTGAGCACATAAGTCATGTGCGGCGCGGTGACAAGGACTGGCTCATAAAAAGAAAAATCTCGAGGTGCCGTTCTAAGAACAACGCCTCGAGATTCGTATTGTGCGCCATCAGGGAATCGAACCCCGAACCCACTGATTAAGAGTCAGTTGCTCTGCCAATTGAGCTAATGGCGCATTGTTGACTTCCTGCCGTGTGGCTCTCTGTGCAACGAGTAGATACTCTAGCAGCCATTCTTTAAAAGTGTAAAATCGCCTGGTCAAAGCGGTTTTTAAAGGGTGTATAACAAATTGGTTAATGCCTGAAGTGGCTTCTGGTAATTGGCGGAGGGAGACGCTAATCTATGTTGGTCTTTGAAAGCAGCAATTACGTGTCTAAGGGCAACTCAGTGAAAAATTCCCTCCCTATCGCGCGCCGTCTCGTAGCGGCCGTGGGCGTTGCGTGCATTTCCCTAGCCGCCGCCTCCTGCTCCTCTGATTCCTCAGCCGAGAATCAGGCTGCCGACCAAGAATCCACCGCCGCCGCACATGCGGATGGAGACAAGGACGGCGGCAAAGAGTCCGACAAAAAGAAAGACGGCCTTGTAGCCTCCGTAAAGGACGGGGCGACGGATGTAGATCCGTCCAAGCCTGTCACCGTGGAGACCACGGGCAAGCTCAAGAGCGTCACCATGACCAATGAAATGGGCGTGGAAGTTAAAGAAAAGCTCTCTAAAGACGCCAAGACGTGGTCTACTGCGGAGGACTTGGGCTATAACCACACTTATTCCATCGTGGCCTCCGATGTAGATGGCAACAAGAAGAGCCTCAGTTTTTCCACCCCGCAAGCAGCGGGTGTTGCCGAAGTCTCGCTTTCCCCTATCCCGGATTCTGAAGTCGGCGTCGGTCAGGTTATTGGGGTGAATTTCGGTGTGCCAATTACGGACCGGAAGGCGGCTGAAAAGACCATTACTGTGAGCACTAACCCCAAGGTGGAAGGCGCTTTCCACTGGGTCAATAACCAGGAGGTGCGCTGGCGTCCGAAGGATTACTGGGAGCCGGGCACTAAGGTTGAAGTAAAGGTGGACCAGTATGGCAAGGACCTAGGTGGGGGAATCTATGGCGGTGAAAACGCCAAGACGAATTTCACCATCGGTGACCGCACGGTGGCCATTATTGATAACGCCACCAAGACGATGAAGGTCTTTAAGAATAAGAAGTTCTTGCGTGCCATCCCGGTCTCGCTGGGCCGCGATTATCAGTACGATACGCCCAATGGCCGCTACGTTATCGGCGATGAGCACCCGCAGCTAGTCATGGACTCGGAGACCTTTGGCCTAGCCCATGACGCGGGCGGCTACCGCACGACCGTGGACTGGGCTACGCAAATGTCTTATTCCGGCATCTATGTCCACTCCGCTCCGTGGTCCGTGTGGGCGCAGGGCAATACCAATACGTCCCACGGTTGCGTCAACGTGACGCCGGAGGCTGCGCAGTGGTTCCAGGAGACGATGAAGCGTGGCGACGTGGTGCGGGTATTCAACACCTACGGCGAGACGCTTAATGCGTTGGACGGTCTCGGTGACTGGAATATGTCCTGGGACGAGTGGTCTAAAGGTAACACGGACGCTAATCAGTAGCGGCTAGGGGCCGCGCAAGGCACAAGCGCATGGCTACAGTGGTGGCCATGCGCTTTTCTGTTTTGGACCGCGGGGCAGCCGGCCCACTGGATCAGGTGGCCGAACACGCCCGGCACGTAGAGAAGTTAGGGTTTCAGCGCTTTCTAGTGGCCGAACATCACGGTGTGCCGGGAATACCAGCGGGGCAGCCGGGGATGCTCGCGGCGCACGTTGCGGCACAGACGCAGCGCATTCGGGTGGGCACGGCCGGCATTATGTTGCTCAATCACCCGCCGTTTCTGGTGGCCGAGCAGATTAATCTCCTCGAGGCGCTGTATCCCGGGCGCATTGATATAGGGATTGGCTCCTCCGTCGGGTTTACCGCGCCGGTGCGAAAGGCGCTGCGCCAGGGGGAGCCGGCCGAGGTGAAGCAGCGCTTCGAGACGGAGCTAGCCACGCTCTTGCGCTACCTGCGCGGCGAAGAGGCGGTGACGGTCAGGCCTGAGTATAGGGGCACCCCGCTCTATGTTTTGGCGGGCTTTCGCTCGGCAATGGTGGCGGCAAAGTTGGGACTTGGTGTCATTCTGGGCGGTCCTGTAGCCACGCAGGAGGCCGCTGCGCGAGTGTATCGCGAACATGCGCTTGCCGACGCCCCGCCTATTATCTCTTCGCTCAATATCGCCGTTGCCGAGACGTCCGCGGCCGCCCGTGATCTCTTGTTGCCGGAAGCCTATGCGAAGGTGCGAGCGCAATCGACCGGCGAGTTCGCGACCTTGCGGCCGGCGGGCGAGCTGGACATGGATGCCCTCACGGGGCAGCAGCGACGGCGCATTGAGGAGGCGTTGGCCCATGACGTTTGGGGAACGGTGGAGGAAGTGAGGGAGGAACTAAGGGGCGTCGGCAAGCGGCTAGGCGTTAGTGAGTTTGTGGTCACCGGAGATATGCCAGATGTTGCTGGCCGGGCTCGTTCGGAGGAGCTGCTGGCGAGCATGCAGGTAGAAAACTGAAAAAGCCCGAGCGCGAGGCTCGGGCACTTGGGGTGGCTGACGGGACTCGAACCCGCGACACCCAGGATCACAACCTGGTGCTCTACCAGCTGAACTACAGCCACCATCGCTGCGTGAAAGCAACGAGATATAGGTTAACTCACGCCGCCTAAATTACAAAAACGCCTGGTAATCTGCGGTAGTTTCGGCCTTAATCTGCTCCGCCTCGGGGGAGGTGGGGCCCTCATCGGTGCGGAAGACGCTGCGGCGGTAGAAGTCTAGCTCGCGGATGGATTCGATGATGTCCTGCAGTGCGCGGTGGGCCATGCCTTTATCGGGCTGGTTGAAATAGGCGCGCGGGTGCCAGCGGCGGGCAAGCTCCTTGATGGTGGACACGTCGATCATGCGGTAGTGCAGGGCACTATCAAGCCGTGGCATATAGGTGCGGATGAACGTGCGATCGGTCGCAATGGAATTGCCGGCCAGGGGAGCGGGGTGCTCCGGATCGCAGTACTCGTTGATGAGCGCAAGTACGGCATCTTCGGCCTCGCCGATGGAGGTGGTGGACTCGCGGATTTCTTTATCCAACCCGGAATTGGCATGCATCTCGGTGACGAAGGAATCCATCTGTGCCAGCTCCTCCTCGGTGGCGTGGACGACCAGATCGATGCCCTCTCCCAGGATGTTGAGATTGCCATCGGTGATGACGGCGGCGACCTCGACGATGACATGGCGCTCGGGGTCCAGGCCGGTCATTTCCAAATCGATCCAAACGAGGCGGTCGTGCTTTGCGGCAATGTCGGAATGTGGCATGCAGCCCATTCTACTCCCGCCTCCTTTTACCCCTAGATGGGGTACGGGCGGGGTTGTTCTGGAGGGGTGATTGCCACTGGGGAGGGCGGCCTTCCCGCGAGTGTGTTTCCATCCTGCATAAAAATAATTGGTGATTTGCCTCATATACTAGTGTGAGTTAGGGCATACTCTGGGTTATCGCTCTTCATTCGGGAGGTGCGACAGACTTAGGAGAGACCAGATGGCAAACTTCCTCGATGCCCTCAATACCGTAATTTGGTCCCCCGTCTTGGTGTTTTTATGCCTCGGCGCGGGTATTTATTTCACCGTGGTGACACGCGTTTTGCAGGTGCGCTGCATTCCGGACATGCTCAAGCAGATCGTCAACGGAGAAAAATCCGCAGACGGCGTTTCTTCCTTCCAGTCCTTGATGGTTTCGTTATCTGGCCGCGTGGGTGTGGGTAATATCGCCGGCGTGGCCACGGCCATTGCCTTCGGTGGACCTGGTGCCGTGTTCTGGATGTGGGCCGTAGCGCTACTCGGCTCGTCCACCTCGTTTATCGAATGTACGTTGGCCCAGATCTACAAGGAAAAGGACCAAGACACCGGCGAATACCGCGGAGGGCCTGCGTACTACATCGAGAAGGCCTACAAGCACACTAAAGCCGCACCCTTCATGGTGGTCTACGGAATCGTCTTTGCCGTCGCTATGATCCTGGCAACCAGCTACTTCCTTCCCGCAATTCAGGCCAACGCGGTAGCTGCTGCGGCCGATACCGCGTGGGGTGTGAACTCTACCTGGGCGGCCGTTGTCCTGGCGGGCATTTTGGCCATCATCATTATCGGTGGTGTTAAGCGTATTGCGAACTTCGCCACCATCGTCGTGCCATTTATGGCGGTTATCTACATTGTGATTTCTGTGGTGGTCATGTGCATGAACTTCTCGCAGATTCCAGAGGTCTTCGGGCTTATCTTCAAATCTGCTTTCAATATGGAAGCCGGCTTCTCCGGCATGCTCGGCGCGGCCATCATGTGGGGTGTAAAGCGCGGCATCTACTCCAATGAAGCCGGTCAAGGCACCGGTCCGCAGTCCGCTGCAGCCGCTGAGGTTTCCCACCCAGCTAAGCAGGGCTTCGTGCAGTCCTTTGCGGTCTACGTCGATACGCTCTTTGTCTGTTCGGCTACCGCGTTCATGATCATTTCTACGGATATGTACACCGTCTTCCGCGGTAGCTCCGAGGATGGTGAAGTGGTCTACCACGGTTCGCTGCCAGAAGGCGTTGAGGTGGGGCCTGGCTACGTGCAGTCCGGTCTCGATAGCGTCTTTGCAGGATGGGGACCCACCTTCATCGCGGTCTCCATTGCCTTTTTCGCCTTTACGACGGTCCTAGCGTACTACTACATGTCCGAGGTTAACCTGACCTATTTCAACCGGTGGGTACGCTCCCGCGCTGTCCGCCGTGGCCTGATTTGGGTGCTGCGCGCGCTGATTATTGTCTCCGTCATCGTCGGTGCTACCACCAGTCCGGGGGCGGCGTGGGCGCTCGGTGATATCGGCGTTGGCACGACGGCATGGCTTAATATCATTGCCATCCTCTTCCTCCAGGTTCCTGCCATCAAGGCACTCAAAGACTATGAGAAGCAGAAGAAGGCTGGCAAAGATCCGCAGTTCGACCCGGAGGCCTTGGGAATCAAGAATGCAGACTTCTGGGTAGAGCGCAAGCGAGCACGCGGCGAGGACAGCGTGCTCAAAAACAAGGATCTAGAAGACGCCGGGGCTTAGCCCATCTTGGCGTAGAAGCTGCCCACCAGCGGTGCAATTACCGGGGTGGGCAGCACTTGGCTGAGGGTATTCATAGCCTTCGACAAGGGCCCTGGCACCACGCGGCGCTGGTTGCGGCGCATCGCTGCAATTGTTTCTTGGGAGCAAGACTCATAGGTGGTCCACAAAAAATCTGGAACTACCTTGTCCACGATTGATTGGTCTTCTTCGGCGATGGTGGCCTCGCGCACGGGGCCGGGGGCAAGCAGGGTGCAAGAGACCCCGGTGCCCTTCAGCTCGTAGTGCAGGGCCTCTGTAAACGCATTAACGCCGGCCTTGGTGAAGACATAAGTGGCGTTATTGGGGATGGGGATATTGCCCGCGGCAGAGCCGACATTGCAAATGGCGCCGCTGCGGCGCGGCAGCATCCGCTCCAAGGCAGCCCGCGTAAGACGGTGGACGGCAGTGCCGTTCAGCTCAAACTGGGTTGTCTCATAGGACCAGTCCTGGTCCATGAAGGGGCCGAAGCTGGCGATGCCGGCGGAATTAACCAGGATCGACACCTCGTGGGTGGCGATGGTGTCGGTTACGCGGGCGACGTCGTCAGCCACGGCGAGATCCGCCGGTAGGGCGATGGCGTCAATATTGTGGCGCTGCTCGAGCTCCGTAGCGATGGACTCCAGTAACTCGCGGCGGCGGGCCACGAGGATGACGTTATAACCCAGGGCAGCGAAATCCTGTGCCATGGCTTTGCCAATGCCTTGGCTGGCTCCCGTGACGAGGGCATAGGAGGTGCGGGAGGGGGCGGGAAGTGACATGGTTATTCCTTTCCGGGGTGGGGCATGGTGAGACCTAGCGTAAACAAAAAGCCTTGAAGCGGCGAGAAACTCGGCGCCTCAAGGCTTCACACGGTGCCCCCAGCAGGATTCGAACCCGCGACACATGGGGTAGAAACCCACTGCTCTAATCCACTGAGCTATGGGGGCTTATGACCCACTTATAGTAGCCCACGACGGCGGGGAAACCTAAGCCAGGGTGCGCTGCGGGGCGCGCAGGATGTCCACCAAGTCTTGGGCGGCAGCGGTCAGCTCGCGATCCGTGCGGTAGGCCACGATGGCGTAGTAGTGCGGCAGCTCATCGGAAATTGGGCGGTTGATAATGCCCTGTGGCTGCACAGCAGGTGCGCAATTGGGCACGATACTTACGCCTAGGCCACTGGAGACCATGGGAATGGCGCTATTGAGGCTGGCTACCTCCTGGGTCCTTTCTGGCTTGAGGCCAGGGCGGCTATTCCACAGGTCGCTATAGAATTCTGCTAGCTCAGGAAGCTCGCGGCTGCGCGGCGGAATGAGCCAGGTTTCGCCGCGCAGGTCCGCGAGCGAGACGGGAGACTCAAGCCCTGCAAGGCGTTGGGGTAGGGCGACGGAGTAATCAAACGTGGCCACCTGGTGGATGGTGAGCTCGTGGGCGTAGCGGCGGAGGAAGGCTTTCGGGTCGGATGTCGGCAAAAGCGCTAGGTCTACCTGGCCATCCAGCAGGCGTTTGATGGCGGTGGCCGGCGCGGCGTCGTCCAGCGAGATAGTGGCAGTGGGGTAAATCCGCTTCAGTTCGGCCAGGGCGGAAGGGGTAAATTCCCAGTTCAAAATGGGGGCGGAGGCGAGGGAAACGGTGCTGGCCTTGTCGCCGGTGATTTCGCTGATATGGCGCTGGGTTTCGTTCAGTAAAGCGTCAACCTTGACGGCCGTTTCATAGACATAATCGCCGGCCTCCGTGGTGGAGACGCCGGAGCGCCCGCGCGAAAGGAGCTGGGCATTAAGTTCCTTTTCTAGCTTTCGTATGGAAAGGCTCAGGGACGGCTGGGTCATGTCGAGGGACTCGGCAGCGTGCGTGAAAGAGCCATTGTCTACAACGGCGCGAAAATAAAGAAGTTGACGGGTGTCCATAAGCTCCATCATGGCACATGTAAAGACAAAATGTGTGTTAGGTGGGGAACTAGGTTGCGCTATACAATGCGCACTATGGCAAATGAGCAGGTTAACAGTGTAAATAAGGCGGGGAAGAAACCTCGTTCTTCCTGGGGAATTTATGTCGCAGCGATGCTTATTGCCGGCTTGATCGCTGGTTTCATTTCCCTGTTTCTCCTCGCCGATTCCCTAGCGGCCCTGGGAATTCCGGACCCCGGCCGCATTACCACCTTTGGCCTGCCGCTCTTTCGCGGCTTGGCTTGGATACTCATGGCTTTGTCCATCGGCTCGTTCCTCGCCTCGTCGTTCCTCATTGCTCCGCGTGGAGACAACGCTGCGCTTATCGACGCCCCCTTGTCCGTCGATGGCCACATCGCCACGCGCACAGGTACCTGGGCTTCCTTTGGTGTGGCGGCCGTGGGGCTAGTGGAAATTCCGCTCATTATGTCCGATCTCACCGGAGCGCCATTTTTTCAGGTATTTGAACCTTCCACTATGAAGATGGCGTTGACGGAAATTTCTACCACCATTGTGTGGGGAATCTCCGTACTCATCGCCCTTGTCGTGGGCGTTCTTGGCCTGTGCGGTCGCGGCTGGTCGATGCAGCCGGTGCTGCTTTTCTTGTCCATCTTGCAGGTTGTGCCCATCGGCATGGAAGGCCATTCCGCGGCTGGTGGTGACCACGACTATGGCACCAATTCGCTCCTGTGGCACTTGGTCTTTGTCATGCTGTGGGTAGGCGGGCTCATGGCGCTAATCGCCCATGGGCGGCGCCTTGGCCCCAATCTCGCCTTTGCGGTAAAGCGTTACTCTGGCATTGCCTTCATGGCCATTGTGGTGCTGGCAGTATCGGGCTTGATCAACACCCTCATCCGCATGAATATCTCCGATTTGGTGGATTCTGCCTACGGCATCATCTTGATCACTAAGTTCGTACTCACGATTTTGCTGGGAATCTTCGGCCTTGCTCACCGCGAGCTCACCATCCCGCAGCTGGGCAAGGATCCGCGCCTTTTTATCCGTATCGCCATTGTGGAAGTAGCGGTTATGGCCGGCACCATTGGCGTGGCCATTACGCTGGGGCGCACCGTGCCCCCAGCGCCGCGCGATCCGAACCTCAACTCGATGCAGATTTTGATGGGCTATGAGCTCTTTGAAAAGCCCACGGTGCTCAATGTGTGGACCATGTTCCGCTTTGACATCATGTTCGGCACCATTGGCCTGCTCTTGGCCGCGGCGTATGGCTACTGCGTCTACCGCGTGCATAAGCGTGGCCTGACGTGGAATAAGGGACGTACTGCATGGTTTATGAGCGGCGCGTTGGGTATGACCCTCGTGATGTCTACCGGCCTGGGACTTTATATGCCAGCGATGTACTCGATGCACATGTTGGTACATATGATTTTGTCGATGGCGGTACCGCTTCTGCTCGTCCTTGGTGCGCCACTGACCCTGCTTATGGAGGCCTTTGAGCCTGGGCCAAAGGGTCAGCCGAGCCTGCATGACTATGCGCTGGCGGCCACCCAATCTAAGGTCGTCGCGTTTATTACCAATCCGTTTGTCAATCTCGTGCAGTACCTATTTTTCCTGTACGTGTTGTATTTGTTCCCGAGCCTGTATCAATTTGCCATCTCGGAACACGCAGGCCACCTCATTATGAACTTTGCGTTCATCGTTTCTGGCTGCTTCTACTTTTGGGAAATCATCGGGCCGGACCCGCTTCCCAATCGTCGATCTACCCCATTCCGCTTGGCCGTGCTATTCCTTTCCATGCCGTTCCACCTTTTTGCTGGTGTATATCTCATGCAGCTGCAAAGCGTGCTGGGTGCCGACTTCTATCAGTATTTGGACCTGCCGTGGGATCAGGATCTGCTCCAAGATCAACGCGTGGGCGGCGGCATTGCGTGGGGCTTTGGCCAGTTCCCGCTGGTCATCGTCTTTGGCAAGCTCTTCCTGGATTGGCTGGGCGATGACCGTGCTACCGCCCGCCGCCATGATATGCAGGCGGATGCGGACGATGATGCCGAATTGGAACGCTATAACGCGATGCTGCAGGATATGGGACACGGCGATGAATCGAGCTTCCGCGGGCGCTAGCCTGTGGATAACCGTTTAAAAATCTCCCCAAACTCTGTCCTTCGTTGACGGATACAACAAGTTATTCACAGGGTTGGGGTCGCCGGCATGGTGTGGCTTGTGCGCGGGCATCAGGATGTGCAAACGAGCGAGGAAAACCACACTCGCCAACCCAACTATCCAGCAAAGGATTTTCTAGCACCATGTCCCAATACCCAATTACCTTGACCGGTCGCCTTACTCGCGACCCAATCTTGACCAAAACCTCCACTGGGGCCTATAAAGCCAAGCTGCGCGTCGCCTCCTCGCGCCGGATTCCGGACCGCCAAGCCGATGCCGGTATGGACAATACGGAAGGGCACAACACCAAGGCGCCGCAGTGGCGTGACGTGGATCATCTTTATATCGACGTCGAGATGTGGAATCAATTCGCCATCAACGTGCGCAAATCCCTGGCAAAAGGCATGCCTCTAGTCATCGTGGGGTCTCTCGTTACCGAACAATGGCGTGATGACCAGGGTGCCGATCATTTCCGCACGTATATTAAGGCGCAGTACGTGGGCCTGGACTTGAACCGTCACGTTATCGGTACAAAGCGCCTCGTCCCGCAGTACAACCAGGAAAATATCGCGGTCCCAGAGCTGGGGGACAATGCTATCGAACCAGACGTGGACCACAGCCTGCCGTCGCAGCAGGCGGGGCAGGGAGACACCGCTGCCGATACCGCAGCGGACCGCTACCTTGCCGAACGAGCCGCAGCTGCACGCGGTGGGGAAGAAGATGCCTTCGACGCCGAAGTGGAAGAGGAGGCTGCCGAGGCAGAATCCGCCCCAGTGAACGCTTAAGCGTTTCCTCCCTGGCTTGATCGCCTCGGGCGTACCTGACCCGAGGCACTCGAGCGGTGGTTCTGATGTAGTGTTTGTGTAGATAAATACGTCTCCCAAATTTTTGCAAAGGGGTAAAAGTGGGCGAATTCATCTACACGATGAAAAACGTGCGCAAGGCAATTGGCGATAAGGTCATCCTTGACGATGTAACAATGGCGTTCTACCCAGGTGCCAAGATTGGTGTGGTCGGCCCCAATGGTGCCGGTAAGTCCTCCATTTTGAAGATTATGGCCGGCTTGGACCAGCCTTCCAATGGCGAGGCCTTCCTAGATCCAGGCGCCACCGTGGGTATCCTGCAGCAGGAGCCGCCGCTCAACGACGAGAAGACCGTGCGCGGCAACGTCGAAGAGGGCTTGGGCGAAATCTTTGAAAAGAAGCAGCGCTTCGAGCAGATCGCCGAAGAGATGGCCACCAACTACAGCGATGAGCTCATGGAAGAAATGGGCAAGCTGCAAGAAGAGCTCGATGCCGCCGATGCATGGGAGGTTGACTCCAAGATCGAGCAGGCAATGGAAGCTTTGCGCTGCCCGCCTTCCGATGCCCCGGTGACCAACCTTTCTGGTGGTGAGCGCCGTCGCGTAGCGCTGGCTAAGCTCCTGCTTACCGAGCCGGACTTGTTGTTGCTCGATGAGCCTACGAACCACTTGGACGCCGAGTCTGTGCAGTGGCTGGAAAAGCACTTGGCTGATTATCCGGGCGCTGTCTTGGCCGTGACCCACGACCGCTACTTCCTCGACCACGTCGCGGGCTGGATTTGTGAGGTTGACCGCGGCAAGCTCTACCCATACGAGGGTAACTACTCCACCTACCTGGATAAGAAGCAGGAGCGTCTGGAGGTTGCCGGCAAGAAGGACGCGAAGCTGCGCAAGCGCTTGAAGGACGAGCTGGAGTGGGTACGCTCCGGTGCGAAGGCTCGCCAGGCCAAGAACAAGGCCCGTCTGGAGCGCTACGAGGAGATGGCTGCAGAAGCCGAGAAGTACAAGAAGCTCGACTTCGAAGAGATCCAGATTCCTACCCCGCCGCGCTTGGGTAATAAGGTCGTGGAGGTCAAGGACCTGCAGAAGGGCTTTGATGGCCGCACCTTGATTAAGGACCTCTCTTTCACCTTGCCGCGCAACGGCATCGTGGGCGTTATCGGCCCGAACGGCGTGGGTAAGACCACCCTGTTTAAGACCATCGTTGGCCTGGAGCAGCCGGACGCCGGTTCCGTCGAGGTGGGCGATACCGTCAAGCTGTCCTACGTGGACCAAAACCGTGAGAATATTGACCCCGAGGCAACCGTCTGGGAGGTCGTCTCCGGTGGCCTGGATTATATTCACGTGGGCCAAAACGAGATGCCTTCGCGTGCCTACCTATCGGCCTTCGGCTTCAAGGGCCCGGATCAGCAAAAGCCGTCCAAGGTGCTCTCCGGTGGTGAGCGCAACCGTTTGAACTTGGCGCTGACCCTGAAAGAGGGCGGTAACCTGATCCTCCTTGACGAGCCGACCAACGACTTGGATGTGGAAACCCTCGGCTCGCTGGAAAACGCGCTCGAGAAGTTCCCGGGCTGTGCCGTGGTCATTTCCCACGACCGCTGGTTCTTAGACCGCACCTGTACCCACATCTTGGCCTGGGAAGGCAATGTGGAAGAAGGTCAGTGGTTCTGGTTTGAGGGTAACTTCGGCGATTATGAGAAGAATAAGGTCGACCGCCTTGGTGAAGAGGCAGCCCGTCCTTCTCGCGTGACCCACCGCAAGCTGACCCGCTAAGTAGCTGAAGCCTTTACTGAGGAGAATGATGGCAACCCCAAGTGTGCACACGTATCGTATTCAAACCCGCTGGTCGGATTTTGATATGTACGGCCACATGATGAATGCAAACTACATCGAGCTCGCCCAGGAAGCGCGCTTGGCCTTTGCGAAGGAACATATCTATTCCAAAGGCCTTGACTTCATTGCGTTCGTGCGCCACCTCGATGTGGACTTCCTTCGCCCGATGGAGTTTAAGGACACCACTACGGTGGAGGTAGAAACTACCATTTCGCAGATTGGTACCACCTCGTTTACCACTACCCAGCAGGTCAAGGATGACCAGGGTGAAGTCGCGGCAACCGTGGAGTGCGTGCAGGTAGTCATTGATCGTCAGCAGCAGACTCCTCGTCCGCTGACGGAACAGGAAAAGGATATTCTGCAAAATACCGCGGCCAATTAACCGCGGAACGGAGCGAAGATGAGAAAGGCAGGGCCCGAAGGCATGGTCACCGAGACTCTAGAAATTGGAAGCGGTGGACCTGGCCTTCGGGCCCTTGTCACGCGCGCGGTTGGCTTGGATTCGGGTGCTTCGGTGCGGCTACGCCAGCTGACTGACGACGTCGTCGATGTCTTTGTCACCACACCTTTCGAGGTGGTTGCCTCCCGCCGCGTGCAGGGCGTCGTTTCCCGCGACGGGGCAGTGGTTTCTGCGGCTACCCTGGCCGAGCTGCTCAAGGAGCAAGAATCGAGCGGAACGCTAGATTTGGGACCTGCCCGCGATGCGTCGTGGCCGGGAGCGCTTCCGCCGGCCACTGGCTACAGCGTGGTCGATACCTTGCCGGTTACCGTGGTGCGCGAGCTCTCCGATAAGGGTCAACAACTGACCCGGCAATTTTCTGGCCCCATGGGCCCGCCATCCAGCTTGCTGAATCAGACCGTTGTCACGGTCGAGGGGGAAGGTGCCACGGTGGAAATCCCTATGCGCATGATTTTTGCCTGCACCAATTTGGGTTTGATCCCTGGTTTTTCCGCACCGATGGATGTGCCGAGGCACCTGCGGGTGGCTCAGCTAGGCAGGTGGGTGCGCCTCGACGCCCCCTTTGGCAGCATCTACCGTTCCACCCGCTTGTCGCTGTTCTAACTTCGCTCGCTCGCGAAAAACCGGCCTGCCACGTAGCGGTTCTGTTCAACAGAATCGGCGCGCACGCGCCCTGCTTTGGAGATTTTGTCCGAAAAGCGGTCCGTCTTAGGGGGAGGGGGACTCTGGCCAAGTGGGGTCATTACTCTTTTGAACTGCACATTTACAAGATGGCTTGCTGCGTTGCTACCCCCCGCTTTGTGAATTCATGAACATAGTGCCGCACGCAAACGTGTCCTGCGTTACCCTTACGTGGTCGATGTAATTTACTCCACCCGCAAGGAGATTGTGTAATGCGTATTGTCGTGCCTAAAGAAATCATGAATAACGAGAATCGCGTGGCTCTTACCCCGGGCGGCGCGCAGACCCTCGTTCACGACGGCCATGAGGTCCTCATTGAGACCGGTGCTGGTGAAGGCGCATCCTTCCCGGATTCCGAGTACGAGGCCGCCGGTGCCAGCATCGTTGGCACCGCGGAGGATACTTGGGCACAGGCGGAACTGCTGCTGAAGGTCAAGGAGCCGCTCGAGTCTGAGTACCAGTACCTGCGTCCGGACCTTACCGTCTTTACCTACCTGCACCTTGCCGCGGACCGCCCTTTGACTGAGGCGCTTGTTGACGCCAATACCACGGCCATTGCATATGAGACGGTTACTGACTGCCACGGTACCTTGCCACTTCTTACCCCGATGTCCCAGGTGGCAGGCCGCCTTGCCGCAATCGAGGGCACCCACCACCTGCTGTCCACGCAGGGCGGCCGCGGTCTGCTGGTTTCTGGTGTTCCAGGTACCCAGCCAGCACGCGTCGTCGTGATCGGCGGTGGCCAGGTTGGTGCGTCCGCCGTTGCCATGGCCCACGGTCTGCGTGCCGAGGTCACCGTACTGGACCTTGATCCGCACGTTTTGCAGCGCTTCGATGACCAGTACGCCGGCAGCGTGCGCACCTTGATTTCGGATCCGGCCACCATCGATAAGGAACTGCAGGAAGCTGACCTCGTCATTGGCGCGGTACTCATCCCAGGCGCCGCTGCACCAAAGCTGGTGCGTGAGGAGACCGTAAAGAAGATGAAGAAGGGTGCCGTCCTCGTGGACGTCGCCATCGACCAGGGTGGTTGCTTCGAGAACTCCAAGAAGACCTCCCACGATGACCCAACCTTCCAGGTCCATGACACCTTGTTCTACTGCGTGGCGAATATGCCGGGTGCGGTGGCCAATACCTCCACCCGTGCCTTGTCCTCCGCAACTCTGCCCTACATTCGCGCGGTGGCCAATGACAGCCTGGATGCCGCCATCAAGCGCTTCCCGGGCCTAGAGGGTGGCGTAATGACTCGTGGTGGCCGTTTGGTCTCCGAGCCTGTACGTAAGGCCTTTGACTGGGAAGACTAAGCATCAGGTCCCCATAGTGTGGGCTAGATAAACCACAAGCCCGGTTCCTCGCTAAATAGCGGGAGCCGGGCTTTGTCTCTTGGGTGGGGCAAGACGGTGCGATTATGGTGCCTTGTTGATCATCATGGCGGCCACGCGCTGCATATGATCCCAGATCATTTCGCGGTAGGCCGGTGGGATGGTTTCCTCGTCGATTTCCGCGAGGGAGTTACCCATTAGCTCTAGCCACCGGTCATGCGCGGTTATATCGATGGGGTAGGGGGCGTGGCGCATGCGAAGGCGCGGATGGCCGCGGTTTTCAGAGAAGAGCTGCGGGCCACCCCAATACTGCGCCAAGAACCAAGTGAGGCGCTGCTCGGCACCTTCCCAGTCATTATCGGGGTACATCGGACCGATGACATTGTCCTCTTTGACCTGGGAATAAAAGCCGTGGACGAGGCGCTGAAAGGTCTCCATGCCGCCAATAGCCTCATAAACAGAATCCATTTACTCTTCTTCTTCCTTGCGGGGATCGGGAATGCCGATGCCGTGCGGGTAGGGGGTAGTAATGCCTTTAGTGTGCATGACATTGAGCACGCGGGATTGCAAGAAACGCTGGACGTCCCACTGCTTGCCCGGCAGGGTCTTTGTAGACACGCGGAAGGAAACATAATCCGGTTCGAAACCGGACATGCCATCCACACGAGGCGTGCTGAGGATGAGCTTGCGTACCTTATCGTCCTGCGCGGCTTCCTTCACTGCGTCCTCGATGACCTCGCCGGCGAGCTCTGGGTCATTAGAAAGGCCCACAGGAATCTGGATGCGGGCAACGGAGTACTCATCGGAGTGGTTAGCTACCTGGAGGATTTCGCCATTGCGCACGTACCACAGAGCACCGTCGATATCGCGGACCGTGGTGATGCGTAAGGAGATGGACTCGACATCGCCAAAGACGCCGTTGCCAAGGTCAACCACGTCGCCAATGCCGTATTGATCCTCAATGAGCATGAAGATGCCGGAAAGGAAATCCTTCACCAGCGCCTGGGCGCCAAAACCAAGGGCGACGCCGATAACTCCGGCAGAGGCGATAAGCGGTGCCACGTTAACGTCTAGCTCATCCAAGATGGCAATAACGGCCCATACCCACACGAAAATAGCGGCGGCGGAACGGGCAACTCCGGCTAGCGTCTTAATGCGGGAGGCGCGCCGGGTTTCGCGGGTATGGCGCATGGCCTCTTCTTGCTGGGTCGGTTCGGGGCGGTTGGCTCGACCCTTGAATTTTCCGCGGAAACGCTGCTTATCCAGCCCGGAAGATTTGATGCTGTTTTCGGCCACCTTGTTGATAATGCGGTGGAGGAGCCAGTGGGCAATGACGGCCAGGATAAGGATAACGGCGATGCGAATTGGGCGCTCGATAAGCCAGCTTTGCACCTTCTCGTCATTCCAAAAACTAGAGACGGACTCGACGGCCGAGTCCTTGGTGGAAGCGGCTGAGGCTAAGAATTGCGTATTCATCATTCTTTCTTAGTCGTGGACAATGGGAACCGCGCCCATTGTAAAGGCCGAGACTGAAAACGCGATGAGTGGTGGGTGGCTAGGTGGGTGAAAATAAATACCTATCTTTCCTTAGCAAGTGAACAGCTTGGTCTAGACTGTGTTGCTATGACAGAACGCAGCACGCAGAACCTCGCTCAAGGCTTTACGTCCCGTTCCATCCATGGCGGCTACCACCCAGACCCGCACATGGGCTCTATCAATGTGCCGATCTATGCGTCAACCACGTTTGCGCAAGATGGCTTAGCGCAGCTGCGCGGCGGGTTCGAATACGGACGCGTGGCAAACCCCACCGTGCGCTCGCTCGAACGCACTCTAGCGGCGCTAGAGTGCGCTGAGTATGCCCGCGTGTTCTCTTCCGGCATGGCCGCCGCCGATACGCTGATTCGGATCTTGGTGCGCCCAGGGGATCACGTCATTTTGGGTAATGATGCCTATGGTGGTTCCTACCGGCTACTGAATGATTTCACTGAGTGGGGCGTGGAGATGTCCATCGTTAATACCAGCGATACCGCCGCAGTAGCCGCGGCGGTCCAGGACAATACCAGGCTCATCTGGCTGGAAACGCCCACCAATCCGGCGTTGAATATCACCGATATCGCCGCGGTGGCCAAGATTAAGGGCAACGCGCAGGTCCTAGTGGACAATACTTTTGCTACGCCTTATCTGCAGAACCCATTGGAGCTCGGTGCAGACCATGTGTTGCACTCGACCACCAAGTACCTGGGTGGGCATTCCGATGTACTGGGCGGTGCGGTGGTTACTAATGACGCCCACGTGGACGAGCGCCTGCTCTACTTCCAAGGCAATGTGGGTGCGGTGAGCTCGCCTTTCGACGCCTACCTTACGGCCCGCGGAATCAAGACCCTTTCGGTGCGGATGGACCGCCACTGCGCCAATGCGCAAAAGGTGGCAGAGTTCCTGCAGGGCCGCCCCGAGGTAAAGCAGGTGCTGTACCCAGGGCTGAAAGATCACCCAGGGCATAAGTTGGCAGCACAGCAGATGCGCGGATTTGGCGGCATGATGTCCGTGCGCTTTCATAGCGCGGAGCATGCCAAGCAGATCTGCCTCAATACGCGGCTTATCTGTCTAGCGGAATCGCTGGGTGGGGTGGAATCGCTCATCGAGCACCCGAAGAATATGACGCACGTATCCGCGGAAGGATCCGAGCTGGTGCCGCCAGATGATATGGTGCGCATCTCAATCGGAATCGAAGATATCGATGACCTGCTCGCGGACTTGAAGCAGGCCCTCGACGCGCTATAGGCCGCGGGACCGGGGCCAGGACCGGGACCGAGCCCTTAGCGCGGTGGTGGCTTAGGAGCGCACCACGGCGAGGAGGGAACCGGCGGTTTTATCGGTTTCCTGCAACATGAGTGGGTCGGTTCCCGGCATCGGAGAAATAGTGGTATCCGGCCACTGGGAATAGGTGGGGATGCCCACAATGTGCAGGCGCGCATCCAGCTCGCCGTTCGGGTGAACGGTGCGGCGGGTCGTCCCATCGGTTTCCGGCGAACCGGTGGGTTGTCCGTGATCGGGGAAGGGGCGAACGCGGCCGGAATCTACCAGGCAGCGGGTCATGGAATCGCCGGCGGTGCGGATATCGGGGCGGTGCATAAAGGCGTCGACAAGCGTGGGTGCAGAAGCCGAGCGTGGGCCGGAGGTTAGGGTGAAGTGATCTGCCTCGATGGCCAGGGTGGGGTGATCGCCTAGGAAGTGGGCCAAGCCGGCGTCAACAAGCGCGAGCAGCTGGCGCACGCGGAAGAGCGGCGGGCCGGAACCTATCATCTGGCCAAAGGACATTACTTGGGCATAGCGGCCGGTGCGGGACTCGCGGGTATAGCGGCCCTCCGCGCCAAGGATGGAGGCGGGCTTGCGCGATTGCGATAGCGACCATAGCGCGGCCTTGATGGGGGAGTCGTGGCCGGCGGAGGCCTCCCGGATATCGCTTTCCATGGACTGGGCAATATGCTCGGTGAGCTCATCTATGTCCCCGGTAAACCCGGCAATTTGGTACATGAGATCGTTCATGTCCCACGGCTCGGTAACCATGGGCGCAATAGCCGCGCCTAGCTCATCCGGGGCGGTGGCATCGATGACCTCGAGAATGTCAGCGCGCGGGCGCAGCAAGGAATCCGGGCGCACGCGCTCCAAAGTGGTGATATAGGCTTCGTAGCTATCGCGGGCGATAGCGGGCCAAACCTGGGCGTCAAAGTCGATGTCATGGGTGCCGTTGAGCTCCGCAATGACATTCTTCAGACGGCGGCGTGGCATGGTAGGCGGCAGCTCACCGTATTCGGACTTGGGGTGGTAGGGATAGCCGCGGCCGGAGGAAATGATGAAGTTGGGCTCGTCGCCGCAGGGCTCATAGCGCAGGCCGGAACGTGTGGAAGAATCCTCCACGAAGGTGCCGCCGCGCTCGATGGTGGTCAGCGCCATGATGTCATAAAAGCCCATGCCCAGCCCGCGTACCAGCACGTCTTCACCGCCGGGGATGGCGGCGTAGTCCTGCTCCACTGGGCTATCGGGAGCGATCCAGTTCAGGCCGGAAGCCGCCAGCTGCTTTTCCTGCTCGTTGTACTCCGGAACCATCCAGCCATAGGCCAGCACGGTGGCATCGGTGCGCACCTCGGAGCCATCGGCCAAGCGGAGCACGTCTACGTGGCCATCCTCGCTGATGGTTTCCAAACGGCTGAAGTGGTTCACGGTGGAAATGCTCTTAGGTAGGCGAGCAATGACCACGTCATAGACCCAGCGCAGGTACTCGCCATACAGCGCGCGCGAGGGGTTGGATTCGGGGCGGGTAGCGGCAAGTTCTTCGCGGTAGTCCTGCGCAATATGTGCGGCCGGAGGATGCTGCTCAAAAAGCTCACGCTTGGCGGCGGAGACATTTTCGCCATCGCCGCGCAGCAGCTGAATCCACTCGTATTGGATGGGCCCCTCGAGCACGGGGGCGTCCACAGTGGAGTCGGGCTCGGTGAAAAGGGTGACAGCGCCGGCGCGAGTATTCATGCACAGGGTCTTGGTTTGGTCCGTTTCCCAGATGCGGCCGGCACCATGTTGGGCATCATCGATGAGGTGGACGGTTATGGGGTCGCTGGAATCGTCCATGCGGGCGGAGAGGCGTTCCAAGATGGAAATGCCGCGTGGGCCCATGCCGACGATTGCGATTGCTGGAGTAGACATACTACCTATCGTGCCACATCCAGACCCTTCCAGGAGCATCGAACCCGGCGGTGGTATTTAAATAGACTGATCAGTCTATACAAAACTTTCTTTTCCCCTGTTATGGCAGGTAATAGGGTAGACCGTCCAGTCTTGTAATTGTGGGTGTGGATATGCTCTAATGGGCGAGTACTACTTAAGAATTAAAGGAACTCGAGCTTTTATGAAGCAACTTTCTCGGCTCCTGAGACCAGTGGCCGCGGTCCTGGCCAGCGGTGCGCTAGCTCTCTCGCTAACCTCCTGCGCCTCTACTTCCCATGCCGCGGAAGATGGCATGGTCACCTACGTCGAGCCCAATATGTTCAATAACCTCTATCCCCCCTCCGGCGGCTATTACCCCAACGGTGGCGTGCTCAATAACATCACGGACCGCCTGCTGTGGCAGGATCCGGAAACCCTCGAGCTGCACCCGTGGATTGCGGAGGAGATGCCTAAAGCAAACAAGGACAACACCGAGTTCACCTTCAAGATTCGCAAGGGTGTGACCTATTCTGATGGCTCCCGCCTCGATGCCGCGAACGTGAAAAAGAACTATGACCTCTACGCCCTAGGCGATGAGGACCGCATGCTCACGCCCTCGGAGCAGCTTCCCAACTATGAAAAATCCGAGGTTATTGATGATTACACGGTGAAGTTCTACTTCAGTGAGCCCTTTCCAGGCTTCCCACAGTCCACCTCCGTGATGAACCAAGGGCTGCTTTCTAATGCCACGCTGGATTTAGATGACACCGGCTTCGCACCGGGCAATGCCACCGCGATTTCTGGTTCTGGCCCCTTCGTCATCGAGGAAGAAGAGCTGGGGACAAAGCTGGTGCTCAAAAAGCGCGAGGACTATGACTGGGCGCCACCGGCCCGCAAGGACCACCAAGGGCCGGCCGATATTGAGGGCATCAATATTGTTCTCGCAGCCGAAGATTCCGTGCGCGTGGGCTCGCTTGTGGCCGGACAGTCCGATATAGCTCGCCAGATCGAAGCTCCCGATGAAAAGCACCTCAAGGATCAAAACCTGGAGATTTTCGCCGCGCCTACCCGTGGCGTGAATAATAGCTTCCACTTCCACTTCCGCCACCCACTCTTAGCGGATAAACGCGTGCGTCAGGCCATTATTCACGCCATCGACCGCGATAATATTCTGAACACCCTCTTTTCTGACTCCTATCCCAAAGGCACATCGATCCTGGCCAAGACGGCTATTGGCTATAAGGATCAAGCAGCGAATTATGCCTTCGATCCAGAGGAATCTAAGCGCTTGCTCGATGCAGCCGGTTGGCGCGAAGGAGAAGATGGCATCCGCGAGAAAGACGGCAAGCGCCTGTCCGTGACCTTCAATGAGGCAGTCCCGCAGCCGCGCTCTAAGGAGATGTTCACCAAGGCCCAAGAGATGCTCAAGAACGTCGGCATCGAGGCCAACCTCAACCCAGGCGACCGCTCCGCGCAGCAGAAGGCCATGAAGGACCAAGACACCGTGCAGGTACGCCACACCATGACCGGCCGTGCCAATGTGGATACCTTGGCCACGTGGCTAGATGGCACGGGCCGCAATTCTTTCCTCAACTATGACGAAAAGACCGATAGCTTCGGCGATAAGAAGCTGCAGAAACTGGTGGAAGACTACTTCGACCTCAGCAACGAAAAAGACCGCCTAGCTATGACCGGCCGCATGCAGGACTACCTTTCCGAACAGGCCTATATCCTGCCCATGTTTGAAGAGCCGCAGGTCTATGGTTTCCAGCCTTATATCGAAGGCTTTAGTACCGAGGCCATCGGCCGCCCATCGTTTTATGCGGTAGACATCAACACCGCAGAAGGGGAGGAGTAATCCATGAGCCTGAAATCGATTGCCCTACGCATCGGTCAAGCCGTGCTCGTAATCTGGGCTACCTTCACCCTTTCTTTCATCCTTTTGGCGGCGCTGCCTGGCGACGCCGTGGCGACCCGCTATGACAACCCCACCCTGGGGCTCAACGCCGAGCAATTGGCCGCTATCCGTGAGGTTTATGGTGCCGATGAACCGATCTTGAGCCGCTACTTCAGCGCGCTCGGTGGATTCCTCACCGGTGATTTCGGCTTTTCCGTCGCCACCGGCACCGCCGTATCGGAGATGCTAGCGGATGCCCTTCCTTCCACACTGGCGCTGGCTATCCTTGCCTTCCTCCTAGGAGTGGCCCTAGCCTTCCTCATGGCCATCGCCTCCACCTTTGGTCCATTTTCCTGGCTCCGTAGCTTCTTCCGTAGCCTGCCGTCCGTGATGGTTTCCCTGCCCACCTTCTGGATCGGCATCATTTTGATCCAGATATTTTCCTTTGGTTTGGGATGGGTGCCGGTTATCGGCGCGAGCGATGCCCAAAGCCTTATCCTGCCGGTGATTACCTTGGCCATCTTCGTGGCCGCACCGCTGGCACAGGTGCTCCTGCGCTCCATCGATGAGGTAATGGATATGTCCTTCGTGCAGGTAGTGCGAGCCAAGGGTGCTAGCGGTGCCTGGTTGCTGTGGCGCAATGTCCTGCGTAATGCGTTGCTGCCGGCGCTGACCATGGCCGGCCTTACCTTTGGTGAGCTCGTTGGCGGCTCCGTGGTGACGGAAGCGGTCTTTGCCCGCCACGGCATTGGCGCGCTGACCGTGGATGCGGTGGCTAACCGCGATACCTCCGTATTGCTCGCCATCGTGGTGCTGGCCGCGGCTGTCTTTGTTCTTATCAATCTCATTGTGGACCTGCTCTACCCAGTGCTTGACGTGCGCCTGCGCGAGGTCAACCACGATAGCGCACGCAGCACCATCACCACCGCCAATACTCCCGCAAAGAACGAGAAGAAGGTCCAAGCATGAAGCTTAAATCCACACGCCTGAAGCTCACCCCGGGCACCATCATCTCGCTTATTGTGCTGGGCCTGGCGGTGCTCTGCGCACTGTTCCCCCAACTGTTTACCTCCCAGGATCCTAACCAGGGCGGTGACACCACAGCGCTGCTGCAGCCCAGTTTCCAACATTGGTTCGGCACCGATGCCGTAGGCCGTGATCTCTATGCCCGCGTGGTCTATGGCGCGCGCCAATCCCTACTCGGCGCGCTATTGGCGGTACTTTTCGGCCTGATCGTTGGCACCGTCTTGGGAATTGTCGCCGGAGTGCGCCGTGGCTGGGTAGATGCCGTCATCATGCGCATCGTGGATGTGCTGTTGTCTATTCCTGGCCTCTTGCTTTCCCTGTCCGTCATCATCGTGCTCGGACACGGCATCTTTAATGCTGCCATCGCCGTGGGCATTACCTCCGTGGCAACCTTTGCGCGCCTCGCGCGCTCCCAGGTGCTCAGTGTGGCAGGCTCCGATTTCGTCGAGGCCGCCTACGGCTCCGGCGGCTCTGCCTTCCAGGTGCTCGTGCGCCATATTCTTCCCAATTCACTCACCGCGGTCTTTGCTGTAGCAGCACTGCAATTTGGCCTGGCCATATTGCAGCTAGCCACCCTAGGCTTCCTGGGCTATGGCGCTCCGCCCCCAACACCGGAATGGGGCCTGCTCATTTCTGAATCACGCGACTATATTGCCACCGCCGGCTGGCTGACCATCGCCCCCGGCATCGTTATCGTCGCCGTGGTCCTCGCGGCCAACCACCTCAGCCAGACACTGCGAAAGGCGGCCTAATGTCCCTGCTTAGCATTAGTGATTTATCCATTACGTACCGCACCGCCCAAGGTGAGATGGAAGCGGTCAGCGGCATTGAGCTCGAAGTGAACCCCGGGGAAATGACCGCCATCGTGGGCGAGTCCGGCTCCGGCAAGTCCACCTCCGCCATGGCCGCCATTGGCCTGCTGCCAGACAATGCCTCGATTGTCTCCGGCACCATTACTTTCGACGGCCACGATGTCACCCATTTCTCCCAAAAGCAGTGGCGCACCCTGCGCGGCCGCCGCATTGGGTTGATTCCGCAAGATCCCAATAACTCGCTCAACCCGCTCAAGACCATCGGAGCCTCGGTGGAAGAGGGCATGGCCATCCACCGGCAGGGCGATAAGGAGTCCCGGAAGAAGCGTGCTCTGGAGTTGCTGGAGCGCGTGGGCATTGATGATCCACAGCGCCGTTATGATCAGTACCCGCATGAGCTTTCCGGCGGCATGAAGCAACGCGTGCTCATCGCTGCCGCTGTGGCACTGGAGCCAGAGCTCATCATCGCCGATGAGCCTACTTCCGCGCTGGATGTCACCGTGCAGAAAATCATCCTGGATCTCCTTGATGAAATGCGCGAAGAGCTCACCATGGGCATCCTTTTTATTACCCATGATCTGGCCGTGGCGGGTGACCGCGCCAATAATATTGTGGTGATGGAAAAGGGCGCCGTCCGCGAGTCGGGCGTAGCCGCCCGTGTCCTCACCGATCCCCAGCATGCCTACTCCAAGCGCCTGCTTGCCGACGCCCCCTCGCTCACCGCCCCTACTTCCTCCCAGACCGCATCTCCGGTGTGGAATAGTACGCCCGCCCAGCAGGAGACGTTACTCGAAGTCGAGGGGCTCACCCAGCGCTTCGGAGATTTCACCGCGGTAGGTGACATCAACTTTTCCGTAGCCCGGGGCACTACCCATGCCTTGGTGGGGGAGTCCGGTTCCGGAAAGACAACTACCGGCCGTGCCATATCTCTGTTGAGCACGCCTACCTCGGGAAGTATTCGCTTGGCGGGGGAAGATATCAGCACCGCCCGCGGCAAGCGCCGCCGGGAGCTGCGCCGTTCTATCCAGATGGTCTACCAAAATCCCTTTGGCTCGCTCGATCCACGATTGAGTATCGGCGATACCATCGCTGAGCCGGTGCGCAACTTTACTGGGGCCTCGAAACGCGAAGCCCGAGCGAAAGCACAGGAGTTTCTTGATTTGGTGGCCTTGGATTCTTCCATGGCAGCCCGCCGTCCTCGTGAGCTCTCCGGCGGCCAGCGCCAGCGCGTGGCTATCGCCCGCGCCATGATCATTGAACCCGATCTTGTGGTGCTCGATGAGGCCGTTTCTGCGCTCGACGTCACCGTACAGGCACAGATCCTGCGCCTGCTCGATGAGCTGCAGCGCGAATTGGAGCTTACCTATATCTTCATCTCTCACGACCTCGCGGTAGTCAACCAGATTTCCGATACCGTCTCCGTGCTCTCCCACGGCACACAAGTGGAATCCGGGCCCACGGCGCAGGTTTTTGCACACCCAGAAACCGAATACACCCGTCAGCTAATTGACGCCATCCCAGGCTCCCGCTACCGCGCTGGAGACCTAAACTTGGGGCTATAAACCGAGCCCTAGAAAGGTTGGACTGAGAATATGACCGACATTATTAACGAGCTCTCCCACGCCTCCGCCGAGGTGCAGCAACTGCGCCGCGCGCGCCAAGAGGCGCAGGACAATGCGCAGCTGAGCTTTAGCGCTTTGCTTGAGCCTGCAGAGCCAGGTGAATTCACCTATGCAGAGCGCTATGCCGTCGCGGCTTTTAGCGCTGCGGTCTACCAGGCGGGCGAGGCAGCAGATTTCTACTTCGACCTGCTGGGTGATGAGGCCGATGCGGACCTTGTTGCCGCCGTGCGCGCCGCAAGCCAGCGTGGCGTGTCTACCGGCCCCTACTACCAGGGTGACTTCCTTATTTTTGGCGATACTGCTGCGGAGGCAGCGCTCGGAAAGCGCCTAGCCGCTGCCTTTGACTGGGCGCACCTTTTGGCCTTCCACCCCAAGGACGCCTCCCCGCAGGCCATCGGTCACCTCGACGCCGCCGGGTGGTCGGCTACCGATATTGTCAGTCTGTCTCAGCTGGTGGCATTTTTGGCTTTCCAGCTGCGCGTGGTCCACGGTCTGCGGGTGCTCTCTGGCGAGGAGGGCGCCGAACGCCCCGCGGCCGAGCGTGCAGCCGGGGTAGCTGACCCAGGCTGGCAGGTTACCGCGAATACCCTGCAACCCGATACCGTGCTGCCGGACCACTTTGTCAACCACTCCCTGGGCTGGAAGCCTTGGGTAGAGGCACTGGCGAAAGAGGATTTCACCGCAGCGCATACCGACGCCCTCATCAAACCAGAGCGCATTGATTCCGAGTACTTCCGGTTGCTCGCCCGCGATCCCGCGGCTTTGAAGGCGCGTACGCTAACTGACTTGGACATCTTCTATAACACCGAAGGTGGCCTCTCCCGTGCGGACCGCGAGCTCGCTGCCACTGTGGCCTCGCGGTTCAACGGTTGCGAGTACTGCGCTTCCGTGCACCAGGCGCGGTGCGTCCAGGAAGGCGGCGACCGTGAAATCGTAGACCGCCTTTTGGACACAGGCATCGACGCCGACCTGGGTTCTAAAGAGTGGGACCTTATCCGTCGCGCAGCTGTGGCGTTGACCGAAACTCCCTTCGCCTTCGATGCGCAGCTATGCACCGACCTTCGCAACGCCGGTTTCGATGATCAGTCCATTCTGGACCTCATCTACGCATCGTCCTTCTTTAACTGGGCCAATCGCTTGATGCTTACCTTGGGGCAGCCGGATGTGCCCAAGCGCTTTCGACAATAGGTGGTGATTGGGTTGGTGCGGCAACCTCAGCGGAGGATCCCTATGATGGAGCGGCATGACTGATACTAAGAATCTCACCGCACCAGCACACTCAGAGGCCGCAGCCCCGCGCAAGGTGGCCGTCGTCACCGGCGCCACCGGTGGCATGGGTCGCGAAATCATCGCCGACTTGGCTGGTGATTACCACGTGTACGCACTGGGACGGAGCGCGGCGGACCTGCCTAAATCGGAATCCATCACGCCGATCGCCATCGACCTAGTAGCCGGCCTCGATGAAGGCATGGCGCTGCCGGAGCTGGATCGCGTAGATGTGCTCGTGCACGCCGCCGCACGGGCGACCAAGTACTCCGTGGAGGAAGCCACTCCGGAAAATTGGCGCGCGCACATGGACCTCAACGTGCACGCCCCCGCAGAGGTGACCCGCGTTTTGCTGCCGCAGCTGCGTAAAGCCGAAGGCACAGTGGTCTTTATTAATTCTGGTGCTGGCCGCCACAGCTATGGCGATAACGTCATCTATGCGGCCACGAAGCACGCGTTGTATGCACTCGCAGACGGACTACGCATCTCCGAGCCGGGAATCCGCGTTTCCACCGTCGCGCCCGGGCCTACCGATACTCCGATGCTGCAGGGCCTGCAGGATTATGATCCCTCCCAGGTCATTGCACCGGTCGAGGTGGCGCGTGCCATTCGTACCGTAGTAGAGGCGGGGCCGACCACTCAGTTGACGGAAATCCAGGTCAGGCCGCGAATCGAACTATCTCTGCGCAAGTAATAAATCAAGTGTTATTAAGGTTCACCATGCAGTGATGGGGGTTGGTTTCGGCCCGCCCGTTACACTCGAGGGCTGTGACTTCCCAAAGCCGAAAACGGCCCGCCTATCTCCTTATCTCAGATGCCCTACGTGACAAGATCGAGCGCAATGAATTAGAGCCTGGTCAGCGTTTTCCTACCGAACGCGAATTGGTCCGAGAATTTCATGTCGCGCGCATGACCGTGCGCCATGCCTTAGACATTTTGGAAGATGAAGGCCTTATTGATCGCCGCCGTGGGCGCAGCGGCGGCACTTACGTGCGCACGGTTCCCCCTACACTGAGCCTGACCAATAAGGACAGTATCGCCACTCAACTACGCGAGCGTGGGCACGAAATCACCGTGCGGGTGGTCTCCGTGAATAAAACCCATGTGCCCAAACATGTGGCAGCGGCCCTGGGGGTGAATGATGCCACCTATGCGTGGGATATTAAACGCCTTTTTATCGTCGATGGTAAGCCCGTCATCGTCTCGCGCTACACCATCCCAGTGGACATGGCTCCCGAGCTCAATCAGCACGACCTGCGCGAGCCCATCCTAGACATACTGGCAGGCTATGGCCTCCAGCCGGTCTTCAAACGCGAGAGTATGAGCGCCGCTACCGCTCGCACAGAAGAACAGAAACTCTTGGGCGTGAGCCGATCGCACCCGCTTTTGCGGTTCGTACGGCTGCTGAAGAATGAGACCGGCGTGGTCTTTGCCTATGTCGAAGAGTCGCTGCGCTCTGATATCGCCAATGTAGAAGTGGTCTTGGGCGAGGATCCTGCGCCACCACCCGTACAACCCCGGGACGGCGGCGCAGGAAAGCCGGCCTAGCCAGCGTCCACCTGGCGGTTGCGTAGCGCGCGGGCCACGCGGTCGCGCTGCTCGGTGACTGTGCGACGCAGACCACCGGGCAGGTCCTTCTGCAAGAAGGCATCGGCGCGGTCCAAGCCCTTGCGGGTGATATCCCAGGAAGGGAAGAGGCCGGTAACTGTGGTCAGAGCCACCTCTGAGGATTGGGAAGCCCACACCTTTTCCGCGATATCGAAGAACTCCGCGGTGGGAAGGAACGTATCGCCATGCGGATAGAGCAATCCTTCAAGTTTGGAGGTCAGCTCGCGGTTGGTGAGGTTACCCGCCACGATTTCTTCCCATACCGCGCGCTTGTTTTCCGCAGTTGCCACCGCGGCGCGAGCGCGCAGCGAAGAGTAGTAGCCGGTGGCGGAATTATCCCGCTTCAGTTGCGCATCCGCGGCAGCGGGGACGTCCTCTATCGCGCCATCGGCGGCAAGTGCCGCGAGCGCGGACCAACGCTGCCCTGCATCCGCGGATGATTCGAGCACGCCGCGGAGGTAGTCACGCGCGCTATCGTGCAGGCGAATTTTCGCCAGCGCCTGGGTGCAGATGATGGAGCGCTGGGCATCGGAACTGCGGGCGCCGTCGAGGAGGGCGTCGGCAAGCAGGGTGCTCTGCGCGGCCCACCGTGGATCGGCATAGTTCTTCAGCGCGTTCGAGGCCTGCAAAACAATGCGCTCGAGGACGGCAAGCTCGGTCTCGGCCTGCATACCGCGGGCAACTAGCTGGATGAAATCGCGGGCCCGCATAGTGCCGGCGCGGGTCATCTCCCAGGCGGTGGACCAGCACAGGGTGCGGGCCATAGGATCAGCAAACTTATCGATATTATCCAGCAGGAATTGCAGGGAACCCGCGTCCAATTCGATGAGGCAGTAGGTCAGGTCATCGTCATTGGGCAGCAGGAAGTCAATGTCTGCTAGCTGGCGGCCGATGAGCTCTGGAATCTCAGTGGAGGAGCCATCGACATCCATCTCGATGCGATCGGTGCGCACCACCTGACCGTCCTGCAGGTTATACAGGCCCACCGCCACGCGGTGGGTGCGCAGCGTATCGCCGCGCTGGGAGAGGTAGGCATGGGTAATCGTGCCGGACTCATCTGCATTGAGCGCTATGCTCAGAGTGTTGATGCCGGAAGTCTTAAGCCACTGCTGCGCCCAGAAGGAAAGATCGCGGCCGGAGGCCTGTTCCAGGTGGCCAAGCAGATCATCAAAGGTGGCATTGCCCCAGGCATGGGCGGCGAAGTGACGGCGGACCCCGGCCAGGAAGTTTTCGCGGCCAACATAAGCTTGGAGCTGCTTCAGCACCGAAGCGCCCTTGGCGTAGGTGATGCCATCGAAGTTTTGCTCGACGGTTTCGATATCGCTTGCATCGGTAGAAATCGGGTGGGTGGTAGGCAGCTGATCCTGCTGGTAGGCCCAGGACTTTTCTACGTTGGCAAAGGTTACCCACGCGGTATCGTATTCGGTCTCTTCCGCTTGGGAAATGGCCGCTGACCAGGTGGCGAAGGACTCATTGAGCCACAAATCGTCCCACCACTGCATGGTGACGAGATCGCCGAACCACATATGGGCCAATTCGTGCAGAATGGTATCGGCTCGGCGTTCGTATTTATAGTGCGTGGCCTGGGAGGTAAAGACGTACTCATCGCGGATGGTAACGCAGCCGGCATTTTCCATCGCACCCGCGTTGAACTCCGGCACGAAAATCTGGTCATACTTGCCAAAGGGGTAGGGGAAACCGAAATTGCGGTGATAGAAATCAAAGCCCTGCTTGGTCTCCGTAAATAAGCGCTCAGCATCTAAAGCATGGGCGAGCGAAGCACGGCAGTAGATGCCCAGCGGTACTTCGAGCTTTTGGGCCGGCTTGCCCTCTGGGTGTGCGGTCAGCTCGCCGCGCCAGGTATCGGTGACCTCGTGGTAGGGACCGGCGCACAGGGCTACCAGGTATGTCGATAGTGGGTAGTCGATAGCAGTGCTGGCCACGTCTCCTTCCCAGCTAACTGGTCCATTGCTAATGACGGTCCAATCCTCCGGCGCCTTGAAATGCAGCGCGTAGGTGGCCTTCATATCCGGCTGGTCAAAGCAAGCAAAGACCGCTTGGCATCGGCGGTTTCAAATTGGGTATAGAGGTAGACCTTTTCATCGGCGGGATCGACAAAACGGTGCAGGCCCTCGCCGGTGCGCGAATACGGGATCTTCGCGGTGACTTCTAGCGTGTAGTCGGCCACTTGGAGGCCGGAAAGCGGAATGCCGTAGGCGGGGTTATAAGAATTCGTGGGCAGCGGATTGTCGTTGAGGCGCACCTCGTGGATTTCCTCGGCGCGCAGATCGATGAAGGTGGAGCCAATCTCGCGCGAGGTGAAGCTCACCTTCGTAGTGGAAAGGAAATGAGTATCTGAATACTTGAGGTCTAAAGTGACATCATAGTGGCCCACCTCAATCATTCGGGAGCGCTCAACCGCTTCCGTGCGAGTCAGGTTTACGGAGGTCATAGCCTATATTCTCCTTCTGTGCCGAAAATAGTTCTGCATCCACAGTAGTCGCGCGCCTAGGCTGGTGGGGCAAACTTTTATCAATCAAAGGAGCAATCATGGCTGACGCAGTAAAGTTCTGGTTCGACGTATCTTGTCCCTTCGCTTGGGCCACCTCGCGGTGGATCAAGGAAGTAGAAAAGGTACGCGATATTGAGGTCGAGTTCGAGCCGATGTCCCTGTCCGTGCTGAACGATGGCCGTGATCTAGACCCCACTTACATGGACATGATGAAGGCTAACTGGGGCCCAGCCCGCGTCTTTGCCAAGGTTAAGGCCGAGCGTCCAGAAAAGGTAGATGAGCTTTATACCGCTATGGGCACCCTGGTCCACGCCAAGGGCAACGGCGGACGAACTGGCTTTGGTGCTTATGATGACATCATCGCGCAGGCGCTTGCAGAAGTGGAGCTTCCGGCCGAGTTCGCCGAGGTAGCCAATACCGAAGACTATGACGAGAAGCTCCGCGAATACCACCACAATGGCATCTCTTCCGTGGGTGATGAGGTGGGCACCCCGGTTATCAAGCTGGGGGAGACCGCGTTCTTCGGCCCGGTCATTACCCGCGTCCCTACCGGGGAAGAAGCAGGCGAGCTTTTCGACGCCTCCTTGCGCCTTGCCCAGTTCCCTTACTTCTTCGAACTCAAGCGCTCCCGCACCGAGATGCCGCAGGTAGAGGAGGGTTAAGCTAAAACGAGGACCATTACTCACCACACGCTCCAATAGAAGGCGCTGGTGAGTCAAATCCTTCCGCCATAGGCACATGGGGGCTAAATAGCCCACTCTTGCTGCTGGATTCGCGGGACCGAAATTGTTTTGCATGACGAACTCAGCAGCGTTAAGCCGAGAAGCATCAGGGGATGCTGGAAGGTAAGGGGGCGTCTCCTTTGCCTGCCCCTACTAAGTCTTTAATTCTCCGCGTAAATCAGGGAATGCATTATCCCGGATAGGATTCGCAGCCCACACCGTCGCCGTTGGCGTCCCGTGCTGGCGAGTAGTCAGGGTCGCCAGGGTAGACTTTGTGCCCAATTTCGGCGCAGGTTCGACCGGATCCACCACCGGCTGGTGCTGGGTCGTTTTGTTGCTCGGCCGGCGGTGCTACGAATTGCTGTGCAACTTGTGGAGCCATTTCATCTGAGCACTGTTGAGTCCAGCCGGAGGTGCCGTCCGAGAAAAACGTTGTGCCGCGTTCATGAATCGAAGGGTCTCCACAAGAGGAAACGGTCTTCTCTGCAGGAGCTTGCTTAGCTCGTTCTTCCTCATCTGAGTCGCCCAATGCAGCGTTCGGATTATCGTGTACGTGGAGATCGTCATCGTCGTGCTCATCCTCTTCGTCAGGTTCTTCAACCTCTGGTGGAGGCGTAACCTCGCTAGATGAGGAGGTAGTGACGCTACTAGTCGAGCTAGTCGTAGAGGACGTGGTGGTGCTCGACGGACTGCTGCTGGTCGTGCTGGAAGTGGTCTCGGAGCTTTCGCCTGAATCGCTACATGCTGATATCAAAAGCGTGGTTGTAACGAGAATAGGGAGTAGCTTTTTCATGCTTTAGTCCTTTGGGAGAGAGTTTCAGACTTTACTTAGGCTACTTGATCCCTCGCCATTGCAGTCCTCTTTTGGATATGAATCGTCTGATTTCTAAGTTTAAAGCGACGGTAAGCGGTCCCGGAGCTGACCTTTGTCGGCAGCCTAAAGGCAAAGAAAGAGCTTCCACCCAAAGAATCTGCTTCTTGTAGCTACTGGGAGCGCGTTTCGTGCTGGCGCAGCTGAATTGCGGCGCCGACACACAGCGCGATGGTCAGTGGGGTCAAAATAAATGCCGGCAGACCCGCGATATTGATAGCGGGAAGCTCCATGCCGGCCTGAAAGTCCTCCCACGCAACAAGTACCCAGGAAGCCCATGAGACGCCGGCGAGGAGCGCGATAATGCCGGCCGCAATAGCGCCCCCATTTGCCCGCGGATTCCCGCGCACCTTCTGCGCAATCCACCATATGCCCAAGCCCACGTGCGCCAACGTTGCTAGGGTGCTGGCGATAAGCGGCAGGAGGAAGCCTCCGCCGCCGGATACCATAACGCCCAGCATAATTAGGAAGGCTAGAAGGCTTCCGCCGTATAGCGCGAGGATCCGGGTGGTTATAGGCATAGCTTTCCTCTCTTATCGCGAAAATGCTTGTCCGCGAGCCTATCAGGAATTTGTAATGCGAAACAGGGCGGGCGCTAAGACTCCTCAAGGCGCGCCGGGCCGGTAGGATAAGGGCCATGCGCGTATATCTAGGAGCAGACCACGCAGGTTTCGAAACCAAGAACCTGATTGCTGAACACCTCACTAAACAGGGCCACGAAGTCATTGATTGCGGCGCCCACACCTACGACGCCGAGGACGATTACCCGGCATTTTGCATCGAAGCGGCACAACGCACCGTCAATGATCCGGGTTCCTTGGGCATTGTGCTTGGCGGCTCCGGCAATGGCGAGCAGATTGCCGCCAATAAGGTCAAGGGAGCCCGCTGTGCACTGGCTTGGTCCGCCGAGACCGCCCGCCTTGCCCGCGAGCATAACAACGCCCAGCTCATCGGCATCGGCGGCCGCATGCACACCGAGCAGCAGGCACTGGAAATCGTAGACGCCTTCCTGGATCAAGAATGGTCCCGTGAGGAGCGCCACCAGCGCCGCATCGACATCTTGGCGCAGTACGAGCGCACCGGCATCGCCCCAGAGCTGCCCGAGGCCTAAGCCTTGAGAAACGAAACGCCGCGGAACAAAGGTGGTTCCGCGGCGTTTCTTTGTGTTTCGGCCAGGCATAGCCAAGGCGCTAAGCCTTAGGCATCATTCATGTCATTCGGGTGCGGCCCGCCGCGTCCCTCTTCGCCTTCGTCCAAGGCGGTGATGGCAGCCATCTCCTCCTCGGTTAGTTCAAAGCCGAAGACATCAAAGTTTTCCGCAATGCGTGAGGGCGTCGCAGACTTGGGGAAGAGGATGACGCCATTTTGTAGGTGCCAACGAATGATGACTTGCGCTGGGCTGACATCGTGCGCTGCAGCGGCGTCGGTGACCTCAGGGGCATCCAGGATATCGCTCTTTCCCTGCCCCAGCGGGCCCCATGCCTCGATAGCCACGGTGTGGGCGCGGAAGGCGTCCAGCTCCCGCCAGCGCTGCAGATAAGGATGAAGCTCGACTTGGTTGACCGCAGGCTTTATATCGGTCTTGAGCTCCAGCTGTTCCAGGTGCTCCAGCTCGAAATTGGAGACGCCGATGGACTTTGTCTTGCCCTGCTTCTGCAGATCAATGAGTTGCTGCCAAGCCTCAACATAGGTGCCCTTTGCCGGTGTAGGCCAGTGGATGAGGTAAAGATCCACATACTCCAAGCCGAGCTTTTCCAAGGACTCATCGAGCGCTGCAGCAGCATCGGTCTGGCGGTCATTCCACAGCTTGGTGGTGATAAAAAGCTCTTCGCGGGGAATGCCAGACTTGGCAATAGCCCGTCCTACGCCTTCCTCATTGCCGTAGATAGCGGCGGTATCAATATGGCGATAACCCACGCGCAGGGCTTCAGCTACCAGATCTTCGGTCTGCTCCGGATCCATCTGGAACACGCCAAAGCCCAGCTGCGGGATGGTATTGCCGTCATTAAGGGTGATTTTAGGTACGCTCATGCGCCCCAGACTACCTATCTATTGCAGCGGGCCGAGAGTGATGAATTTATTCCACGTCTCCCACTCATCCTGCAGGCGGGCACGCTCATGGGGCGGGGTAGCGGTGTCGTCGATAAGCGAGGCATCAATCATGCGCACTCCATTGTCAAAGAACAACGCTGCGTGCCCCGAGGCGCCATGCCGCAGCACCGGCACCAAGTTCAATCCATCAAAGGACAGTTGTGCATTAGGGCGCACGTCGAGGCCGGCAATGGCAGCGAGCGTAGGCGCTAAGTCAATAGGGGAGACCAACTCATTATTCTCCCCGCTTTCGGCTACACCTGGCCACAACACCGACATAGGTGAATTTCCACCTAGTAGCGAGCAGACGGCGATGACGCCATTGACGTCGTTGAGTTCTTCTAGGCTGGGCTGCTCTAGCAAGCGAAAGACATCGCTACCGGCCGGCTGCGTATCCTCGCGCACCTCATAACCGACGCCCGCAAAAACCTCGCTAATGCGCGTGGTGGCTTGGCGCTGCGGATACTGCCCAGTCAGCGTGCCGCGGCGGGAATCAGCGTACGTCTCCGACGGCACCCACGTGTTATTGAAGCGTACGCCCCGCAGTGCAGTCTCAGGCGCATGGTCAAAGGTCGCAAGAGTGATATCCATAGCCATAATTCTAGGCTTGCCGAGGCGATTCAACGATTTCGTCCCCACAGATCGCCGGTCTCGTCGACGGTTGCGGTGGTTTAGATGGACGAAATCGTTGAAAGTAGCTTCCTGATGGGGCGGGGGCTAATCGAGGTCGAGGCCATCGATGCCGTGAACTGTCACGGTTTCCGAAAGTGGCGCGCGGCCTGGATTCGTTTTAAAGACCGGGCTCGATTCATCAGCTTTACCAAAGGTAATGGCGGTGACCAGCTTGTAGTCCTCGTCTACGCCGAGGAATTCACGCGCGGTTGGCGCAATCAAGGAAATCATCCCCTGTGGGATGCCGTGGTAGCCGTGTGCTTCCAAAGAAAGCAGGAAGTTTTCGGTATAGGTTCCTTGGTCAAAGGCGGCGCGAATGCGGTCACCCATCGGCGGGATAAAGAGAAGTACCGCATGGGGTGCGCCAAAGAAGCGCAAGTTTTCGCGGATGAATTCCACGCGACCTGCTTTGTCCTCGCGCTCAATGCCCAGGAGGCCGTACATTTTGGCGGCTAGCTCTTGGGAGCGCTTGGGATGGATACCCTCACCATAATCGGTGGTGAAGTCTGGGCTGAGCCCGTTCGTGTCGAATTCCTTAATAAGCGCGGCGCTTAGTTCCTTGAGCTTTTCTCCGCCCACCAAATGCACGTCCCACGGTTGGGTATTGGAGTTGGACGGTGCGGATTGAGCATCCAGCAAAACCTGCTTGATGTCTTCTACCGGCATGGGTTCTGGCAGGAACGCTCTGGGCGAATGGCGGCTGCGAATAAACTCAGAATACTTATTGGTTAAAGTCATGCGCGCCACCCTACACTTCGTCGCATGTGTTCGCTGTATACCGTGAACATCCAATGATGATGGGTGGAAAACGAAAAATCGCCCACCTAGAGGTGGGCGACAACTGGAGGGAATGACGGGAATCGAACCCGCGTCTTCAGCTTGGAAGGCTGAGGTATTAGCCACTATACGACATTCCCACAACGCGCTATCTCAACGCTGGGCCATACTTTAGCGCAACCGCGGCCAAAAAAGAAAATAGGGAACTAGGCTGGCGCCCGAGCCGTTGTTATAAGAGGAACGGACCTATCTATAGAAAGCGATGATCATAGTGGGAATTTTGCTCGTTGCGCTGGCAATTGGTGGAGGCGCCTGGTTTATTTCCTCCCGTAGCTCTCACAAACGTCGGGAAGAACGTGAGGCACAGCAATTAGCCGATGCACAGGCTGATGCACGTCGGTGGATTGAACGGCTAGGTGGCCAAGTAATGCAGATTTCTGGCACGGATTCTGCCTCCCAGCAAGCGATGGCTGATGCTTCTGAACGGTTCACTGCAGCTAACGCGGCGATTTCGCGTGCTACTACCGCCAAGCAGGCGAATTTGGCGCGTGAGTCGGCCCTGGAAGGCATGCATTATGTGAATGCCGCGCGCGAAATTATGGGCATGAACCCAGGCCCAGAACTCCCGCCGCTGGAGGGGCAGCGTGCGGCTGGCAAGGTGACGGAAGAGCGTACGGTCGAAGCGAATGGCCAAGAGATTACGGCCTCACCATATGCTTCTGCGAATACTCCCAACTACTACCCGGGTGGAATCGTGGCAGGGCGTCCGGTTCCGGCAGGTTGGTACTCCCGTCCATGGTGGGCCGATGCGCTGCACACCGGCGTGTGGATGGTGGGCTACTCCATGATGTTTAATGCCCTCTTCTCCGGCATGTCGGGCATTGGCTACTCTGCGGCTGCTGCAGAAAGCGGCGATTGGGGCGGTCCCGATGGCATGGGTGACGCTGGCGACGTGGGTGGTGACGCCGGTGATGCTGGCGACGTTGGTGGCGGCGATGATGGCGGCGGCTTCTTCGATGGTCTAACTGACGGCGACGGTGACGGCTTCTTTGATGGAATGTTTGATTTCGATTTCTAGCTGAAGCACTGTCAAAATCGGCCGCTGGGCTGCGTGGATGCCTTTAAGTGGGGGTCCGTTTAGGAGATTTAAAACGGACACGGTACACTGTCTCAGGTATGCAACGCAGCCAAGGCAACTTGGTGGCCTACATACGGGGCGTGGCGCAGTTTGGTAGCGCACCTGCTTTGGGAGCAGGGGGTCGCAGGTTCAAATCCTGTCGCCCCGACGTATGGGGGTCTGGAAATGCCCTAATAAGGATTTCCGGACCCCCTTTAAGTTTATGTACGTAAAACAATGAAGCCAGGGAGATTCACTCGTGAAGACCACCGTAGACAAGCTGAGCGATACCCGCGTTAAGCTCACCGTCAACGTTCCGTTTGCGGAGCTGGACCAGGAAATCGATCAAGCTTACGCGGCAATCGCGCAGCAGGTTTCTATTCCAGGTTTCCGTAAGGGCAAGGCACCGCGCCAGCTTATTGACGCTCGCTTCGGCCGCGGCCCCATCCTGGAGCAGGTCGTCAATGACATGCTGCCTTCCCGTTACGAGCAGGCAGTCAAGGAAAACGATCTGAAGGTTATTGGCCAGCCGGACGTTGATATTTCCAAGATTGAAGATAAAGACTTCGTGGAGTTCACTGCCGAGGTTGATATCCGCCCTGAGTTCGAGGTCCCAGACTTCTCCAAGATTTCCGTTACCGTCCCGGCCCTGAAGGCTGACGAAGAGGACGTCGACAAGGCTCTGGAGGAGTTGGCAGAGCGTTTCGGTGAGCTCAAGGACACCAAGCGCAAGATGAAGACCGGCGACTACGCAATCATCGACATCACCGCTGAGATTGACGGCGAGAAGATCGAGGACGCTTCCACCGAGGGCCTGTCCTACCGCATCGGTGACGATGACCTCATCAAGGGCTTGGACACCGCCCTGCGTGGTATGAAGACCGGTGAGGATAATGAGTTCACTTCCACCATCCAGTCTGGCGAGCACAAGGACGAAGAGGCCACCATCAAGGTTCACGTCCAGCAGTCCAAGGAGCGCAAGCTGCCGGCCATGGACGATGAGTTCGCTCAGATGGCTTCCGAGTTCGACACCATGGATGAACTGCGCGAATCCACCAAGACCCAGGTGGAGGAGACCAAGAAGGCGGAGCAGGCTGCCCAGATTCGCGATGAGGTCTTGAAGTCCGCGCTCTCCGAGGTCGAATTCGAACTGCCGCAGTCCGTAGTGGACGAGCAGGCTCACTCCCAGCTGCACCAGATTCTGGGCCAGCTGGCTCACGATGAGAAGGTACTGGCTCAGTTGCTTGAGGCACAGGGCACTTCCCGCGAGGAGTTTGATAAGCAGACTCGTGAGCAGGCAGAAGAGTCCGTCCGCACTCAGCTGTTCCTCGACGCCGTAGCAGAGAAGGAAGAGCCGGAAGTTTCCCAGCAGGAGCTGACCGACCACATCCTGTTCACCGCTCAGTCCTACGGCATGGACCCGAACCAGTTCATCCAGCAGCTGCAGTCCAACGGCCAGATCGCAAACCTCTTCTCTGACGTGCGCCGTGGCAAGGCACTGGCTGCCGCTATCTGCCGCACCACCGTCAAGGATGAAGAGGGCAATAAGGTTGACGTTGACCAGTACTTCGGTGAAATCGAAGAAGAGGACGCTGCAGAAGCTTCCGAGGAGAAGTAATCTCCCGCTTGTAACGCGCTGCTGCCACATGTGTGGTGGCGAGCGCGCATGAAACCCCGGATTCAGGTAACTCAAGGATGAGCCTGAATCCGGGGTTTGTGTCATTGTGAACGCCCTCTAGGAGTCTTTGAGTACTTCGAAGAGGGCGTGATGTGTGTTGGCTGGGGATACCGCTAGCCGTTCTTGGCTCTAAAGGCCTCGTCGGTCAACTGCAGGAAGCGCATAACGTAATCCTTGACAAAGTCTGCGGTACGTTGATTGAGATGTCCGGACTCTTCGAAAAGGGTGGGGGATTGGCCCAGAAATACTTCGGGCTGACCAGGGAGCGGCATGTCGAAGTAGGACAGAGCGAGGCGAAGGTTCTTCTGTGAACTGTAGCCGCCCATGCGGCCTACAGAGTGGCTAATGATACCTGCGGGAAGGTTCTTCCACGCCACATCTGAGTTGGGTTTAGAGCCGATGTCCACTGCGTTTTTGAGGCAGGCAGGGATAGTGCGGTTGTTCTCTGGCGTAATGAAGAGGATCCCGCTCGAGTTCTTGATGGTCTCGCGAAAGGTGGTGTACTCAGCCGGAGTGGGCTTGTCCGTGACGGCGGGGTCATCGTAGTCGAAGTCATAGAGCGGCAAGTCACGGATTTCCACGATGTTTGCCTCGTAGCCTTCAGGGATCATCGTGAGCACCTCGTGTGCAATCTTGCGTGCAAATGACTCTCGGCGCAGGCTGCCGACGATAACGCTGATACGTGGGGTGGTCATGGTAAACCTTCTTTCTTAGTTGGGTGTAGGGAGACGTGGTCAAGGGAGAAAAGGCTTGCAGCCAAAGGCCGGTGGTGGGCCGGCAGCGTGGGCGGCGGTGAGGAAGCCATCTACTTTGTCTCCTTCTTCATGGCGGAAGTACAGTTCGATGAGTCCTAGAAGCCCCCCGAGGACGGCCTCTCGTGCGGCGGATGTATTCAACAGCCGCATGGCTGCGGGTTGGTTTCCTTCGCGGATGGCTTCAAACAGCGCGATGGTCTCAAGCCAGCTTCCTTGGTCCGGTCGCGGAAAAGGTTTAGAAATCCCAGTCATCATCACTCGTTTCTTCAGCAGTACCAATGACATAGGAGGAACCAGATCCGGAGAAGAAGTCATGGTTCTCATCTGCTCCGGGGGCTAGGGCCGCGAGGATTTCTGGGTTCACTTCCGTTTCTTCGGGCGGGAAATAATCCGGGTAGCCCAAATTCATGAGTGCCTTATTGGCGTTATAGCGAACGAACACGGCTACATCATCCATGAGTCCCAAAGGCTCATATAGCTCGCCGGAATAGTCCAGCTCTAGTGCATAAAGCTCTTCGAGCAAAGAAATGGTGAAATCATGCATCTCCTTCTGCCGTAGCGGGGTCGTGGATTCCAGACCGCGCTGATATTTGTAACCCGAGTAGTAGCCGTGCACTGCCTTGTCACGCAGAATGAGGCGGATCATGTCTGCCGTATTTGTCAGGGTGGCGTGGACAGAAAAGTGCAAGGGAAGATAGAAACCCGCGTAGAGAAGCAGCGAGGAAAGCAACGTCGATGACACCTTGCGTTTGAGTGGATCCGGCCCAAAATAGTGCGCGAGAACTTTCTTGGCGCGTGCCTGGAGAAGGTCGTTATTCACCGCCCAGCGGTATGCTTCATCAATTTCCTTTGTACTGCTCAGGGTAGAAAACACTGAAGAGTATGAACGGGCATGGACTGACTGCATGAAGGCGATGTTGGTATACACGGCCTCCTCGTGTTCGGTGCGGGCATCTTGAATCTGACAGATTTCACCCACGGTGGCCTGGACAGTATCCAGGGTGGTGAGTCCTGTGAACACCCGCATGGTGAGGTTGCGTTCCTCGGGTGTCATCTTCTGCCACGCCGGGAGATCATTAGAAAGCGGGACCTTCTCTGGCAACCAAAAGTTGGCGGTTAGACGGTTCCACACTTCAAGATCCTTGTCATCGCTCACCCGGTTCCAATTGATGGCGCGGATGCGGGCTGAAGGATCATGCCGGTAGCTCGGCGGAGTAACTGAAATGCTGGTTAGTTCAGCACTATTCGATGTTGACGACATAGCTTCTTTCTTTCTGAGTGAATGGTTGTGGACAAGGGGGAGGACCGTGCTCCTACAAAGCACAGGAGACGCAGCCTTCGACCTCGGTTCCTTGGAGCGCGGATTGGCGTAAACGGATGTAGTAGAGGGTCTTGATTCCGGCTTTCCAGGCATAGATTTGTGCCTTGTTGATGTCCCGCGTGGTGGTATCAGCGGTAAAGAACAAGGTCAGGGAAAGCCCTTGGTCCACGTGTTGGGTGGCCATGGCGTAGGTGTCGATGATTTTTTCGTATCCCACGGCGTAGGAGTCATCGAAATACTCCAGGTTGTCGTTGGTCATTTCCGGCGCGGGGTAGTACACGCGCCCCAATCGGCCTTCCTTGCGTATTTCAATTTTGGAGGCAATTGGGTGGATGGACGCGGTGGAGTCATTGATGTAGGAAATTGATCCAGTGGGTGGAACTGCCTGCAAGTAGGCGTTGTAGATGCCGTCTTGCATCACTTGATTCTTGAGCCGTAGCCAATCCTCGCGTTGAGGGATCTGCACGCCTGCTTCGTGGAAGAGCTGTTTTACGTGTTCAGTGGCTGGCGCCCAGTCTTGGTCGATGTATTTGTCAAAGTAGGCGCCAGTGGCATAGGTGGATTCTTCGAAGCCTGTGAATCGTTGACCTTTTTCAACCGCGAGTGCATGGGATGCGCGGAGCGCATGGTAGGTCACCGTGAGGAAATAGATATTTGTAAAGTCCAGTGCCTCGGCGCAGCCATAAGGAATACGCTGTGAAGCAAGGAAGCCGTGGAGATTCATTTGGCCCAGACCAATGGCATGCATGGAAGCATTTCCGTGAGCGATGGAGGGAACAGCTTCGATATTCGTCAGGTCTGAAACCTTCGTGAGGGCACGCACTGCGGTTTCGACGGTCTCCCCGAAGTCCGGCGATTCAAAAGCCTTCGCAATGTTGAGCGAACCTAGATTGCAGGAAATATCCTGGCCAACGGTGGTGTAGTCACCCGAAGCTCCGTAGGTCGATGGCGTGTTGACCTGGAGGATTTCGCTACACAGGTTGGACATATTGATATGTCCTTTGAGGGGATTAGCGCGGTTGACCGTATCCTCAAAGAGGATGTAGGGGTATCCGGATTCAAACTGAAGCTCAGCCAGCGTGGTGAAAAACTCGCGGGCCTTAATGGTCGTGTGAGAGATTCGCGGATTGGCAACCAGCTCGTCGTAGTACTCGGTGATGGACATGTCAGACATGGCTACGCCGTACTCGCGAGCGATGTCATACGGGCTAAAAAGATGCATATCCTTGTTCTCTTTGGCCAGACGGAAGGTTATATCTGGAATAACAACCCCCAGCGAAAGAGTCTTGATGCGGACTTTCTCATCGGCATTTTCCCGCTTGGTATCCAGGAAGCGAAGAATATCTGGATGGTGCGCATGCAGGTAGACGGCTCCAGCGCCCTGCCGGGAGCCCAATTGGTTGGCATAGCTGAAGCTATCTTCGAGAATCTTCATGACTGGGACTACGCCGGAAGCCTGGTTCTCAATCTTTTTGATCGGGGCTCCGGATTCGCGCAGATTGCTCAGCAACAGGGCCACTCCACCACCGCGCTTTGATAGTTGCAGTGCAGAGTTCACGCAGCGGCCAATGCTCTCCAAATTGTCTTCGATTCGCAGGAGGAAGCAGGAGACCATTTCGCCGCGCTGGGCTTTGCCTGCGTTGAGAAAAGTAGGGGTGGCGGGCTGGAAGCGTCCGGTCATGATGTCATCCACCAGCTTTTCTGCGAGCTCTTCGTCGCCCTGTGCAAGGTATAAAGCTGTGGTGGCGACGCGTTCTTCGTAGCCTTCTAGGAATCGGGAGCCATCAAAGGTTTTCAGTGCATATGAAGTGAAGAACTTAAATGCGCCGAGGAAGGTGCGGAACTGATGCTTAACTCGATGTGCTCTGTCGTACATGGCGCACAGAAAGGCGTCATCATAAAGCTCAAGGAAATCCCGCTCGTAGTACTCGTTATCAACCAACCATTCCAAGCGTTGCTTGGTGGAATCGAACTGATGCATGCGGGGAGCGACATGGTGCGTGACATAGTCTTGTGCTGCCTGAATGTCCTTGTCAAACTGGATTTTTCCAGAAGCGTCGAACAAGTTCAGCTGCGCGTTGAGTGCGTGGTAGCTCTTGCGCTTGCCGACACCGCCGGCATTGTCTGCTGAAGCGGTGCGGGGCGTAGCGCCAATAGTCTGTGTGGGGGTGGCATCAAGAGGCCACATTGTGTTTTCCAATCTGTGTGATGCGGATGTGTTCTTCATCTTGTGGGGGATTAATGGGGTGTCATCGTTAGCTGCTTTTGCTGCTCCCAAAACTTCTGAAGGCCCTGCTTTACGGCGGCGATGTCCTTCTGGGTGCCGAGAAGCTCGAAGTGATACAGCTCCGGTACGTGGCACTTGGCGGAAATGATGCGTCCGGCGACGCAGTAAGCACTTCCGAAGTTGGTATTCCCTGAGGTAATAACGCCCCGGATAAAGGAGCGGTTGATTGGGTCATTGAGGAAGTCGATGACCTGTTTGGGGACTGCGCGTTTGAGCGAGCCGCCGCCGTAGGTGGGAACGATGAGTACGTACGGGTGTGAAACCTGGATCATCCCGGTTTTCTTGGGGCGCAGTGGAATGCGCACCGCGGGTCTATCTAAGCGTTCGACGAATCTTTTCGTGTTCTCTGAAACGCTGGAAAAGTACACCAAATCTGGTGAGTCTGACATGGCAATCCTGCTCATCCTGGCCTTAGCCATAAGTGGGGTAGGTGATATTCGAAAAGACTAACTACGCAATGCCGTAGTTGCAACTACGGTCTAACGTAGTTTTGAAAAGGGCAGGTGAGAGCAGGATTAATGCAAAGGGGAATGTCTAAAGGTTGTGGTGTGCTACAAACACTGCGTCGGTAGCTGGGCGTCCAAGTACTACCCACTGAGTGCCGCCGGCCACCTGTATTTCGAGAGAATCTGAAAAGGGCGCTCCCTCGCGCGTGCTAAGAACAGCCCCAGTGACAATGCCGCGCTCTTCAAGGAACTTCAGCAGTTGTGGGTCGGAATCAGAAATGCGTTCCACGGTCACCTGCGATTGTGCACTGCTGTCGGTGAGGCGATGCGCACTGGGGATGGTGATCTGTCCATCAACCGTAGGGATAGGATCGCCGTGCGGATCCCTAGTGGGGTAATCAAGGAACTTATCCACACGTTCTATGAGCATGTCAGACACCGCGTGTTCGAGATCTTCGGCTTCATTATGGACTTCGTCCCAGGTGTAGCCCAATGCTTGAACCAAAAAAGACTCAAGCAATCGGTGACGGCGCACCATGACCAATGCGTACTGCCTGCCAAGTTCGGTTAACTCCACAGAGCCATAGGGCGTGTGTGACACGAGCCCTTGCTTCGCCATTTTGCGCACTGCATCGGAAACCGAGGAGAGCTTGAGTCCCAGCTGTTTCGCTATAAGCGTGGCGGTAACGGGCTCGGATGACCATTCCTTTAGCCCCCAGATAGCTTTCAAATAGTTCTGGGTACTGGTGGACAGCTCGGAAACAGACATGAGTAAATGTTAACCCAGCTTCCGTGTGCGCCTTTGGCGCTGTGGCCCAACGCTCATAGCGAACAGAGGCCAAGTTTGAGAGGAATGCCGGTAAGGTGGGGCCAGTTAAAGCATTCTTCACTTGAAGGAGAACCACTAATGTCTGAGAAGATTTCAATGAACTCGTCGTCTACGGGTATGAATCTGAGCGATAGCGTGTACGAGCGCCTGTTGCGCGAGCGCATTATCTTCCTGGGAACCCAGGTCGATGATGAGATTGCGAACAAGCTGTGCGCCCAGATCCTCCTGCTGTCCGCCGAGGACCCCACTCGCGACATTTCGCTCTACATCAACTCCCCGGGTGGCTCTGTCACTGCGGGCATGGCTATTTATGACACCATGAAGTACTCGCCGTGCGATATCGCCACTTACGGTATGGGCTTGGCAGCTTCCATGGGCCAGTTCCTGCTTTCCGGCGGTACCAAGGGTAAGCGCTACGCGCTGCCGCACGCTCGCATTATGATGCACCAGCCTTCCGCTGGTGTCGGTGGTACCGCTGCGGATATCGCCATCCAGGCTGAGCAGTTCGCTCAGACTAAGCGGGAGATGGCCGAGCTCATTGCAGAGCACACCGGCCAGACTTTTGAGCAGATCACCAAAGACTCCGATCGCGACCGTTGGATGACCGCACAGCAGGCCAAGGAATACGGCATTGTTGACCATGTCATTGAATCCGTCAACGGCCCGTTGAGCAACTAGGGAATAAGGAGAAAATCACTATGAATCAGTCCCAGATGCCAAGTTCCCGCTACGTTCTGCCGTCCTTCATTGAGCAGTCCGCACAGGGCACTAAGGAAACCAACCCATACTCCAAGCTTTTTGAAGAGCGCATCATCTTCCTGGGGACCCAGGTGGATGATACTTCCGCCAATGACATCATGGCGCAGTTGCTAGTCCTGGAAAGCCAAGACCCGGACCGTGACATCACCATGTACATCAACTCGCCGGGTGGTTCCTTTACCGCGCTGATGGCTATTTATGACACCATGCGCTACGTGCGTCCTGACGTTCAGACCGTGTGCTTGGGCCAGGCTGCTTCCGCAGCAGCAGTGCTCCTAGCTGCGGGGGCGCCGGGCAAGCGCGCAGCGCTGCCAAACTCCCGCGTGCTTATCCACCAGCCGGCGACCCAGGGTACCCAAGGCCAGGTTTCTGACTTGGAGATCCAGGCCGCCGAGATTGAGCGCATGCGCAAGCTGATGGAAACCACCCTGTCTGAGCACACCGGTCGTACCGCTGAGCAGATCCGCATTGATACGGATCGCGATAAGATTCTGACCGCTCAGGAAGCCGTTGAATACGGCATCATCGATACGGTCTTTGATTACCGCAAGCTCAACGCTTAATTTGGAATAACTCATTCTAGGTAGCCCCTGCCGCTCAACCGAGTTCCGGTTGTGAGGCAGGGGCTTTCAGCATTGTGGGGCAGGGAAGGGGCAATGCCCGGTAATTCTTGCTGCACCCGAATGGGGTAAGTCTCTCTCGCAATATCTGCAGGTCGTTAGGTTTATTTCTATCGTGCGACACTAAACTTATAATGGTCGATTTGTGATTTAGACCTCTAAGTGGTCATATATTTTTATGGAGAAACACACATCCGACGCGGCGGCTCAGGCCGCTGCGCCCACGCCGCAGAGCGGCGAACGCACATTCTTTGGGCACCCTTGGGGATTGGCCAACCTCTTCGGCGTGGAAATGTGGGAGCGCTTTAGCTTCTATGGCATGCAAGCCCTTGTCTTGCTGTACATGTATTACGCCACTACCGATGGTGGCCTTGGCCTGGACCGAGCGGACGCGACGTCTATCGTGGGTGCCTACGGCGGCTTGGTCTACATGGCCTGCTTGTTGGCTTCTCTTGTTGCTGACCGTGTCTTAGGCGCAGAACGCACACTGTTTTACTCGGCTAGCATGGTGATGCTTGGCCACATTGCTTTGGCGTTTATTCCCGCAATAACTGGTTTGGCCATTGGCCTCGTTCTTATCGCCATCGGCTCCGGCGGTGTTAAGACCACCGCGCAGGTTGTGCTTGGTGCCATGTACAGTCGCGATGATCCGCGCCGCGATGGTGGCTTCTCCATCTTCTATATGGGCGTTAATATCGGCGCTCTCGTTGGTCCACTGCTCACCACTGCCCTGTGGGGCTGGCAGGGTTTCCACTGGGGCTTTGGTATCGCAGCAATCGGCATGGCGCTCGGCCTGATTCAATATTCGCTCATGCGCAAGACCACTATCAAAGACGCGGGGCATGAGGTTCCAAACCCAGCGAGCTTCAAGCAATTGCTTATGGGTGTGTTGGCAGTAGCGGCCATCATTGTGGTTATGGTTGTGGCACTGGCAACCGGCGCTATTCAGGTTGATTGGCTTTCTAATATTGTTACCGCGGTGGCACTTCTGGCTGCAGTTTATCTGTGGGTTCAGATGTATACCTCGAAGTTGGTAACCCGCGAAGAAAAGAACCGCCTGCTGGGCTTTATCCCGATGTTCATTTCCGGTGTTTTGTTCTTTGGTATCTTCCAGCAGCAGTTCACCGTTATGACGATTTACTCGGATGTGCGCTTGGACCGCCACGTATTTGGTTGGGAAATTCCTCCATCACTCGTCCAGTCCATTAATCCAGTCTTCATTGTTATTTTCTCCGCGGTCTTTGCAACGATGTGGACAAAGCTAGGGGATAGGCAGTGGTCCACCCCAGTAAAGTTTGGCGCTGCCAATATCGTCATCGGCATCTCCTTGTTCTTCTTCCTTCCTTTCTCGGGTGCGGAAGCGAACTCCACCCCGATGTATGTCATCATTTTCATTCTCTTCCTTTTCACCATGGCGGAGCTCCTCCTTTCGCCGGTGGGCAATTCTCTAGCTACCAAGGTGGCGCCAGAGGCATTCCCATCCCGCATGATGGCGGTATGGATGATGGCCGTGGCAATGGGCACGTCCCTGGCTGGCTCTTTGGCTAGCTTCTACAACCCAGATGATGCAGGCGCGGAGAACACCTTCTTTATCTCCCTTGGCGTTGTATCTATCGTGTTGGGCGGCATCTTGCTTGTCCTCAGCCGCTGGGTAGTAAAGAAGTTCTCTAGCTTCCGCTAAGGGAAGTTAAAGCACCCCGAAACGGGAGGTATGTCGATTCAACTGCGACATCCCTCCCTTAGTGGTTTTTATCACTCAAGCTAAGCGGTGGGGGTAAAAGAATGTAAGTTTTCTAAGCTGGGCATTTCTATGCCTGTGTAAACCCCAAAAGGCGCGATTCCATGCCGCGGTAGGTTAACTAAAGGTTAACCAAAGAAAACGTTAAAGAAAAGCAATTGTCTATGGTTCGGGGCTGGAGTATTCTGCATTTCGTCCGCGACGCGTGAAGGCGCCGTAGATGTGTACCGTGTTCATCTTTTTCTTTCCAAGGGGCCAACGCTGTGACAGCGACTCTGATCATCCTCGGCATTGTGGTGGTTACCGCCCTTGCCTTTGACTTTACGAACGGATTTCATGACACTGCCAACGCGATGGCTACGTCCATTGCCACCGGTGCTTTGAAGCCTTTTACTGCGGTGGCAATTTCCGCAGTTCTCAACCTCATTGGTGCTTTTCTATCTGTCAACGTTGCAGCGACGGTAGCGAAGGGCATCGTTAACCTCAATTCTTATGACCTGTCCGGCGCCGCAGCAGACACTGACGGCCAGGCGCTGCTGATGGTGGTCTTTACTGGCCTTATCGGCGGCATTATTTGGAACCTTTTTACTTGGTTGCTGGGCATGCCATCGAGTTCTTCCCACGCGCTGTTTGGTGGCCTTATTGGTGCCGCCTTCGCCGCCATGGGTACGTCTGGCGTTGAGTGGTCTTCTATCGCTGGCAAGATCGTTATCCCGGCCGTTGCCTCGCCGATTATTGCGGCCCTAGTTTCCGCGTGTGCCACCTTCCTTATCTACTGGGTTACCAACACTATTCCGAATAAGGCTAAGAACGAGCACTTCCGCCATGGCCAGATTGTCACCGCTTGCTTGGTGTCGCTGGCGCACGGTGCTGGCGATGCGCAGAAGACCATGGGCGTTATCTTCTTAGCGCTGGTTGCCTCCGGGCATGCGGTTGCTGACTCCCGCATCCCCACCTGGGTCATCGTCTGTTGTGCCGCAGCAATCGCAGCCGGCACCATGTCCGGTGGCTGGCGCGTTATCCGCACCCTGGGCAAGGGGCTGGTGGAGATTGAGTCCCCGCAAGGTATGGCCGCTGAAGCTACCTCCGCGGCAATCATTTTGACCTCCGCTACCGGTGGTATGGCGCTATCCACCACTCACGTGTCCACCGGTTCCATCTTGGGCACCGGCCTGGGCCGTCGCGGTGCCGAGGTTCGCTGGGGTGTTGCGATGCGTATGGTTTCCGCGTGGCTTATCACCCTGCCCTGCGCTGCGTTTGTTGGCTTTGCTACGTGGTGGTTGGCACACGGTGTCTCCTCCTTTACTAACGTGGCAACTGGCGCCATCGTTGACTTTGTCTTGCTGCTTGCCATGGCCGGACTTATCGTTATCCGCTCCCGCATGAACCCAGTGGATGCCTCCAACGTGAACAACGATTGGGATCCAAACTCCGAGTCCGTGGATTCCTCCATGGGAGCTGAGTCCAACCGTCAGGAGCCGGTTGCTGCCGGCGCCGCCCCAGTTGCTGCAACCCAGGCGGAGGACACCTCCGCGCCGTCTACTGCTCAAGAGGAGCGCTAAACCATGACTGCTGCAGAAATCTTCCAGTCTCTTCTCCATGTTGCCGGCCTGGCATTGGTATTTGGCGCTGGCATTCCGCTCCTTTTCTCCCTGGGTATGCGTTGTATGACCGGTGACCCCATTCGTGATGACAACGGTGTTGTCGTAGGGGATACTCCGGCAAGCACTCAGATGAAGGTGCTTGGTTGGACCGTTTACGCAGTGCTAGCCGTAGTTATCCTCGTGGCCATCATGTGGATTGCTCGCGATACGCTGGACCATTACTTCGGCTTCGCGCCGTTCGGTGACCTCTAAGTTATCTCTCCCTTCCTGAGGGGGAAGTCAACCTTCCAAGTGATGCGTGGCACATTCTCCGAAAGTTAACAAAAGGTTAACTTTAATCGACCTATGGGTTGCCTAACGGGGCTGTGTCACGTATATTCTTCTGTATCAGACAGAGAGAAAGCCACATGGAGGTGTGAGAAATGAACAAGATGCGTTCTTTGATGGACGGCATCGCTGATGCGTTCAAGGGCTCCACCACTGGTACCGGCCTGGACACCATTTCGGAAGCTCCGGTCCGTGCTTTGGTGGCAGAAACCCTGCTTGACGCTGATAAGACTCCTGCTACGACTAAAGACGTAGCAGAAGCGCTAGAAGCCGTCACCGGTCATGCACCGGATGAAGTTGAGATGCTCGACGCAGAACTCTTCCTGCTCGACTTCGACTGGCTGCAGTAAGCAGCTACTGAATGAAATCCCCACGAGGCCCCTTGCCGCATACTGTGCAGCAAGGGGCCTCGTGCTTTGCCGGACTCGGTGGACTTCGGTAAGCGCGGCTAATCGCGCGGCGGCAAGATGGCCTCCGGGGTTTCGGGCAGGAGTTGGCCGCCATCAATAATGAGGGTCTGGCCGGTAATAAAGCCTGCCTCTTCTGAGGCAAGGAAAGCCGCCGCATTGCCGATATCGCGTGGAGTGCCGAGACGATGCAGTGGCACCGATCGCGTCATCTGATCGAGATACTCTTGGCCTTGGGCCTTGAGGCCCTCAGTGAGGATATTGCCGGGAAGAACACTGTTGATGGTGATGCCATCGCGAGCGACTTCAAGCGCAGCTGAGCGCATAAATCCTTGTTGGGCGGATTTGGAGGCGCCGTAGTGGGCCCAGCCAGGAAAGCCCGTGTGCGAGCCGGTGATGGACGTGGTAATTACGATGCGTCCATAGCGGCGTTCCTGGAGGTAGGGGAGTGCTTCCTGGACCACCTTAAAGGTGCCGTGGGTATTGATGGCAAACATGGCCTCCCACTGCTCATCGGTCATTTCTGCTAATGGGCAATTGGGAAAGACGCCGGCATTGGAACAGACGATGTCGAACCCGCCATGCGTGGCAACAACGTGGCGGTACATTTCCTGTACAGAAGTACGGTCGGTGACATCCACATGAATCGCACTGGCACCTAGCTCTTTTGCGGTAGCGGTGGCGTGCTCTAGATTGACATCGGCAATGATGACAGAGGCGCCGGCCTCGCTAAGTGAAGCGGCAATGCCGCGGCCAATGCCGGAAGCACCGCCGGTGACAACGGCTACGTGGTCTGTGAGATCGAACATAATTCTCCTGTTCCTAACGGGGCGGAATGAAGGTCGTTTCACCTTTTAGCTTAGGTCGCAGGAGCAAGGAAAGTCGGGGAAATTCGCCACGCGGAAGGGAATGAATGAAGGGCCTGTCGGGTTGATTTACTAAGGTAGAAATAGATGAAGATTAAGCCGCTCGGAAGGGTAGAATCATCCTTCCATTTGTGGATAGCGGTACGAAAAGCGAGTGTGAAAGAACTTAATGGCACGTATGCAAGAAAGCGCTGACCTGCTCAAGTGCTCCTTTTGTGGCAAGAGTCAGAAACAGGTGAAAAAACTCATCGCCGGCGGCGGTGTCTACATCTGTGACGAGTGCATCGAGCTATGCAATGAAATCATCGAAGAGGAACTGGGCCAAGAACAGGCGCAGGAATCCTCCGACGCGGAGGTGCGCCTGCCTCGGCCCTCGCAGATTTCTGCCTTCCTGGATAAATACGTCATTGGCCAAGACAAAGCCAAGCGCGTGCTATCTGTGGCGGTCTACAACCACTACAAGCGCATCAAGGCGGAAGAGTCTGCCGCGTTGGAAGCACGGCGCAAAAAGGCCGAGGGCGATGAGGTGGAGATCTCTAAGTCCAATATCTTGATGTTGGGACCTACTGGTTCCGGAAAGACCTACTTGGCACAGACCTTGGCCCGGCTTCTCGACGTCCCCTTTGCCATCGCCGATGCCACTAGCCTCACCGAGGCCGGCTACGTGGGTGAAGACGTGGAAAATATCCTGTTAAAGCTGCTGCAAGCCGCAGACTTTGATGTGGAGCGTGCCCAGCGCGGCATCATTTACGTCGACGAAGTGGACAAGATTTCCCGCAAGTCCGAGAATCCGTCCATCACCCGCGATGTCTCCGGTGAGGGTGTTCAGCAGGCCTTGCTGAAGATCCTGGAAGGTACCGTGGCGGCCATTCCACCGCAGGGTGGGCGCAAGCACCCGAATCAGGAGTTCATCCAGCTAGACACCTCGAATATCTTGTTCATCGTTGCCGGCGCATTCGCTGGGCTCGACCAGGTTATTGCGGATCGAGTGGGCAAAAAGGGCGTGGGCTTTGGCGCCAACTTGGATACCAAGGATGAGCGCGAAAAGGTCGACCTCTTTTCCCAGGTACGCCCTGAGGACCTTGTGAAGTTTGGCCTGATTCCGGAATTCATCGGACGCCTGCCTGTCGTGGCCACGGTGGATAACCTGGACCGTGAATCCTTGGTCAAAGTGCTTACCGAGCCAAAGAACTCCTTGGTCAAGCAGTACAGTCGCCTATTTGAGATGGATGACTGCGAATTGGAATTCGAGCCGGCGGCGTTGGATGCCATCGCAGAGCTTGCCTTGGAGCGTAAGACAGGTGCACGTGGTCTGCGCGCCATCATGGAAGAGCTGCTGGTGCCAGTTATGTATGATCTGCCGGACCGCGAGGATATCGCCGCGGTACATATCACCCCAGAGTGTGTTACTGAGGGTGCGGAGCCGCAGTTTAGCTATAAGGACGAGGCGAAGGAATCTGCCTAAGCGCTTGCCGGCGCGACTACTCCTCGCTGTAGATATCCTGTGGTGAGGCCTCGTCTCCCTCTTTCGTATCGAACGAGGAGGAGGTGAGGTAGGATTCGTGGCCCGAGGCTGGAATATTGGCGGTCAAAAACGCCAGCACAGCATCGACGGTAAGCCTATGCATACCGTCGATATTTTCTTGGGTATTGAAGTTCACGCCCAGCATGTTTTCCACCATCACCTGGTTGGTTACGCGGTAGACGGTCAACGAGGAAATCAGGGTGAAAATGTCATTGGCGGAGATCCCCGGGCGGAAAGCGCCGGCGTCTTGGCCTAGGAGGAGTAGGCGGTCGAGGTGGAGGGCGACCCCGGCGACGTCGGCAATAGCTTGCTGAGCTGGGTCCACAATCTGCTGATTGCTCTCCCATACCAGCATGCGAATAGCATCCGGGTTGGCCACGCGTTCGCGGAAGAGCCAATCCACCAACTTGCGCACGCCCTCGACCGGAACCGCGGTATCGATTTCCAGAGCGTCCTGCGGCGGGTTAAGGCGCTGCGCGGCCGTGCTGAGTGCACGTAGGTACAAGCCCTTTTTATCGCCAAAGTGGTAGTGGATCATGCGCTTGGACATGCCCGATTCTTGGGCGATGGTCTCCAGCTTGGTTTCTGCGAAACCACTGCGGGAAAAGTGCTTGATCGCTACGTCCACCACGGAGTCAATGCTGACGGATTCCGCGTGGGCAGCGTGAGGAGAATCCGCCTGGCCTGCAGCCTGCAGTGCATCAGTATTCTCAGTGCTCATGGCGTAAGTCCTTAATCCTTGCGGCGCAGCGGTGGCGCGGTCAACTGATATCTAATAGTGCGGGAGTAGATAGGCCCCATGCAATCTGTGTGCGTGGCGTGGGGGAGAGCCCCGCTTTTCCTTTTCCCATCATGCCCGATTAGACACCCGTTGCGGGAGCTTCTTACCCATTGGGGGCGTTAATTTGGAGGTAAATGGGGGTAATTTAGCGCAACCTCAGCGAATATCCCCTCCAAAAGAGGGGGCCAGATTCACAGCGCGAGAGGCGGCGGTGGGGCTAAGCTCGGGGATGGGTACATTCCGTGGCGGTGCGAGCAGCCTGGCTCGCGTGTGCCGCCCTTGACGCAGCCATTGAGGAGGCTTTTAACCATGACTCAGCCCGTCAAAATCACTGTCACCGGTGCCGCCGGCAATATTGCTTATTCGTTGCTGTGGCGCATCGCTGCCGGCGATGTTTATGGCAAGGACACCCCGGTAGATCTGGCGCTGCTGGAAATCCCCGCTGCGGTGGGCAAGGCCCAGGGCGTGGCCATGGAGCTCAATGACTCCGCCCTGCCGTTGGTCAACTCGATTACGGTAACTGATGACCTAAAGGAGGCCTTTGAAAACACCTCTGCCGCCTTCCTCGTAGGCGCACGCCCGCGCAGCAAGGGTATGGAGCGTGCGGATCTGCTGGAAGCCAATGGTGCCATCTTCACCAAGCAAGGCAAGGCCATCAATGACTATGCCGCGCGCGATGTCCGCGTGCTTGTGGTGGGCAACCCAGCAAATACCAATGCTCTCATCGCTGCGAAAAATGCCCCGGATGTGGACGATTCTCAGTTCAATGCTCTTATGCGCTTGGACCACAACCGCACCTTGAGCCAGCTAGCGCTGAAAAGCGGCAAGTCCACCACAGATTTCACCAAGGTGGCAGTCTGGGGCAATCACTCCGCAAGCCAGTTCCCAGACATCACCTTTTCCAATGCCGAGGTGGACCAGGATTGGTACCGCGAAGAGATGATCCCCAAGGTAGCGAAGCGCGGTGCCGAGATTATTGAGGTGCGTGGCAGTTCCTCGGCCGCATCGGCGGCGTCGGCAGCTGTGGACCACATGCATGACTGGATTCATGGCACTGAGGATTGGCGCACCGCGGCGGTGCCCTCGGACGGTTCCTACGGCGTCGACAAGGGCCTTATCTGTGGATTCCCCACCATCTGCCGTGATGGAAAATGGGAAATCGTGCAGGGGCTGGAGCTTAGCGAGTTCCAAAAAGAGCGCATTGCAGCGTCTGTGGCCGAGCTGCGTGAGGAGCGCGAAGCCGTAGCAGACCTGCTCTAAAACCCACTAGGTGCGCACCACATACTCGGTGTGCACCCTGCCTAGATGAGCCGGTTGACGTGCAAGGTAGAATCGGCCAGGTGACTGAGCAAAATAATGAGCAATTAGTTGGTACCAACCGCGCTGATGCGCTGCCTAAGTCTTGGGAGCCGCAGGCCGTAGAAAAGGACCTCTATGAGGGCTGGGTAGAAAAGGGCTACTTCACCCCGGATGCCCATTCGGAGGCCGAGCCTTATTCCATCGTGCTGCCGCCGCCGAATGTGACCGGTCAGCTGCATATGGGCCACGCTTTGGACCACACGCTGATTGATTCCATTATCCGCCGCAAGCGTATGCAAGGCTACGCCACGCTGTGGTTGCCAGGAGCCGACCACGCTGGCATTGCTACCCAGACCAAGGTCGAAGCCAAACTCAAGGAAACCGAGGGCAAAAAGCGCTGGGACTACGAGCGCGAAGAGTTCATTGACAAGGTCTGGGAGTGGAAAGAACAGTACGGTGGCACCATCCAGAACCAGATGCGTGCCATTGGTGACTCCGTAGATTGGTCTCGCGAGCGTTTCACCTTGGACGATGGCCTCTCGCGCGCCGTGCAGACCATTTTTAAGAACCTTTATGATGAGGGCATGATTTACCAGGCTAACCGTCTGGTCAACTGGTCGCCGGTGCTGGAGACCGCCGTCTCTGATATCGAGGTTGTCTACAAGGACGTCGAGGGCGAGCTGGTTTCCATTCGCTATGGCTCGCTTAATGATGATGAACCGCACCTCATCGTGGCCACCACCCGTGTAGAGACCATGCTGGGTGACGTTGCCATTGCCGTTCACCCAGACGATGAACGCTACGCAGATCTGGTGGGCAAGGAGCTGCCGCACCCATTCCGCGATGACCTCAAGCTCAAGATCATCGCTGACGATTACGTCGATATGGAGTTTGGTACCGGCGCGGTGAAAATCACCCCGGCACACGATCCGAATGACTACGCGATGGGCACCCGCCACAACTTGGACATGCCTACCGTCATGGATACCACTGGCCACATTGCCAATACTGGCACCCGCTTCGACGGCCTGACCCGCGAAGAAGCCCGTGTGGAAATCCGCGAGGCGCTGCGTGAGCAGGGCCGTATTGTCAAGGAAATCCGTCCTTATGTTCACTCCGTGGGACACTCCGAGCGCTCTGGGGAACCCATCGAGCCGCGCCTGTCCCTGCAGTGGTTCGTAGACGTATCAAAGATGGCCAAGGACTCTGGTGCTGCTGTGCGGGAGGGAGATACCACCTTACATCCGCAGTCGCTGGAGCCGCGCTACTTTGAGTGGGTCGATGATATGCACGATTGGTGTATCTCTCGGCAGCTGTGGTGGGGTCACCGCATCCCTATTTGGTACGGGCCGGAAGGCGAAGATGGCCAGCGAGACATCGTCTGCGTCGGCCCCGATGAAGAGCCCCCAGCAGGCTACGAGCAGGATCCTGATGTACTGGATACCTGGTTCTCCTCCGCGCTGTGGCCATTTTCCACCCTAGGCTGGCCGGAAAAGACCCCGGATCTGGAGAAGTTCTATCCCACCAACGTGCTGGTCACCGCCTATGACATTTTGTTCTTCTGGGTAGCCCGCATGATGATGTTCGGTACTTTCGCTGGCTCTCATACCCCAGAGCTTTTGGGGGAGGGCACCGATGGTCGCCCGCAGGTTCCATTTAAGGATCTTTACCTGCACGGCTTGGTTCGCGATGAGCAGGGCCGCAAGATGTCTAAGTCTTTGGGCAACGGCATTGACCCGATGGATTGGGTGCGTGACTACGGCGCAGACGCCCTGCGCTTTACCCTTGCTCGCGGTGCCAACCCGGGTGTGGACCTGCCTTTGGGCTCTGATGCTGCAGCGGCCGCCCGTAACTTCGCCACCAAGCTTTTCAACGCCACCAAGTTTGCCCTCATGAATGGCGCCGGCGTAGCAACGTTGCCCAACCGCGACGAGCTTAGCGACGCCGACCGGTGGATCCTCGACCGCGCCGAAGAGGTCCGCGCCAAGGTGGATGCATACCTGGATGATTACCAGTTCGCTAAGGCAAACGAGCTGCTCTACCACTTCACTTGGGACGAGCTGTGTGACTGGTACCTGGAGATTGCAAAGACCCAGATCCCGCGGGATGGTGTCAGTGAACAGGGCCGCAATACCCAGATTGTCCTGGGACGCGTCCTAGACGTTGTCCTGCGCCTGCTGCACCCAACCATGCCTTTCGTGACCGAGGTGCTTTGGAAGGCTTTGACCGGCGGCGAGTCTATCGTCGTGGCACCGTGGCCCACCGTTGCCGATACCAATGGTGGCGCTACCAAGGATGAGGTGGCCGCCCGTCGCATTGCAGACGCGGATAAGCTCATTACCGAGCTGCGTCGCTTCCGCTCTGACCAGGGGGTAAAGCCTTCTCAGAAGGTCCCGGGCCGCCTCGACTTTGCCGCTGCTGACTTGTCGAACCAGGAAGAGCTGGTGCGCAACCTGGCTAATACCACCGATCCGGCCGAGGACTTCGATCCTTCCGCCTCCATTGAGGTACGCCTTTCCCAGGCCACCGTGGAGGTCACCCTAGATACCCACGGCGCTGTAGACGTGGAGGCTGAGCGCAAGCGCCTAGAGAAGGACTTGGCCAAAGCCAATAAGGAATTGGAGCAAACCGGCAAGAAGCTTGGCAATGAGAACTTCCTGTCCAAGGCGCCGGAAGAAGTGGTTAATAAAATTAAGCAGCGCCAGCAGATCGCTCGCGAAGAGGTTGAACGCATTACCAGCCGTTTGGAAGGCCTGAAGTAGTGGCGGAAAAGGACAAGGGCACAGAGGATTTTGAGATCGTCGATGCCCTCAAAGAAGGCACCGATGGCGGACCGGTGGAAATCACCGAGTCCGGCCTGACGCTCAATCTGGGCATGGGCGGCGAGGATGAGTACAACGAGGCCGCCCCACAGGAGGTTTCCGCCGCGGAGCTACGCGCCCTCGCGGAGGTTGAAGAAGAACTCAATGAGCGGTGGCCCGAAACCAAGATTGAGCCTTCCCTCGAGCGCATCGAGATGCTTATGGATCTGCTCGGTCACCCAGAGCGTTCTTTTGATGTCATCCACATCGCTGGCACCAATGGTAAGTCTTCTACCGCGCGCATGGTCGATTCGCTCCTGCGCGCTTTCCACCGCCGAGTGGGCTTGGTAACCAGCCCACACCTGCAGCGCGTTACTGAGCGCATCGGCATCGATGGCCAGCCCATTCACCCGCGCGATTATGTGCGCATCTGGCACGAGATCAAACCGTTTGTGGAAATGGTTGATGCCCAATCGGACGTGCCTATGTCTAAGTTCGAGGTCCTTGTCGGCCTGTCCTATGCTGCGTTTGCCGACGCCCCCGTGGATGTCGCTGTCGTCGAAGTCGGTCTCGGTGGGCGTTGGGACGCCACCAATGTGGTCAATGCGGACGTCTCTGTCATTACCCCAGTGGGCATGGACCATACGGATTATTTGGGCGATACGATCACCGAAATCGCCGGTGAGAAGGCTGGCATCATTAAGCCTCGCGAGGACGCTGATGATCCGTTGACCCCGAATGAAAATATTGTCGTTATCGCTGAGCAGGACCCAGAAGCCATGCGCGTCATCCTGCAGCAGGCCGTGGACGTCGAGGCGGGCGTGGCCCGCTCCGGTTCCGAGTTTGCCGCCCTCGAATCGCGCATTGCCGTCGGCGGTCAGCAGGTGAATATCCAAGGCCTCGGCGGCCTATACGAGGATATCTTCCTTCCCCTCCATGGCGAGCACCAAGCCAAGAATGCTGCCGTGGCCCTTGCAGCAGTAGAGGCCTTCTTCGGCGCTTCTGCCGGACACCCGCTGGATATCGCTACTGTGCGTAACGGTTTTGCCCAGGCGATTTCGCCCGGCCGCCTCGAGCGCGTACGTACCTCGCCCACGACGTTTATTGATGCCGCGCATAACCCCCACGGTGCCAAGGCTTTAGGCGCAGCGTTGGACCGCGATTTCGACTTCGCCCGCCTCATCGGTGTGTTGTCCATCTTTGCGGATAAGGACGCAACCGGCATTCTCACCGCGTTGGAGCCGTATCTGACCGAGGTAGTCATTACCCAAAACTCCTCGCCGCGGGCTCTCGACGCTTATGAATTGGCCGAGACTGCTCGCGATATTTACGGCGAGGAACGCGTCCACGTTGCCGAGGATCTTCCCGGCGCTTATGCCCAAGCCGTTGAACTTGCTGAAGACGCGGAGGTGCAATCCGGCTCCGGCATTATCATCACCGGCTCGGTCGTCACTGCCGGTGACGCCCGCGCGATGTTTGGAAAGGAACCTGCATGAGCCGCGACAATCACCACCCAGGCGGAGAGCGCCAACCCCGCCCGCCCCGCAGCAGCCGTGCCCGCGGCCGCGAGGAACATATCCCTGAAAGCGAGATCGGACCCCTAGGCATGGGCCAAGCCCCAGTCAAGGACCCACTTAAAAGCTTCAACGGGATGGTCATTGCCAGCTCCCTGACCATGGAGGCGCTCGCCCTATCCTTCGCACTGCCGATGCTGTACAAGCTGTATGACGGCACCCTGTGGACGCCTTTTAACTATTGCTTTGTCCTTGCCGCCATTGTCTTTCACCTAGTGATGATCGCGTTCATGAATAAGAAGTGGGCGCTAACCGTCATCGTGTGGGTGCAGCTGCTGTGCGTCATCTTGGGCTTTATGGTCCACTGGGCCGTAGCCGCCATCTTCATCATCTTCGGCTTGGAGTGGCTCCTGGCCGTTTACCTGCGCAGTAACCTCATCGCCCGCATGAAGCGTGGCTACCTCACCACGCAGCACCTCAACGAGAAATAGCACGGTAGCCTTGACGGCCTTCGGCGAGTGGCCAAGACGCGATAGACTGGCGGCCATGCGCACTCTCTATCTCGTCCTTGCCGCACTCGCTTGTGTTGCCGCAGTGGTAGCCCGTGCCGCTACGGGAACGCCGTGGCTACCGCTAGTCGCCCTCATTATTGGCGGCGTTTTTCTGGTTTTGGCCCTGCGGAGCAACTTCGAACCGGCCAAAGAAGCCACCTTCGAGGATTTGGATAAGGAACAGCGAGCGGAGCTGCAACGCCTGTTGGCTAATGGACAGTTTGGCGCCGCAGTAGGCCAGGTACGCCTGTGGTTCAGGGGGACTTCGCAGGGGCGCGCCGAAGAGATAGTTAAACAACTCGCATAGCCCTGGACCCCACACTTTTACCCCAAAGGAATACCCCAGCGCGCGACGCAGTCGGGTGGTTTCGGTACAGTGTGGGGCATGACTGAACGTACACTGATTCTCATCAAGCCGGACGGCGTAAAGAACGGCCACGTAGGCGAAATCATCTCCCGAATCGAGCGCAAGGGCCTGAAGCTGGCCGAACTCGATCTGCGCGTTGCTGACCGCGAGACCGCGGAGAAGCACTACGAGGAGCACAAGGATAAGCCATTCTTCGGTGACCTCGTCGAGTTCATCACCTCCGCACCGCTTATCGCTGGTGTTGTCGAGGGCGAGCGTGCCATCGAGGCATGGCGTCAGCTGGCCGGTGGCACCGACCCAGTTTCCAAGGCCACCCCGGGCACCATCCGCGGCGACTTCGCTCTGACCGTTGGCGAGAACATCGTGCACGGCTCTGACTCCCCAGAGTCCGCAGAGCGCGAAATCGCTATCTGGTTCCCGAACCTTTAAAGCCTTTATAGCGTTTCGTACGCACTTAAGCCCGAGCCACCGGCTCGGGCTTTATTCATAGCGTCACCTGGTCCCTCGTTATATGGGCAGCGAGCAGGAGCACAACACGCCTACACTGGTGCGGCTAAGAACTATTTTCAACAAGACGTAGGGAGGCGCATATGCGCGGCTACGCGGTCGTAGACATTGAGACCACCGGATTTTCCTATAAGCACGGGCACCGCATCGTTGAAATTGGCGTCGTGGAGCTATCGCCGGAAGGAGCAGTGCAGGATTCCTGGGAAACGCTCATTAACCCGCAACGCCATATCGCGGCCACGGAAATTCATGGCATTTCCGCCTCTGATGTTCTAGGCGCGCCCACCTTTGCGCAAGTAGCGGACAAGCTGGCTAATTCTCTCGAAGACCGCATATTCGTTGCTCACAATGCGGGATTCGATCGGACCTTTATTCAGTCCGAGCTGCTGGCTTGTCGCGCCTGTTCTGAAGAGGCGTTGCCGGCGATCGATACGGCCGTATTGGCACGCAGGTATCTTGGTCTTCCCAAGGTGAAGCTGGGGGATTGCTGCGCCCATCTGGGAATTCATAATGAGTTGGCACACTCCGCATTGGCGGATGCGATGGCCACGGCGCAACTATTCCAGCATTTCCTGGCCAATACCCCGGCAGCCCAAGAGAACTATATGAGTGAGCGATTGGCTGAGCAACAGCTGTATCGCAGCCTGGCACCCCACCCGGGTTGGGTGGAGCCGGCACTTCTCAGCCGCGCAGCTGCGGAATCCGCCAAGCAAGCGGCACAGTACGGCGGCTGGTTCGCCGGGCTCGTCGCACAACGTGAGACGCCATCGAATACGGCTGCGGAAGACTATTTCAAGCTTCTCGATGCCGCCTTGCTCGACCGCCGCCTCTCCGCCACCGAGCAAACCCAATTGCTGGCCTTTGCTCAAGCACATGGGCTCGATGAAGATGGTCTGCGCGAGCTGCATGAAGCCTATATCACGCTGCTGATTGAAGAAGCCTGGGCTGATGGTGTTGTCACGGCTGAGGAACGCGACATCCTGGCTTCTGTCGGCCGCGCCTTGGGGATCCCGGCTTCTGATATCGAGGCTGCCGTAGACCCCGACACCGCTCCACAGGCAGAAGGTCGGCATGGTGCCCCTAGTGAAGAGGCGCCGCAAGGTTCTGAAAAGGCCGGCAGTATTGGCGGACTCGCCAGCATGGGCGGCATTGTGGTGAGCGCTGGCGAGCGAGTAACCATTACCGGAGCTAAGGCCTACTCGACTGCGGAATGGGAAGAGTATTTTGCCGCGCACGGCGTGGAGATTGGCGGCCTAGCCAAAAAGACCAAGGTGCTCATCGCCGGTGACCCGGACTCGCAATCGGGCAAAGCCAAGAAAGCGAAGCAGTATGGCATTCCCATCGTTGCGGAAGACGTCGCCCGTGAGGTCATTCACTTCGCAGACTAGGACTGGAGCTCTCCTAATCGAAGGAGAGTAATTGGCGCAGCGTGCTGAAGGCTTCCTTTTGCACTCGATGGGTAACGGTACGGCCCGATTGCTGCTTGATTAAAAGGCCGGATTCCCTCAACTTGCCGAGGTGATGAGATACCGTCGGTTGGCTAAGCCCGGAGAGCTCGGTCAACTGCGTAACACTCATCGGGCCGCAGCCCTCATCACACAATATGGACAGCAGGCGAAGCCGGGCTGGGTCAGCAAGTACTTTAAATTGCTGGGAAAAGCGCAAGGAATCGCTCTGGCTGAGCGGGCCACTGCTCAGGGAGCAGCACTGCCCGTCGGGGGTGTTATCAGCATTGCTAGGGGAGGAGTCCATGCACACAGTATAAGGAGGCTGCTTCCTACTCCGTTATATTGACGAGTATCAATATGGGTGATTAAAGTACTGCCTTGAAATGTGAATTCCTCGTCGCGCAAGGAGAGCTATGGCCATTCCGCAAAGCCCAAAATTGTCATTTCTCGATAGATTCCTGCCCGTCTGGATCATCATGGCCATGGCTGTGGGGCTATTGATCGGCCACTTCCTGCCAGGTATTGGAGAAGCACTATCTGCCCTAGAGGTAGGCGGTATTTCTCTTCCGATTGCACTGGGTCTGCTAGTCATGATGTATCCGCCTCTGGCTAAGGTCCGCTACGAAAAGACCCGAGACATTGCTGCCGACGGCCGATTGATGGTGGTATCGATTGTGTTGAACTGGCTGGTGGGGCCTGCATTGATGTTCACCCTGGCGTGGATATTTCTTGCCGACCAGCCCGAGCTGCGAACCGGCCTGATTATTGTTGGGTTAGCCCGCTGTATCGCAATGGTCCTGGTGTGGTCCGACCTCTCCTGTGCCGACCGAGAGGCCACCGCTGTTCTCGTGGCTATTAATTCCGTTTTCCAAGTAGCTATGTTTGGCGTTATGGGCTGGTTTTACCTGCAGGTTCTTCCTGGTTGGCTAGGCCTGGATACCACCTCTGCTGATTTTTCTTTCTGGTCCATCGTCACGGCGGTTCTCGTATTTTTGGGAGTGCCACTGCTGCTTGGTGTCCTCTCACGGGTCTGGGGTGAGAAAGCCAAAGGCCGCGAATGGTTTGAAAACCGCTTCCTTCCGGCAGTATCTCCCTTGGCGATGATCGGCTTGCTATATACCATTGTGTTGCTATTCTCCCTCCAGGGAGAACAGTTGGTAGCGCAGCCCACGGCGGTGATCAAGGTTGCGATTCCGTTGGTCATTTACTTCGTTGGAATGTTTTTCCTAGCTTTGGGTGTGGCAAAGGTCGTGGGAATGAACTACGCGCAATCCGCTTCCGTTGCGTTTACCGCAGCTGGTAATAATTTCGAACTAGCCATCGCGGTTTCCATTGGCACTTTTGGAGCGGCGTCTGCACAGGCGCTCGCCGGCACCATCGGACCTCTCATTGAGATTCCCGTGCTCGTGGGACTCGTGTACGTCATGCTCTGGATAGGGCCGAAGCTATTTCCAGGAGACGAAAGCTTGCCGCGTTAACGCTTGCCCAATTGGTAGAGGCAACGAACCCCGGTCGGTGTGACGGTGTTTTGCCAATCCTTGGGCGCAGAGCGCAAGGCGATGCGGTCAAGTTTCACTAGGCCCGCCTGTGCCAATTCATCAAGGTTCTCGCATACTAGGTCGAGATCGACCTGCATGAATGTGGACAGGGCCTTAGCGGAGACCGTATTTCCCTGCACCGCGCCGGCGGCTATGAGGGCGGTGAGGGTGTCCACGTGGGCGTCGGCAAGCACTAGGCGAGCCTCGGTTACTCCTTCAAGCGGATCCTTTTCCAGGATCTTGTTAATGCGCCGCCGGCCAATCCGAAAGGATTGAGAAAACATTGCCCACAGCCCCAAAGGCAAGCCGCACGCCCACCACGCCCCTGACAGGACACCGGCAATGGGCGGGGCAAGTTCTACCTCCGGCACTAGCCCGGCTGCACTTAGTGGAGCCATGGCCAGCGGCGCGGCGATGGGGATAAGCGGGGCGATATAGGCAATGGTGGGATAGTCGCCCTCGCGATACTCCTCCCGCGCGGCGTTGATGCCGCGTGGGTAGTTGCGGATGAGGTGCACTAACCCCAGCACCGCAAAGATGGCAAAAATACCGGCTCCTACCAGCATATAATCCACGCCGGTGTTGGCGAATCCAATGGCAAAGCCGGCCGGTACGCCGAAGTAAAGCGCCGAGCGTACAGGGATTTCATTGCGCTGCCGATACTGCGCCAGCTCGCGGGCGGGGATTCGTGCTAGTTCTGCCACCCTGTCAACATAACACCGCCTGACAGCCTGGCTGCGTTTCTGTGACACAATGGTAATGAGCGCGTACGAGACGCGTAATAACTTAATACCCACAAACTTTTATAGCGCGCTAAATGCCTCGCGCGGCGGCGGTACAGTCCATGGCTGTGCCTGCGCCCGAGATAGCGCCTGAAACAGACGAAGTACAGGAGTAAGCCCGAACATGGTGGCACAGAACTCTCAAGAAACAACTGAAAACCTCAAGGCGGCGGCGTCTTTGGCCCAGAACTTGGACCGCGGCCAGCTCAAAGACAAGGTCCGCGTTTATGCCCTTGCCAAGCAGCTGGGGCTTGCCTCGCGCGATCTGGTGGCGCAGCTCAAAGACATGGGGCTAAAAAAGAGCGCGCAAAGCTCCCTCACCCGTGAGGAAGCAGGCCAGGTGCTCGATGCTGTGGCTCAAGCCGCGGCGCTTGGCGATGCCCCCTCTGGCGATACCAGCGAAGCCTCCACCGCCGCACCGGACACGGAGTCCGCAGACAATGCTGCTGTACCGCAGGAAGATAATTCAGGCAAGCAACCCGAGAAGAAGCCGGCGAAGAAGCGCGCCAAGCGCGCACGCAAGGCCACTCGCAAATCCGCAGCCCCAGTGTCCGAAGACTCGGCCGAGACCGACGCAGCGGGGGTGCAGCCCGCGGAAGACGAAGAACGCTTGCGCCACCGCGTGCGCAAGAACGTGGATAATGAGATCTCCCAAATCGAAGACAAGGTAGAAGAGTCACTCGCCAAGGCCGCAGCCGATACCGACTCAGCTGCCGAAGACGCCGCAGCGGCGGAATCCGCGGATGAGGTGGAAGAAGCGCCGGCGAGTGCACTCGATAACGGCACAGTTGATGCGGCGAAGCTGCACGAAGCGCTTGCGGAGGCCGGCGAGGATTTCGAGGATGACTACTACGCCCCGCACATTGTCCCGCGCGCTGAATCTGAGGAAGAATCCGGGCACTATGACTTTGCGCCGATCTTTATGGCCCCACAGCAAGATGATGCAGCGGCCTTCGCACTAGTTGCAGACGCTGCGGAGGAAGATTTCTTCGGCGATGACTCCGAAAGCGACGATGTTGCCGAGGAAGTGAGTGAGCAGCCGGGCTCCGGCCGTGGTTCTGGTAAATCCGAGGCTCGTCGTCGAGGTCGCCGCGGCGCCTCCCGCGGACGCGGCGCTAGCTCGAACCGTGAGGATCAGGCTACCGAGCCCGAATACATTGACGAGCCGAAGGCCATCCGTGGCTCCACGCGCATCGAGGCCCAAAAGCGCCGCCGCGCGGAACTGCGCGCAAAGGGCCGCACCCGCCAGCACATTGTTTCCCAGGCAGAGTTTCTTGCCCGCCGCGAAGCCGTGGAGCGCACCATGGTGGTGCGCGATAAGGAGCGCGAGGATGGTGCCGGAATCATCACGCAGGTGGGCGTGCTAGAAGATGACCTGCTGGTCGAGCACTTCGTTACCACCGAGTCCCAGGCTTCGCTGATTGGCAATATTTACCTAGGACGCGTCCAAAACGTCCTGCCTTCGATGGAGGCGGCCTTCGTAGATATCGGACAGGGCCGAAATGGCGTGCTCTACGCCGGTGAAATCGATTGGCGCAAGACCAAGCTGCATGGGCGCGCCCGCAAGGTAGAAAACGCCCTGAAGTCCGGCGATCAGGTATTGGTTCAGGTGGCCAAGGATCCAATTGGTCATAAGGGCGCGCGTCTGACCACCCAGATTTCCCTTGCCGGCCGCTACCTGGTCTATGTGCCAGGCGGCCGCAGCGCGGGCATTTCCCGCAAGTTGCCCGCCCCGGAGCGCAAGCGCTTGAAGGATATCCTGGGCCGCGTGGTGCCGGGCGATGGGGGAGCGATTATCCGCACCGCTGCCGAAAATGTCTCGGAAGAGGCGATCGCTACCGACGTCAATCGCCTGCACAGCCGGTGGGAGGACATCATCGCCCACGCCAAGAAGGAAAAGTCTTCCAAGGGCGCTAAGCCGGTGACCATGTACGAAGAGCCGAACATGCTCATCAAAGTGGTGCGCGATCTCTTCAACGAGGACTTCACCGAGCTCGTCGTCGATGGCAAGCGTTCGTTCAATACCGTCCGCGCCTACGTCGATTCCATGGCGCCTGACCTTGCGGATCGCGTGGTGCGCTTCCGCGCTAAGGACCACGGCGGGCAGGATGCCTTTGAGGTCCACCGCATTGACGAGCAGCTGCATAAGGCCCTCTCGCGCAAGGTATGGCTGCCATCCGGCGGCACGCTGGTGATTGACCGCACCGAAGCCATGACCGTCATCGACGTAAATACCGGCAAGTTCACCGGTTCTGGCGGCAACCTAGAAGAAACGGTAACCCGCAATAACCTCGAAGCGGCCGAAGAAATCGTGCGCCAGATGCGCCTGCGTGATTTGGGCGGCATGATTGTGGTGGACTTTATTGATATGGTCTTGCCAGAAAACCAGGACTTGGTCCTGCGCCGCTTGAAGGAGGCCTTGGGCCGCGACCGCACCCGCCACCAGGTTTCTGAGGTTACCTCTCTGGGCTTGGTGCAAATGACCCGTAAGCGCCTGGGCACCGGGCTGGTGGAGACCTTCTCTACCGAGTGCGAGTGCTGCCATGGCCGCGGGATCATCATTCACCAGTACCCGGTGGACGAGGCTGAGGACGATTCGCGCGCGAAGCACTCTGGGCGCAAGTCCAAGTCGCACAAAAAGCAGACTCATGATCCGCAGCAGCACCCGGCTGCGGTGGCGATGCATAAGCACGAGCTTGATGACGCCCCTGAAAGCGATTCCAAGCCCAAGCGCTTTAAGAAAACGCAGGCGCCGGTCTACGGCACCGAGAGCGAAGACGCCGCACGGGAATCCGCAAAGACGTCGCTGGAGGATCTCGTAGCTAACGTCGTTGTGGATGAGCGCGGTGCGGACGAGCCGCACGCTGATCAGAACACGCACAGCGGAGACCGAGACAGCGCTAAGGAGCGCGGACGCGGCCGTGGCCGCCGTCGGGCTCGCAAGCACACCCAGACTGAAGTATCCGATATCGAGGCCATCGCATACGCTGCGGCGGATAATGCTGCGGAAAGCGACGAGGTACAGGAATTTAATTCCTACGTCCCCGATGCGGATACGGACGCGGACTCGGGTGCCGTCGCTAAGGCCCACCCAGACGCTGGGGCGGGCTCCAAACGCGGCAAGAAGCTGCGCCGGGCGACCCGTCGCTCTAAGGCCACACGCGCTGGCGCAGGCAGCAAGCAGAAAGCCACGGCGTCTGCAGCAGGCAAGACCTATGAAGAGGCTGTGGCCGAGTTTGAGGCTTCCCCGCGCCGCAAGCGCCGCACACGCGGCAATTCGCGTTCTGATAGGCGTCCACAGCCGCAGGAATTCGCAGTTGCCGGTGAACAGGAGTCTGCCGTACCCAAGGCCGATCACGCGGTACCCGCATCCGATGGCGGTAACGCAAGCGAGGCCGCAGAACAACAGGGGCAGAAGGACTCGCGCGGGGAGCGAAAGGGCCGCCGGCGTGGTCGCCGTCGCACGGTGCGCACTCGACAAGCCCAAAGCCGTGTTTCCTCGCGCCTGCCACACGAGGTAAAGGAGAAGACGCAGGAGCACGAGCAGGCGGGCGGCTCGGCCGAGCAGCGACATGAAAAGGCCGTAGGCACTACGCGCGCTGGGCGCCCCGGCGGCAAGGGGCGGGGGCGTCGCCGTGCCGTGCGTCAGGCTGCCCCTAAGAAAGCCGTAGCAGAGAACCCGAAGGCAACGAAGGCCGAGTCGGGCCGTTCGACGCGACAGGAAGGCTCGCCGGAGCGCACCGGTTCTGGGAACCGGGCGGGCTCGAGCGATTCCAAGGTCTTGCGCCGTGGCAAGAAGAGGGCGGTGCGCAAAAAGGGGACGTCGGCAAGAGCGAGGGCCCCAAAAGCACAGGATAACGGTGCCCAGAAGCAGCCTGCGGCGAGCGGAGTCCACCCAGAAAAAGCCTCAGCTAAATCTGGGCGCGGGCGGCGCCGCGTAGCACGGCGAAGCAAGTCTTAGGGCTACGCCACGCGGGCACGAAAAGCGTGGTTTGTATTTTGTGCCCGCTACAGGGTAGTCTTTGACAGTCGCTGTTTAGTACTCACAGCGCTGGATCAGTCCGACACTCACTCAGTGAGTTGTACGGGCATGTTCGCGCGAGAACTAAACGCAATATGTAAGTGTCCATTCGGAACGCGGCCTCCCCGGTTGCTTCCGAGCGAGTTTAGATAAGGGGTAACCCTCTATGTACGCGATCGTCAAGACCGGCGGCAAGCAGTACAAGGTTGCTGAAGGTGACCTCGTCAAGGTCGAGAAGATCGAGGGTGAGCCAGGCTCTGCCGTAGCTCTCACCCCGGTTCTGCTCGTCGATGGCGCCGATGTTAAGTCCAAGGCTTCCGACTTGGAGAAGGTTTCTGTTTCCGCAGAAATCGTTGAGCAGGGTAAGGGCCCGAAGGTCGATATCCTGAAGTACAAGAACAAGACTGGTTACAAGAAGCGTCAGGGCCACCGTCAGCCTGTGACCACCTTGAAGATCACCGGTATCAAGTAAGCCTTAACCGGCTGTAATTATCCCTGAAGGAGGGAAAACCACATGGCACACAAGAAGGGTGCTTCCAGCTCCAGCAACGGTCGCGATTCCGAGTCTAAGCGTCTCGGCGTCAAGCGCTTCGGTGGTCAGCAGGTTAATGCCGGCGAGATCATCGTGCGTCAGCGCGGTACCAAGTTCCACCCAGGTGAGAACGTAGGCCGCGGCGGCGACGATACCCTGTTCGCGCTTGCAGCTGGCTCCGTTGAGTTCGGTATCAAGCGTGGCCGTCGTATGGTCAACATCGTCCCGGCTGAAGAGGTTGCTGCAGAAGCGACTGCTTAACTTCAGTCCGATTAGGCTAATCCTCGAGTCCGTCCCACAGCAGTGTGAAGGGCTTGGGGATTTTCTGTTGTAAAAGGGCTCTCGGATTCTGCTTCTCGGGGAACACCTGTTGTCGGTGGGGTTATTGTGTGGAGTCGAATTGGGTCCAGTTTCTCCTATTATGTCGCCGTTTGCAGCGTTGATCAGGTTGGTGGTTCATTCTGAGTGGCTGCTGGTGTGGATGGTTTAGCAAAGTCTGTTGCTTATCGGCCTGCTGGTGAGTTGGACTTGCCGCGCAATCATCGCAGGCGTACTAGCTGTGTGACAGTCAGGCGATAGCCTGATTGCGGCTTGAAGGTGTGGAACCGATGCATTTTGTGCGCCCGCTTTCCATAAGCTCTAGTCCGGTTTATCGGACTGGTAATGAGCTTGGGTTGTGGAAGCGCAATGCGCATGCTCGCGAAGATGTGTAACTACGCGCCGGTGTGGTTATATGCAACTGTGTGAATGTGTAGGTCTCAAAGATGTAGCTTTAGCTTGTGGAATTCATCCGCGTGATGTTGCTGATATGGACCAGGCGTTATTAAAATTTCCACTGGGCATGTGCTTTTGTCCCGGCTGGCCCGGATTTGGCGCTGTATAACAAGCTTATGTAGGTAATCCCGTATGTCGTTGGCCGCCAAGCAGCCCCAGGCCTGGCTATTCCACAAGAGCGAATTGATAGGCATATTTCTTCGCGTTATCTATCGGTAGAAAGCGTGAGCTCATCTTTGATCTTGACCGGCAGGGTAAAAGCGTGTGTGAGACAGCTCGGCGTTTTCAGCACTCTGCTAGCACTATCAGCAAGAAGCTTTAGCGTAACCGGGACGAGTTTGGGGTGTATCTTCCCACATATGCGCACCGTAAATCGGCGTCGAGTACGTTTACGCCGGAAGCGCAGGATTGATGCCAATCCACGTTTGCGTGAGACGGTCTGGGCGATGGTGAAAGATAGGTACTCGCCGCAGCAGATGTGCGGGTGGTTGCGTAGTTGCTATCCCGGTGATGAGGCTACGTACGTGTGTCCTGAAAGGAGCTATCAACCTTTGTTTTCCCAGGCTAAATACGAGTCGAAAAAGAAGTCGCTGCTGCACTACGTCGAGATCACGCGCAACGTCGACCTCGTGGCACGCGAAGCGCGCCCGCAAGCGGTATGTCGATCCTACGGTCATGATTTCCGACTGGGCGGTACCAGGTCTTTGTGTAGCTGATCTCATCCTAGGTGTTGATAACCAGTCTGCAAATGGGCGCTCAAGTAGAGCGAACCATACGCTATGTAGTGCCTCCGAAGTAAACAAAGGGTTTACTAAAACAATTGCTATCTTGAGTTCAGAAGATTATTGCACCACCTTGTTGTAGGACAGCGTTGTTGTAGCTGGGGTAGCTCGTTCCCTTTGACGTCTGAGTCAGATGGTAGCGGTCTGAAGGAGGTTAGCAAGAGAGACTTGCGGTATATGTGGCCGCTAGATCTCGTAACATACTCTTATATTTCTGTGTAGGCTGTTGGCATATAAGTAGGATCTTAACGGGGAGCGATGCTCATGACGTGCAGTGCATGGTAGGTATGGAGCAGCTGCCGTGTAGGTGGCGCCAATGCAGACTTGGTGAAGGATGTGGTCTACACCTGACGGGTTGTAGGCCAGCAGATGGAATCAAATAAAAATATCCCTACGTATAGTGTGTCGCAAGGGAAACCCTTGTTGTCTTAAGGGATCTCCACTGATTTCTGTAGAGAGCGGTCGCTCAGTTGGGGATTTGCGGCACGTCAGAAAGGATAAAAAGCTGATTTGCCAACGTGTAAAAGGCCCGCAGGAACATAATCGGAAGAGAAGCTATTAAGAAGAGCCAACTGTTCAGTGGAATAAAGCGTACAGATTAACCCCCTATAAGGGGGGGTATTGGGGGTGCTTGGGCGCTAGGTAAAAATAAAGACTTTTAAATTAGAACGCGGATAGTTAACCTACGCGTTTATCTCTTTTAACCTATCCTTCAATTTAATTGAAAGGCGGGCTACATAATCGCTGTTGAATTCCCAAAAGATGAGTATAGGCTTAACTGAGGCTGGGTTAGCATTATGATTTCCTAGTTGAAAGGGGGTGCAATTAGTTTGTGGAGCAGAATTTCTGTTGCGGAATTGTCACCTTATGGCAGAATACCTTTAGTGGGACGTGAGAGCGGTCCTGCAATCGAACCCTATCTGGGCTGAAAGTTCTCCAGAGGATACCGAGGAGTATGAGTATGAACTTTGACCTGTCGACCATCCAGGATTACCTATCCACCATCCAGCTTCACTTGGACAACTTCGTCAACACCCAAGAAGGTTGGTACAAGATTCTGTCCGGCGTGACCGAGATCTTCTCTGGCAAGAATCTTGAAAATGCTGTTGATGTGATCAACCCGCTGTCCGAGTCCGAATAAAATAATTCAAGTATCCTAATTCCTGAAGGAGTCAAAATGTCCGAGCTATCCAGCGTTGTGTCCGAGCTATCCAGCGTTTCCAATACAGTCGTAGAGGTTGTTAAGGCTATTGTTGAGCCGTTTGTAAATATTGCTGACGGCGCTTCCCAGCTCATTGGTATGTTCGTTTAAGAACCTGCCAAAGTAGACCGCAGGTGTCAAAAGGATACTTGGTCTACTGCGTATTTACCCCATTTGCCTGACTAGCAATGTTGCTTAGGGCAAGTGGGGTAAATTTTTCGGTACTGAAGTGGCCCGAGTTTTGTTCCTGGCTTTTGCCTTGGGGTTTTATTATTTCCTGTGGTGGGTTCTGGTTTGGATAATTCGGTTTCCGTCTCGGCTGGGTCTGGGTGTCTTAAATTTTTCGTGGAGCTTGGTTTTGTTCCATCACGACACCATTTGGGTTTTGGAGGTTCCGCATCGGCAGCATTATCACATACTGTGAGTATGGATGAGTTCATGGTTGTAGGAACCATTAAAATTTTTCGGCTAGAGCATTGTCGTAAGAGTTCCCGACAGTTCCGGTGGAAGGAGTGATTCCTTGCCGGGGAAGCTGTTTGTTGTAGACAACGTAGTCTTACAGCAAGCCGGGGTAGGAATGGTGCACCGAACCTGTTTTTCTTTGGCGGATAAGATCACTGGGTTGAAAGCATGCAGCGGCAATGCTTCGGTGCGCATGGATTTTGATTACGACGATCCGGCAATGTGTTGAGTAAACGTATAAGTGACAATCGCGGTGTACACAAAGCCTTTCTTTGTGCGCGCGGTTGTTATGTCGGTCATCCACAGTTTGTAGGGGCATTGGGGTTTAAACTCATGGTTGGCTAGGTTTGGCGCAAATTTGGCGCGTTGGGCTTGCGCGTTGTTATAGGTGAGCGTCCTTTGCCTTGCCAGAATTGTCGGCCAAGCGCATCAGCCGGGAGGTTTGTTCACGCTCGAGTATGCCCCGCTGGTCTAAAGCTCGGCGGAAACACCGATTTCCTTAGCCACATAAGATACCGGGCGCTCTTACTCGAATACTAGGTTCGTGGCTTTGCGCCGATATTCCGGCGTGTACTTCTTGCGCTGTTAGCTCACAATGATCATTTTCTCCTACGGGCACAAAATCCGTACGAATAGGGTCCACTAAACGAGTGGTAATCTCATAGGGATATCAATGTGGCTGGGCTGTAGTTACTGTCCGCTGTCTTTGTACGGCTCGTTGCGGTAATTGTCGGTTTCGGCGGCAGTTTTAGTCTCTGGTCATTGCGGTTTGTAACGTGCGTCGAACTAGGTTATTGGCAGCCGTGGTGGTCGTTTCTAGGCTGTCAATGTGTTTCGCAATTTTAGGGTGGGCAAGAAGCTTCTTATCAATTGCATGAGTCGTGGTCTTATAAGCTTAGATCTGGTCGTGTCGCAGTAGTCATTCTGGTCTAACTCTTCATGCAGGTTGGGAATCTGCCTACAAACCATCAGACACTCTCTATTGTCCACATGTCTCTTTGCTCAAAAGAATTTGCGGCCTTTTGCAAAATATCTTGTTGTTCGTGCAACTCTATGATTTTCTACCTGGCGGATTCGCTCGAAATTGGCCCTCACCCATAGGCAATATCGCGCAAAGCTCTAGTGCCGGAACGTTTGCTGGTGCCGTGTTAGTGGGCCTGAAAATAAAGGCGGGAACGTTTTCAACAAACCTCGCTGAAGCTGAAGGAAGCGGGCGACTTCAATGTACTCTGAGCGGACCATAGCACCACGTTTGAGTTGTTCGGAGTATTTAGGCATGGTGGTACAGTTCATTTCTTCTCCACCAAGCGGGGTACTAGGTGTCTACCTAGCAAAATCCAAGTCCTCCTAATAAGAATATTCAATATTCACATTATGTTAAACGGTTGGAGTCCAGCCCAGGATACGCATTACACTGAGTAGGACAACTATTCAATGCACGGAGGATTTGACCATGGCACGTTTTATTGACCGCGTTGTCCTGCACCTGCAAGCAGGTGACGGTGGACACGGCTGTGTGTCTGTCCACCGCGAGAAGTTTAAGCCATTGGGTGGCCCGGATGGTGGCAATGGTGGTCACGGCGGTGACATCATTCTCGAGGTCTCTGAACAAATCCATACGCTTATGGATTTCCATTACCGCCCGCATATTAAGGCGCAACGCGGCGGCAATGGAGCCGGCGATATGCGTAATGGTGCTCGCGGCGAGGACCTGATTTTGGAGGTCCCGGCGGGCACGGTGGTCCGCACTGAAAAGGGCGAAACCTTGGCGGACCTTACCGTTCCGGGAACGCGGTTTGTGGCCGCAGAAGGCGGCTTCGGCGGACTAGGCAATGCGGCATTGGCCTCAAAGAACCGCAAGGCACCGGGTTTTGCTCTCCAGGGTGAGCCGGGCCAGGCCCATGATCTTATCCTCGAGCTGAAGTCCATGGCGGATGTAGGGCTGGTGGGCTTTCCATCGGCTGGTAAGTCCTCGCTTATCTCGGTTTTGTCGGCCGCGAAGCCCAAGATCGGTGATTACCCCTTTACTACGCTGCAGCCGAACCTGGGCGTGGTGGATATGGGAGATAGCTCCTTTACTATCGCGGACGTGCCGGGGCTTATCCCAGGCGCGGCCGATGGCAAAGGCCTAGGCCTGGATTTCTTGCGCCACATTGAACGCACGGCGGTGCTTGCCCATGTGGTCGATACTGCCACCATTGAGCCCGGCCGTGATCCCGTTTCCGATATTGAGGCGATGGAAAGTGAGCTGGCAAAATACCAAGGGGCTTTGCAGGAAGATACTGGTTTAGGGGATCTGCGTGAGCGCCCCCGCGTCATCATCTTGAATAAAGCAGATGTGCCTGAGGCCGAAGAGCTGGCGGAATTTGTCAAGGGTGATCTGGAAGAGAAGTTTGGCTGGCCTGTCTTTATTATTTCGGCCGTCGCTCGCAAGGGCCTGGATCCGCTGAAGTTCCGGCTCATGGATATGGTGACCGAGCATCGCAAGGCCCAGCCATTGCCAAAGAAGGATAAGAACCACACCGTTATCCATCCCAAGGCCCAGGGCCATAAGAAGCATACCGGTGTATTTGCTGATTTCACCGTGAAGGCCGACCCTGAGGTCGAGGGTGGCTTCATTGTTGAGGGCAAGAAGATTGATCGCTGGATTACCCAAACTGATTTTGAAAATGATGAGGCAGTGGGCTTCTTGGCGGACCGCTTGGCCAAGGCCGGCGTGGAGGAAGAGCTGCGCGAGCAGGGCGCTGTGGAAGGCTGTCCGGTGACGATCGGCGGCATTACCTTCGAGTGGGAGCCGATGACTGGCGGTGATCCGACGATGGCCAGCCGCGGCGAGGACGCCCGTTTGAAGGGCACTAGCCGCGTTTCCGCCGCCGAGCGCAAGCGTGCCTCTCAGGCACGCCGTGGTCTTATCGATGAATACGATTACGGCACCGACGAAGAGGTCACTCGCGAGGGTGCTAATCGGGATAGGTGGCAAGGCTAGCTCGGTAGGCCCCCTCTTCTTGGGGTGTATAAGAGGGGGCGCTTTGTAGACTCGGTTGGCATGTCTTCTGATCAACAGAAAGAGCCCATCCTTCCACTTCCGGTAGAGCCTTTTGACGGGCCTACCGCCGATACTCCCTTTCCAGAACCGCTCGATGAGAACCCGGTAGCGTCCGGTTTTGAATCTGAACTTCGCCACGAGATCGCGCACGCCAAGCGCGTCGTGGTCAAGATTGGTTCCTCTTCTCTCACGGATGAGAATTTCCGTGTTTCACAGGAAAAGATTGATCACATCGTCGATGCCGTTCATGCGCGCATGGGCCGCTCCGATGTCATTATCGTTTCTTCTGGTGCGGTCGCCGCCGGCATGGGGCCGCTCGGGCTGCACCAGCGTCCCACCGATCTGGCTACCAAGCAGGCCTCCGCTTCTGTAGGCCAGGTGCACTTGGCCTATGTGTGGGGCCAGTCCTTTGCTCGCTATCAGCGCACCATCGGCCAGGTTTTGTTGACTGCGTCAGATACTGGTCACCGCGATCGCGCCCGCAACGCGCAGCGCACCATTGATCGCCTGCGCCAGCTGCGTACCATTCCTATCGTCAACGAGAACGACGCCGTGGCTACCTCGGAGATGCACTTTGGCGATAACGATCGCCTCTCCGCGCTGGTGGCCAACCTGGTGGGTGCTGATGCGCTCTTCCTCTTCTCCGATGTGGATGGCCTGTATGACAAGAACCCGGCCGAGCCGGACGCTAAGTTCATCGATGAAGTGCGCACCGGCAAGGACTTGAAGGGCGTTGTAGCTGGCGATGGCGGCAAGGTGGGCACCGGTGGTATGGCCACCAAGGTCTCTGCAGCCCGCCTGGCAACCCGCGGCGGCATTCCGGTGCTGTTGACCTCCACGGATAATATTGGCCCCGCGCTTGCCGACGCCTCTGTGGGCACCGTCTTCCACACCCGCGAGGAACGCCAGCTTTCCGCCTGGAAGTTCTGGGCACTTTACTGCGCAGATACCGGCGGAGCCGTCCGCCTCGATGAAGGCGCTAAACAAGCCGTGACCGAGGGCGGTAATTCACTGCTGGCCGTGGGCATTACCGATGTGCAAGGCGAGTTCACCAAGGGCGAAATCATCGATATCCTCGGTCCGAATGGCGAGGTCATCGGACGTGGCGAAGTCCGTTTCGACTCCGAGGAACTGCACGGTATTAAGGGAAAGAAGATGGAAGAACTTCCTGAGGAGCAGCGCCGCTCAGTTGTTCACGCCGATTACCTCTCCAACTTCGCCTCCCGTATTTAAACCCAAGTCCCTGATTCCCCGTATGGTTGGGGCATGAAATATTTCATGGGTCCGGACACCTGGCAACCGATGGTAGAAGATATCGAGGCTGCCGGGCACGAACGCGTAAATAGCCTCGAAGATGCCGAGGTCTACATCAACAATGCGCCCAACCCGCGCCGCATCCCCGAGATGCCGGAGAACATCGGTTGGGTGCAGCATTGTTTTACCGGCGTAAACCAGCTCATTGATGCCGGCGTCATCACCCCAGACGGCGTACCGTGGTGCAATTCCGCCGGCGCTTTTGCCCAGCCGGTGGCCGAATCTGCACTTGGCCTGGCACTTTCACAGGCGCACCACCACAAAGCCTTCGCCCAGGCCGCTTCGTGGTCGGTAGCGCAGGAGCTGGATAAAACCCAGGCGTGGCTTTATAACCAGCAAGGACCGAAGAAGGTAGCGATCTTTGGCGCTGGGGGCATCGGCAAGCAGCTTATTATGCTTCTTAAACCGTTTGGAGTGCACATTACCGCGGTCAATCGCTCCGGCCGCTCGGTGGAAGGCGCCGATGAGGTCGTGCCCATGGATAAGGCCGACCACGTGTGGGGCTCGGCCGATTTCATTTTCTGTATCCTGCCTGCGACCAAGGACACCGAGGGGTTAATCGATGCCGCCGCCTTCCGCGCGATGAAACCCTCCGCCATCTTTATCAACGTCGGCCGTGGCAGCACCGTAGTAACCGACGATCTAGTGGCGGCCCTGCGCGATGGTGAGATCGCCGGCGCCGGGCTGGAAGTTATGGATCCCGAGCCACTGCCTGATGGCCATCCGCTCTATGAACTGCCCAATTGCACCATGACGCCGCACATGGCTGCTTCCGCGCACGTGGCGCAGTACCACCTGGGCGCTATCTTCAACGCCAATGCCGCGGCGTGGGAGAGGGGAGAGGCTATGCCCACCCGCGTCGATGTGGAGGCCGGCTACTAATGAAGTACGCGATGTTACCCACCCCGTGGGAAGAAACCCTGCAGGCACTCGATGCAGCCGGCCACGAGCGTGCCCCACTGGATGACGCCGAGGTTCTCATCTTCAACGGCGGTCCGGACGACTTCCCACAGCCCCTGCCACCGAGCGTGGGCCTGGTGCAGGTCCCCTTCGCTGGGGTGGATCACCTGCTCGACGTCATGCGTGATACCACCGCCCGCTGGTCTAATGCCGCCGGCCTGTATGACGCCACCGTGGCGGAATCTACCATTGCGCTCCTGCTCGCCCACTTGCATGCGCATAAGCGCGTGGGGACTAGCTGGTCTAACCGCGATGAGGTTGAGGCTCATACCAGCTTCCTTTTTGAAGATAAGACGGTAGCGGTGGTGGGCGCCGGGGGCATCGGCAAGCGGCTTATTCGTATGCTGGAAGGCTTCGGACCACGCATAATCGCGGTCAATCGCTCCGGCAACCCAGTGGAGGGTGCCGATGAAACCTTCGCCACCGCCGATATTGAGCGCGTCTGGCCAGCCGCCGATTATTTCGTGGCGCTTGCGCCGCTAACGGACGAGACCCACCGGCTTTTTAATGCCGCTGCCTTCCGTGCCATGCCCGATCACGCCGTGATTATTAACGTTGGCCGCGGACCACTGGTGGACACCGATGCTCTAGTCGAAGCCTTGCGGGCAGGAGACATCGCCGGCGCTGGCTTGGATGTCACCGACCCTGAGCCGCTGCCCGATGGGCACCCACTGTGGGACATGCCTAACGTGGTCATCACCCCGCACCTGGCCAACCCTCCCTATTCGGTGCGCCGGCGCATCGGCTCGCATACAGTACAGGTCATGGAGCGCTACTCCGCAGGTGAAGCAATCCCCACGGAAGTCGATATTCAGGCGGGTTATTAATGGACAACGCCGCCTCACAAGACGGTTCTTATCAAGGGAGCTCTTTTAATCCCACCGAAGCCGAGGTCGCGGATATGAAGGAGCGCCGGAAGAAGGTACAGGCGGTCGATTATGCTGCCTGGGCGGCCACCATCCTTTCCGTTGTGCTCGGCTATTTCTTCTTCCACTGGTCCTATTTTTGGGTTATCCCGATTATCTGTTTTATATGCTCGGCCGGAGCCCGCCACGTTTATAACTTGAGCTATTACGAAGAGGAATACCTCATGTTCGAGCGGAAGGACGAGAAGCGCCGCCGCCGGGCATCCGACAAGCGGAGCCGCGAGCTCGGCCAATAAGGACACCACCGTGCGGGTGCTTGCCGCCCAACTGGCTGAAAAGCGCGCGGCCTTTCGTTAGGCTGGTATGACATGAGCAACACTGAACGCGAAGAAGTTCTGTCCAAAGCCCGTGCTGCCAAGGAAGTCGCGCCCGTTGTGGCGCAGCTGTCCACGCCGCGCAAGAATGAGATCTTGCAGCGCGCAGCCGACAACCTCATTGCCCACACCGAAGCCATTCTCGCCGCCAATAAGCAGGATATCGATGCCGGCCGCGAACGCGGCATGTCCGAGTCCCTTATTGACCGCCTGTCTCTCGACGCCGCGCGCGTGGAAGGCATTGCCGGCGGCCTGCGCCAGGTAGCTGGCCTGCAGGACCCGGTAGGGGAGATCCTGCAGGGGCGCACCATGGATAACGGAATCCAGATGAAGCAGGTGCGCGTGCCGCTCGGTGTCATGGGCATGGTCTATGAGGCCCGCCCGAACGTCACCGTGGACGCCTTCGGTTTGGCCATCAAGTCCGGCAATGTGCCGCTATTGCGTGGCTCCAAATCCGCCCGCAACTCCAACACCAAGCTGGTAGAAATCTTGCAGGATACCCTCGTTGAGTTTGACCTGCCGCGCGAGGCCGTGCAGCTTTTGCCGTGCGAGACGCACGATTCCGTCCAGGACCTCATTACCGCCCGTGGTCTGGTGGACCTGGTTATTCCGCGTGGTGGCGCAAAGCTTATTGAGGCCGTCGTTACCGGCGCCACCGTCCCCGCCATTGAGACCGGCACCGGCAATTGCCACTTCTACGTGGATGCCTCTGCAGACATTGATAAGGCCATCGACATGGTCATCAACGGCAAGACCCGCCGCACCTCCGTGTGCAACTCCACGGAGTGCGTGCTTATCGACGCCGCTTTGGATGACTCCGTCAAGCTCCGCATCATCGCCGCGCTGCAGGATGCTGGCGTGACCATCCACGGCGACGTCGCCGAGCTCGAGGCCTTCGGCGTCAAGGATGCCGTGCAGGCCACCGATGAAGACTGGCGCGAGGAGTCACTATCTATGGATATCTGCGCCAAGGTGGTCGACGGCGTAGATGGCGCCATCGCGCATATCACCGAGTTCACCACTGGCCACACCGAGGCCATCGCCGCGCAAGACGCCGATGTCCTAGTGAAATTCGGCAACGAGGTGGATGCCGCCGCGGTGATGCTCAATGCCTCTACCGCCTTCACCGATGGCGAGGTCTACGGCATGGGCGCCGAAATCGGCATTTCCACCCAGAAGCTGCACGCCCGTGGCCCAATGGCGCTGCCGGAGCTCACCTCTTCTAAGTGGATCCTGCAGGGTACAGGTCAGACCCGTCCATAATTCTCCCCGCCATGATTCGATCTGCTTTCTTCCGTGCCGCCGTCGCCCTAAGCGCCTCGGCGGCGCTTGCCGTTTCTATAGCCCCCGCCGCCGCCACCGCGAATGCTGCCCCGGTCGTGCCCCAGGCAGCAGCACAATCCGCCCCATCGCCGCAGCCTGCTGGGTGTCCCGAGTTCGTTGTTTTGGCTGCTCGTGGCTCCGACCAGAATGAGGAATACGGCGAGTATTTCGGACCGCAGCAGTATTCGCCGCATGCCGCGCCGTCGAATGGCTATGAAGGGGCAAACCTCTCCGCGCTTTTTCATCTAGTGGAAAAACGCCATCCCGGCACGATGGATAAAGTCCATGTCCTCGCCCTTGACCCCCAGGCATACCCGGCGTCAATGAACCTGCCGCCGCTGGCGCAGGAAGGTGAACAGTTGAATCCGCTCCAGCTTATTCGCCGCCTCGGTGGGGTAGTGATGGAGCATCCGTTGCACGAGCTGGCGTATTCGGTCACCGTTGGTTTTGTACATAGTTTGCGCACCGGCATGGTCAACGCTCCGCGCGTGGTGGAAAAGTATGAGCGCGAAACAGGCTGCCAGCCGCGCTATATTACGGCTGGCTACTCCCAAGGCGCCATTGTCGCTACCAGCGCGGAGCGCTACCTTGCGCAACGAGGCAAGCTCGCGGGGGCAGTTTACCTGGGCAATCCCCTCAGCCGTCCCCACGGTATGGCGGGCTGGCTACCGCAGCATTTGCTCTTACAACCTGCGGCATTGCCGGACTCGCGCCGCCTTAACTATTGCTTGGACGGAGACTTCGTTTGCGACCTGAACCTCGCCTCCGCCCACGACGCGCTGGCTACCAAGGCAGCTCGCCATGCTTCTTATTTTGTAGAGCCCTCGCTTGGCGACGCCGCTTTTGCCGACTCCCTCGCCACCTTGCTTACTCCCTCCTCGGCCGGGGACTATAATCACCACCCATGACTAGCCCACAGCGCATTGGCATCATGGGTGGCACCTTTGACCCCATCCACAACGGTCACTTGGTAGCCGCCAGTGAGGCCGCGCATCGCTTTGCCCTCGATAGCGTCATCTTTGTGCCCACAGGTCAGCCTTGGCAGAAGTCTCACCGCGAGGTCACTGCGGCCGAGCACCGCTACTTGATGACGATGGTGGCAACCGCATCCAATCCGCGTTTTACCGTCTCGCGGGTAGATATTGACCGCGAGGGGCCTACCTATACCATCGATACGCTGCGGGATCTGCGTAAGCTTTTCCCAGAAGCGGAGTTCTATTTCATTACCGGCGCCGATTCTCTGGCCTCCATTATGAGCTGGCATAACTGGGAAGAGATGCTGGAGATGGCGCACTTCGTGGGGGTTACCCGCCCAGGATACGAATTAAGCGCTGATATGCTGCCTGCCGATGCGCAAGAGGATATTGACCTCATCGATATCCCCGCCATGGCCATTTCCTCCACCGCGTGCCGCGAGCGCTCTGCCCAAGGCCAGCCCGTGTGGTACCTCGTACCGGATGGAGTGGTGCAGTACATCACCAAAAACAATCTCTACGGTCCCAACCCGGACAAGCCCCTGTAGAAACTTTCACGGCCTTTCCCAGATTTTGGGCACGGGCCTGCTAAACGTGCAAGAATAGATTCTCACTAGAGATAGTTCATTTCGAATGCACTCAGACGCGAAAAGGGAATTTATACACATTGTCTACTTCTGATCTCGCCCGCAGCATGGCAGAAACCGCGGCACACGCGGCGCAAGAAAAGTTAGCCACCAATATCGCGGCTATTGATGTCTCCGATGTCCTCGCAATTACTGAGGTCTTCGTGCTGGCTTCTGCAGATAACGAGCGCCAGGTGGGCTCCATTGTGGATGAAGTCGAAGATGAGATGACCAAGCAGGGCTTTGAACCGCAGCGCCGTGAAGGTAACCGCGAAAATCGCTGGGTGCTGCTGGATTACGGCAATATCGTCGTCCACGTCCAGCGCAATGACCAGCGCGAGTTCTACGGCTTGGACCGCCTTTACCATGATTGCCCGGCACTGGAGATTGAGGGCATCGAAGCCCCGGAGCGTCCGGGCGAATGGACCAATGGCGTCAACCCGCGTGAGGTAGATTCCATCGACGAGCTCCCACTGGCCGATAAGGTCCCAGGTGAGGACGAGGAGCTTTAAACCCATATGAGTCGCCGCCTGATCCTGATCCGCCACGGACAAACTACCTATAACGCCACCGGCCGCATGCAAGGCCACTTGGATACCGAGCTGTCTGAGCTGGGCTATGAGCAGGCCCGCGCTGCCGCGCGCCTGCTCCAGGATCAGGGCGTGTCCAAAATCGTTGCCTCCGATCTCATTCGTGCGAAGGAAACCGCCCGCGTCGTCGCCGAAGCCCTCGGCGTGGACTTCAGCACGGATGCCCGCCTGCGCGAAACTCACTTGGGCCAGTGGCAGGGCAGAACCTCTGCTGAGGTAGATGCGGAGTTTCCAGGCGCGCGCGCCATTTGGCGCCACGATCCCACCTGGGCCCCGCCGGAGGGGGAGTCTCGCGTGGACGTGGCTGAGCGTGCCCGCCCCGTCATCGATGAGCTCATGGAAGACTTTGCCGGCTGGGACGCCGGCCCCGTCCTCATCGTGGCCCATGGCGGGGCCATCTCGGCGCTTACCTGCCACCTGCTTGGCCTTGACCACGCGCAGTACGGGATCCTTTCGGGGCTGAAGAATACCCACTGGTCGCAGCTGACTGCTCGCCCGGACTTTAACCCGGCAGCGCCGCTGTCCTCGCTAGACTTCACCCCAGATAATGTGGGTAATGCCCAGTGGTACTTCGACGGTTGGAATATGGGCGGCGAGGTCACCGGGGATGGCGGGGCGGATATCTAGTGGCGGTTCGCGTCATTACGGATTCCGCTGCGGGCCTGCCCCGGGAGCTGGCGGAGCAGCTATCCATCACCGTCATTGACCTCCACCTCATGGAACGCCACGGCAAGGATGGCTTGGAGCAATCTACTTCGGGATTAAGCGCGCTGGAGCTGGCAGCCGCCTATGGCCGCGAAATGGAGCGCTCTCAGGATGATGGCGTGGTGGCCATACACCTATCCAAAGAGCTTTCTTCCACCTACTCCGCCGCAGTGACTGCTTCGGGCGTTTTCCCGCACACGGTGCGGGTGATTGATTCCGGGTCGGCCGGCATGGCGATGGGTGCGGCCGCCATGTCCGCAGCCAAGGTCGCCTCCCGCGGAGCCGGCTTGGAGGAGTGCTACGCTGCGGCCATGGACACCCTCAAGCGTGCGGCTACCTGGGTGTACCTGCATTCCACGGAGGATCTGCGCCGCTCCGGCCGCCTTTCGCCGGCCACAGCCGTGTTATCTACGGCGCTTTTGGCCACCAAGCCGATCATGTCGATTAACCGCGGCAAGCTGGAGCTGGTGGGAAAAACCCGCACCCAGACCAAGGCTTTTACCAAGCTAGTAGACCTCATTGCCTCCCGCGCCAACGGGAAGCCGGTCTTCGTCGCCATCCAGCACAACCACGCCGAAGGCGCGGCCGCCAAGCTGGAGGCGCTGCTTGAAGCGGCCCTGCCGCAGGGCTCGTCCTTTATCTGCACCCCGCTTAACGACGTCCTCTCCGTCCACGTCGGCCCCTCCGCCATCGGCGTATCTGCGGTGTTTAGCTCGGAGCCTCCCGCCGATCCAGCGCATCCTCACACGCGTGGTCGACCACGCGCCTTCCCACCGCGCCGTTCTGTGGATAACTAGGCCCAGTGCGCCGGGTTCGTTGACGTCCCCAACAAGTTATCCACAGCCCGCCTTCGCTGTACCTACTGCCTTAGCGCCCACGGCTTTATTCTCAGCGCCATGGCGGCACCCAAGATTAGCGAACGACTCCGCGAATTTACCCAACCCACCGGTGAGGAAGAGCTCCTCGCCGTCGATTATCCTCGCCCGCGTCTGCGCATTAGCCCGTGGCAAGCCTGCGCCGTGGCGGTCATTCTCGTCGTCGGCGTGGTGGCGTGGCTTGGCATCAACGCCCGCTCCGATGAATCCTCGGGCATGCCCGAGCCTGCGGCAATAAGCGGTGATTCTGGCACTGCACCCAGTGCAGAGCCCAGTGAAATCATCGTCTCTGTCATTGGCGAGGTGGCCGAGCCCGGCTTGCAGACCCTCGAGCCCGGCGCGCGCGTCGCCGATGCCCTCGACGCCGCTCAACCCCTTCCCGGTGCAGACACAATCGCGCTCAACCATGCCCAGCGGCTTTCCGACGGCCAGCAGCTCCACATCCTTCCCTCCGGCGCCGCCCCACCTCCCGCACCCGGCGAACCAGCCCCATCCGGCGGAAACGGCATCAGTACCGGCGGCGTGAGCCTGAATAACGCCACCGCGGAGGAACTTACAGAACTCAAGGGCGTTGGTGAGGTCACCGCGCAAGCTATCGTGGCGTACCGCGAGGAACATGGCGGCTTCCAAGATATTGAGGAATTACTCGAGGTCACCGGCATCGGACCGGCGAAGCTAGCGCAGCTTAAAGACCAGGTCCAGCTCTAAGCTGAGTACGAGCACGCGATGCGAGAACTGCGGCTCGTCCCCGGCGCGGCCACCGCTTGGCTGGCTGTCGTTGCTGTGCTGCTAGGCGGCCGTGGCTGGGCAATCTTTATCATTGCGGCGGTCGTCGGGTGCTGCCTGATCGCCCGCCAATGGGGCCAAGCGCTATTTTCCGGAATGGTCGCGACAGCCGCGGCGCTGGTTGCCGCGGTGCGCCAGGCCCGTGCCGCTGCGTTCGACCTCGGCACCGAGGTTACCGGCCGCCTGACCACCGCGCCGACGCAGACCAGCACGGGCGGCTGGCTGCTCAAGCTCAAGGTGCCAGGGTATCCGACTCAACTGCCGGTCTTTAGCTCGGAACCGGTCCCGGCCGCTGCGGGCGCCGAACTCACGGCCAGGGTGGAGGTGAGGGAGTCGGATAGGGCGGGCGTCGGAAAGCTCAGCGCCACTGCCACAGACGTGCAGGTAACCGGTGAGCCCGAAGGCCTAGCCGGCTGGGCGGCCCACGTGTCCGACACATTTCGCGCGCTGGTTGTAGATACCGTCGGTCCTTCTAGCCAGGGCCTGATTCCTGGCATGGTGCTCGGCGATACTAGCCTGCAAAGCTCTTCAGAGCGCGACCTGTATATCATCACCGGCCTTTCGCACTTAAGCGCAGTTTCCGGTGCAAATGTCGCCATCGTGTGCTCCGCCGCAGCCATGGTCTGCGCCGCCTTCGCGCTGGGGCCACGCGCCCGCGTGGCTGCCTCTCTGTGTGCTTTGGCCACCTATGTTGTGCTCGTGGGTTTTGAGCCCTCCGTCCAGCGCGCGGCCGTGGCTGGGCTGGTGGGGCTGCTCGCCGTGCTTAATTCCACGCGCATGGAGCCGATTCATGCTCTTAGCCTCGGCATCATTGCCCTGCTCTTCGTGGATTCCGACCTCGCCGTGCACTTTGGTTTCGCACTTTCTTGCGCGGCGACGCTCGGCATCGTGGCGCTTAGCCCGCTCATTTATAAACACTTGGCCACAACCGGCTGGCCCGCCATTTTTCTGCGCGCGGTCGCTGTGGCCATTGCCGCCGATATCGTTACCCTCCCGCTAGTCGCACTCATGTCCGGCGAGGTCTCCGTGGTCTCCGTGTTGGCCAATATCCTGGTTGAGCCCGCCACCGTGCCGATTACCATCGTGGGGCTTATCGCCGCCGTCTTCGCCCAGCTCGGTCCACTCGATGTGCTAGGTGCGGGCTTGCTGCGCCTTATAGAACCCTTTTCGTGGTGGATTAATACCATCGCCCACGGCGTGGCCCACCTTCCGGTGGTCACCATCCCCGCTAGCCCGCTTTTTACGCTGCTTGCCTACGCCTGGATCATTGCCGGCCTCCTCTATCACCGCCCCTGGCTGACTCTGGCGCTGACGCTAGCGGGCATCGCCTGGCTCGGTGTGGCGGCAGGTTAGAATGGCGGGCATGCCTCCAGTACACCTCATCCTCGGCGACGATGAATTCCTCACCGAACGCGCCCGCCTGCAGATCCAGCGCGCCGCGGCCGAGGAGACTGGACCCACCGGTGCTCGCCCCGAGCTGACCAAGCTTAAAGCTTCCGAAGTCTCCGAGGGCGAAATCCTCGAGGCCACTAGCCCCTCTCTTTTTGGAGATAGCCGCGTCATCGTCATCAGTGACTGCGAGCGAGCCGGCAAGGAAGTAGTCGATATCATCCTGCGTGCCTGCGCGAACCCCGCGCCGGGCATGACCATGGTCATCATCTACTCCGTGACGGCCAAGACCCTAAAGAAAAAGAAGAAGCAACCTGAACTGGTGGCCAAGCTGCGCAAGATTGCCGAGGTTCACGAAGTCTTCTCGCTCTATCCCAATGAGCTGGGGCAGTGGGCCACCCGCGAATTCTCCTCCCACGGTGTGCGCCCGACCCCGGACGTCATCCATGCCGTGCTCGAAGGCGTGGGCTCTGACCTACGCGAGCTGGCCTCTGCCATCTCCCAGTTGGTGTCCGATACCGGCGGCAACGTCACCCGCGAGGCCGTGCAGAACTACTACGTCGGCGTGGCCGAGGTTGCCAATTGGGATATTGCCGATGCCGCCGTTGCCGGCCGCGTCGAAGCCGCCGTGTCCACCTGCCGCCGCGCCCTGCAGCTTGGCGCCAGCCCCGTGGCGATTGCCGCAGCGCTAGCCAATAAGGTCGGAGCCGTAGCCCGCCTGTATTCCGCCCGCGGGGACCAGTATTCTTTAGCTAGCCAAACCGGCCTAGCGCCCTACGTGGTCAAGATGACCCAGCCGGTGGCTCGCCGCTGGTCCGCCGATAATGTCACCAAGGCCGTCATCCTCGTCTCGGAACTCGATGCCGCCGTCAAAGGCCAAGGCGGTGAGCCCGAATTCGCCATAGAGGCGGCCGTCAAACGAGTCGCGGAACTGGCGCGATAAGCTAGAAGCTATGTCTGAGACGCAAGTGCAGGAATTCGCCGGTCGGCTCTTTGACATGGCACGCGAGGGCAGCTTGGACCTCCTGGCCTATATCGACCACGGCGTAAATATTGACCTCGTGAACCAGGACGGCCAGTCCTTCCTCATGCTCGCGGCCTATCACGGCCACGCCGAGCTGGTTACCGCACTTGCTCGCGTCGGCGCGGACGTTAATCTGCTCAATGACCGCGGTCAATCACCCCTGGCCGGTGCCATTTTCAAAAAGGAAGATGCGGTCATCGACGCCCTCTTGGCCGCCCACGCCGACCCTGCCGCCGGCCATCCCTCCGCGCTGGAGTCTGCCCGCATATTTGGCCGCGAGGACCTCATCCCGCGCCTAGAAAGCGAGGCAGGGGAGTGACCTGGACGTCCTTTTTCACCCTCTTGTTGATGAATCTGGTGGGCGTTGCTTCGCCCGGACCCGACATTATTTTGGTGACCCGCTACGCCACCCGCTCGCGGCGCCACGCCATAGCCGCAGCCGCCGGCATCCAAATCGGCGTGCTCTTTTGGTGCACCGCCACCGTTTTCGGCGCCGCAGCGCTGCTGACGGCTTTTCCGGAAATTTTGGGAGCGGTTCAGGCCGTTGGTGGCTGCTTCCTGGTGTTTATGGGTTCGCGCGCCTTGCGCAGCGGCATCGCCCAGCGCGCCAACCCGCCGGTGGATCTGGAAGACGCCGCCGCGCAACTCGGGCGCCTGCGCTCTGCCTTCAAGGTCGGCTTGGCGACGAATATGTCCAACCCGAAAATCGTGCTTTTCCTCGCCGCGATGATCGCCCCGCTGCTTCCCGCCAGCCCTCCCATCTGGTTGGCCATCGGGTTGACGCTGTCCTTATCGCTTTCGGCCTTCCTCTTTTTCCTCGTCGTTGCCACGGTAATTTCTACCAACGCCGTGCGCCGCAAGCTCATCGCCGCTGGTCCGTGGATCGATATCGGCTCGGGCCTGTTTTTCATTATCGCCGGCATCGTCCTTATTGTCTCCGGCGCGCAGAACCTCCTGCACTAAAACAGCCGCGGCATTCCCTCCGCCACCGTGTCGAGCACCCACTGGGTCCAGCGGGCGACGGTGGAGGCGCGCCGCCGGGACGTCGCTAAGCTCAGGCCCAGGTCATCCATCGCCGCAATAACTTCCGCGGTGCTGGCGACCGCGCCGCGAGCCAAGCTGAGTTCGAGCACCTCGCGAAATACCCGCCGCGCCGCCAACGTCCGTATAAGCGCTGCATTTCGGGCATCGCGCTGCGGCTGCTCGATAATTCTCCTCCCGCGCTCGGTGGGCTCCCAGGCCTCATCCACCGGCACCGCCAACCCCAGGTAGCGCGCGGCGTTGGCATAATAGTCCGCCTGCCGCGGATCGAAATCATAGCGCTGAGTAATCTCTGCCTTACTCAGCGGCTGCAGCGCCATGAGCTCCAAGAGGTTGACCACCCGCTCAAAGTTATTGGCCTGCGGAAAGGGCACCTCCGGCTCGGCCTCAGGCTCCACCGCCCGAACGATATCCAGCGCCGCCTGCGCATCCAGGTGCGAGGCCGACAGTGCGTAGCGGGCGCTATCGACCAGCGCAATGCTGCGAAAATCGGCCGGATCCCTAAATTCATAGCGGTATAAATGGAAAATGCCATTGGAATACACCAGGTAGACCGGCACCACTTCCTTTGCCAGGCGCTGTTGGAAGCGCCGGTAGGGAAAATATAGCTGCCGGATATTGAAATCATCCGAGAGGTGATTTTTCGCCTCCACCAGCACTAGATGCTCGAGCGATTCAAAACCGCCGTCGATTTCCATCTGTGCGCGGTCCACCGCCACCTCCACGCCCAGGTCCGGTAGCCGCACCTGCATCTCGCGCGTGGACATGCGGCCTGCCACCGTAGCTTGCAAAGGCCCGCAGGCCAGAAAGTCTTCTAGCATCCCGCTTGCCGACGCCCCATTTAACGCCACCGCCTCCGAGCTCACCCCCTCCAACGAGAGGGTATCTAGACCCGCTGGCAGCTGCAGCGTACGTACCTCCCCTCGCTGTGCCTGCGGAAACTTCTCGTAGAGGTTGAACCGGCCCACCAAGTATTCGCTGCGGCTTACCGGCACGATGCCGAGCTGCAGGCGCTGAAAGATCCAAGGCCGCGAGGTGGAAAAATCATGCTTGGCCATCAACCGTGGCTGCCGAGCAGAGATTTTCTCCACTTCCCGCGCGCTGATGAAAAAATACCCGCGCCGTTCCAATTCTTCGCCGTAGCCAGCCGCCAAGATGCGCAGCCAACCCCAGTCATTAACGCCTAGCTTCACCGACTCCGGAACGCCAAAACGTGCCCGCAGCTCCTCCTGCAGCTCCCGCCCCGCGTGCGCCTTCGGCCCGCTAGTCACCGCTGACCTCATAATTGCGCACCAGTACCTCATCGACCTTGCCGCGCTTCGAAGCGACGGAATTGATCGCCCGCGTTGCCCCCACGATGCCTACCTCATAATCCGCATAGAGCTCTCGGATGAACTCGGTGGCCGAATTCGACAGCAGAAACTTTGCCCCGCGTTCGTCCAACTCATCGCAGACCTCTTTGAGCCGTTCTTGCTCCGCGCGGTCAAAGCCGCCCTTTTGATAGCCGGTAAACGAGCTCGTCACATTGACTGGGTCATAGGGCGGGTCGAAATAGACAAAATCGCCTTCGCCTGCTTCTGCCACCGCTGCGGCGAAATCGCCTTGGGAAAAGATCACCTCATTTTCCGCAAAATAGCGGTGCACCGCACGCAGCGTGTCTTCATCGCAAATGGTGGGATTCTTATAGCGCCCGAACGGCGCATTAAATTGACCTGCCGTATTCACGCGATACAGACCGTTATAGCAGGTGCGGTTGAGATACAGCGTTCGTGCAGCACGCTCGATGGGGGAGAGGGCGGCAAACCGCTTCGCATCCCTGTCCACTGCGCGCAGCGCATAGAAGAACTCCGCCTCATTGGGATAGCTCACGAGTTCTGCAATGAGCTCGTCGACGCCGCCGCGTACCACCTCATATAGGTTGATGAGCTCAGCATTGAGATCATTGACCCGTGCGCTTGCTGGTTGGAGCGAGAAAAGCACCGCGCCGCCACCGATGAAGGGCTCATAAAACCGCCGCGGGACATCCGCCGGTAGGGCGGCGTGGATATGTGGCAAGAGCTGGCGCTTTCCGCCCGCCCATTTCACCAGTGGCTTAACGTTTTTCATCGTTGACTCATCTTAGCGGCCCTACCCGACACGAGCACCATTGGGCTTTCGAACGTGCGGGCGGATAACTGGAGCGGAGGGCTGGCCGTACAGGTACTTTGGTTGTCTAACATCACAGCTTTGTTAAATAGTTCTATGACGGGCCTAAACGTACGGCCATGCCGGTAGTAAATTCTTCCCGTGCGCACGGCTGTTTCCATAGTCGAATATTAGGTAATAAAATCACCCCAAACGCCTTAGTTTGTAGGGAAATACCATTTTCACCTAAAGATTTAAGGGTTTAGAAAACGAAAGTAAGGCCCTTAGAGCGTCGGGACAGAAAGGGGCATTTATGCCGCGTATATCACAAATCCGAGTCGCTGCGCTCAACCTCGTCATCGAAGCCGGATACGGCGGGTTTACTATGGAGGAACTCGCCCAAAAGGTAGGCGTTTCCCGCCGTACCCTTTTTAATTACATAAAAGACAAAGAATCGGCAGTTTTAGGTCCCGAATTTTCGGAGGAACTAGAGCACCAATTTCAGAATTTCGCCGCCGGACTGCCCACCGGAAGCCTGCGCGAAGATTCTGAAATCGTGGCCAAAGCCGTATTTGACCGCGCCGTGGGTGATGAGTTCTTCCCCGAAATTTCCCAGCTGACGGCCAAGGCACTAGCTAAGGATACGAAGCTGCGTGCCCTGTATTACCAGCGCAATAGCCGCACTATTGAGCGCCTCCGCCAAGCCGTGCAGGCCCGTGAGGGTTGGAAATCCTCCGATCCGCGCCTCACGCCGACCGTCAACATCATCCACACCCAGTTTCTGACCGCCTTCGAGATTTTTGTGGAAACCCGTGGAGGAACGTCGCTTAGTGAAGCCTTCCGCAACGCCGGCGCCATCTTCGAAGATTATTTCAACGACGAACTGGCCTAAGCCTCACTGCTCGGGTCTACGCTAAGAAAATCCCCCGGTGCGCTCCGTAGAGTGCGACCGGGGGGATTGTCAGTGCAATGGCTCTTAGTCCATCTTATTGAACGCGGAAGCCATGCCGGACTTCTTGTTGGCTGCAGTGTTGCGGTGGAAGACACCCTTGGACACGGACTTGTCCAGGGCGCGAGATGCCACGCGCAGCTGCTTCTCAGCTGCAGCCTTGTCGCCAGTGGCAACGGCCTCGCGGAACTTGCGGATCTCGGTACGGACGGCGGAGCGAACGCCCTTGTTGCGGCGGCGTGCCTTCTCGTTGGTGATAACGCGCTTCTGCTTGGACTTGATATTTGCCATGAAAAGATACCTCTTAGTAATCGAAAGTGATTGACATAGAAACCGACCTGCTCGGACTATTCCCGCGGCCAGCAATCGCTGGCACGCTCGGCGCTGGTATTCGAAGAGCGAACCCAAGGTCCTGCCCGCCCCGACCAACGCGCCCGGCAAGTAAGTAACCAACATACAATAGCAGTACCGAACCCGACCTGCCAAAACTCTCAGCATGGTCGCCGTCTGTGCGACTGGTTAGGCCCAGTGGTAGCGCGCGCGTAACCTATTCGCGATTCTTTCGAACCGGCGTTCGGGAAAAAGTGTGCCTTGTCGGCGCACCTGCTCTTCGGAAACCTCCAGCAAGCGGTCGAGGCGCACCCAGCAATCGCACCCGGATTCGTCCCACTCGCCGGCGCCGATTTCCAGCCAGGCGTCGTCAAGCGCATGCTTCGGGTTGGGGGAGATAAGCAAACCCATCACCGTGGTGCGCGTGCGGCCGACAACCAGGATGGCGCGCTCACGCGGCGGGGCCTGCTTGCCTTCGGCCGGGGCCCATACCCAGACCACCTCGCCGGAATCAGCCTGGCCATCCATATCGGGGGAGAAAAATATGGAGCGGGGGTGAGAGGCGGTGGCCTCGACTCGGATATCAGCGGCCTTACGCGGCTCGTGGAACTCGTCCGACCTATCCAGCCCCAACCGGGAATTAATGCGGGTCAGGCCGGTGTCTATAGGCTCGCGCTCGCTGATTCCCAGCGCTTGGCGCAGTCGGGTGAGCATGGCGCTTTTCATGTCGACTATTGTAGACGTATGTCTGAAAACTTTGCGGCCACGACGTTTACGGATCCCGCCCGAATCCGAAACTTCTGCATTATTGCTCACATCGACCACGGCAAGTCGACGCTGGCGGACCGCATCCTGCAGCTATCCAAGGTGGTTGCGGAGCGCGATATGCGTGACCAGTTCCTCGATAATATGGACATCGAACGCGAACGCGGTATCACCATTAAGGCGCAGAACGTACGCCTGCCCTGGGTACCCCAGTCCGGTCCGGACGAAGGGGAGCAGATCGTCCTCCAGATGATCGATACCCCCGGCCACGTGGACTTTACCTACGAGGTCTCCCGCGCCCTCGAGGCGTGTGAGGGTGCCATCTTGCTTGTCGACGCCGCCCAGGGCATCGAAGCCCAAACCCTTGCCAACCTGTACCTGGCGATGGAAAACGACCTGGAAATCATCCCGGTCCTCAATAAAATCGACCTGCCGGCCGCCGACCCGGAAAAGTACGCGCTGGAAATCGCCAATATCATCGGCTGCGAGCCAGAAGAGGTCCTGCGCGTATCCGGCAAGACCGGCGAGGGTGTGGTCGAGCTGCTGGACAAGGTCTGCGAGTTGGTGCCGCCGCCGTCCTCCGAGTTCGACGCGGATGCGCCGGCCCGCGCCATGATTTTTGACTCCGTCTATGACACCTACCGCGGCGTTGTCACCTATATCCGCATGGTCGATGGCAAGCTCACCCCGCGCCAGAAGGTCACCATGATGTCGACCAACGCTAACCACGAGCTGCTCGAAATCGGCATCGTGTCCCCCACGATGCAAAAGTGTGAAGGCTTGGGCCCCGGCGAGGTGGGCTACCTCATTACCGGCGTAAAGGACGTGCGCGAGACCAAGGTGGGCGATACCGTCACTTGGTCCAACGGCGGCGCCGAAACTCCGCTTAAGGGCTATAAGGACCCGGACCCAATGGTCTATTCCGGCCTTTTCCCCATCTCCCAGGCCGATTTCCCAGACTTGCGCGATGCTTTGGAAAAGCTGCAGCTTAACGACGCCTCCTTGACCTTCGAGCCCGAAACCTCCGTCGCCCTCGGCTTTGGTTTCCGCTGCGGGTTCTTGGGCCTATTGCATATGGAAATTACCCGCGACCGCTTGGAGCGCGAGTTCGGTCTCGACCTAATTTCCACCGCGCCGTCGGTGACCTACCGCGTGGTGGCCGAAGACGGCGAAGAAAAGTGGGTTCACAACCCGTCGGACTGGCCGGAAGGAAAGCTTAACGAGGTCTACGAGCCGGTGGTGAAGATGACCGTCATCGTGCCCGAGCAATTCGTCGGCCCCACCATGGAGCTCTGCCAGTCCAAGCGCGGCCAGATGGGCGGCATGGATTACCTTTCCGAGGACCGCGTGGAACTGCGCTACACCATGCCGCTTGGTGAAATCATCTTCGACTTCTTCGATATGCTCAAGTCCCGCACCAAGGGCTACGCCTCGTTGAACTATGAAGAGGCCGGCGAGCAGCTCGCGGACTTGGTCAAGGTCGATATCCTGCTCAACGGCGACCCGGTCGACGCCTTCTCCGCCATCGTCCACCGCGATTCCGCCCAGTGGTACGGCAATAAGATGACCAAGAAGCTTAAAGAGCTCATCCCGCGCCAGCAGTTCGAGGTGCCGGTGCAAGCGGCCATTGGTTCGAAGATCATTGCCCGCGAGAACATCCGGGCCATGCGCAAGGACGTGCTGGCCAAGTGCTACGGCGGCGATATCTCCCGTAAGCGCAAGCTGCTGGAGAAGCAGAAGGCCGGTAAGAAGCGCATGAAGACGCTGGGCTCCGTCTCGGTGCCGCAAGAGGCTTTCGTGGCTGCGCTGTCTACCGACGCCGACGATTAACCCCGTACCCCCTATTGGCAAAGTGGAGCCGAATAGATTCTTAACATTTCGTTAACGGCTCCCGGGGTGCGGCCGGCAAAAGTTCAAAGTGAGCTGCTTCTATAGGGCGTCCCCACGGCCGGGGACGCCCTTTTAATCTAGTTGCAGTCGGTGTTTTGGCGGCGTTAAATTTCGATTCGAAAGCGACCGATGACTCGCCTGGTGAGCCACAGCCACTTTCGACCTGCCCCGCAAATTCTTGACCAAGGTTGGATTTTTAATGAAGCTTCGCTCTCGCGCTGTGGCCCTTTGCGCCGCCGCAGCCGCCACTACGTCCCTTGTCCCCGGCGTTGCCCAGGCAGCCACCACGACCCCAATTGAACACGTCGTTGTCATTTACTCGGAGAATATTTCCTTCGACCACTACTTTGGCACCTACCCAAACGCCCTGAATAAGGACGGCGAAAAGCTGCAGGGCAGCGACAAGGACGCCCCAAAATTTACCGCCAAGAAAGACACCCCCAAGGCGAAAAACCTCGAAAATGATGGCGTAATGGGGAACAAGAACCCCAACTCCGTCAAGCCTTTCCGCATCGGGCCAGACCATGCAGTAACTACGGACCAGAATCACCACTACGGCGATGAGCAGGCCGCATACAACGGCGGCAAGATGGACAAGTTCCCGGAGACTGTATCCACCGACATCGATAAGTCTTCCAACGGCTATTATGCCGTTCCAGGCATGACTATGGGCTATTACGACGGCAATACCGTCACCGGAATGTGGAACTACGCGCAAAACTTTGCGATGAACGACAATAGTTACTCCACTATCTTCGGCCCATCCACCCCAGGCGCGCTGAATCTGATTTCCGGAACCGTGGCCGGCGGGACCATGCATGACCCAGCCACGGGCGAGCAGAAGAAGATCGAACCTGGCAAGAACCACGCCCTCGCTGGGGTATCCGAAGATGGCAAGACCGCCACTGTTGTCGGCGACCCAGATCCGCTTTACGACGACTGCTCGAATAACTCTTCCGCCGGCACCAACCAGGTCACCGCGATGCACTCCAAGAACATCGGTGACCAGCTCAATGACAAGGACGTCACTTGGGGCTGGTTCCAAGGCGGCTTCCGGCCAACCGAGGAAGCTACAGACGACGCTCGCGCACGCTGCGGCGCCTCCCACACCACGCTGACCGGCCAGAACAAGACGGACTATAACCCGCACCACCAGCCGTTCCAGTACTACGCTTCCACCGCGAATCCGCACCACTTGGCGCCGTCGAGCGATGACATGATCGGCAAGACTGACCGCGCCAATCACCAGTACGATCTGCAGGACTTCGATACCGCTCTGGAGCAGGGCAACCTGCCGGCCGTGTCCTTCCTGAAGGCTGCCAACTACCAAGACGGACACGCCGGTTACTCCAACCCGCTAGACGAGCAGGCCTTCATCACCCATTACATCAATGAGCTGCAAAATTCCCCAGAGTGGGATTCCACCGCGGTCGTTATCGCCTACGATGACTCCGATGGCTGGTACGACCACAAGGCCCCAGAAATCCGCAATGGTTCCAATGACCCGCACCAGGACAAAGAAATCTGCACCGCCGCCGCAGCAAAAGTAGGCGTTGCCGGCGGAAAGGACGGCCAGTGCGGGCCGGGTACCCGCCAGCCTTTGCTGGTTATCTCCCCATACGCGAAGACTAACCACATCGACTCCACTTACACCGAGCAGACTTCCGTCACCAAGTTCATTCAGGACAATTGGGGACTCGGCCGTCTAGGGGGCATTGCCTTTGACGAGCGCGCCGGCGAGCTCAACAACATGTTTGACTTCAACGCCGCCCACAAGGCCCCGAAGCTTTTCTTGAACGAGACCGACGGTACCGTGGCCAAGGACTACGCCTCCATTGAAAAGGTGGATAATTCCTCCCGCGCCGGCACCAACCTCAAGGACGTCGTCGAGGGCATGGACGACCCCAAGGTCACCGAACAGGGCGTTCCCGACATCACCAAGCTGCACCAAGATGCGAAGCCACAGCCCGGTGCGAATAAGCCCGATAATTCGAGTTCCAGTTCTTCCGCTGGTTCTTCTAAGGGCGGTATCATTGCGGCTATCCTTACGGCTCTGGGCGTCGGCGCAGGGGTTGTTGCTTGGTACATGAATGGCCACCCCGGCCTAGATCTGAAGAAGCTGCAAGATTTTAAGCTCCCGCCATTGCCCAACCTCCCGTTTTAATCAATGAAAACCTTCCATTTTGCCACCGCCGCGGTGCTTGCCATCGCGGCCATAGCTCCTACTGCCGTCGCCCAAAGCTCCTTGAGCTCTCTCGGTTCTAGCTCGTCTAGCTCGCGAGACTCGCGGCCGGCGGCGTCGACAAGCAAAAGCACGAAGCCGAAAGAACCACAGCTGAATGTGCGCGACGTGTATTCATGTCCTACGCCGGAGAAGGTACAGGGGCAGGCATCGTGGAAGGTCTATAACACCTCGGGGCTTGCGCTCACCGTCTACGTGGCAGATGATGCGGGCAACGCCTACCAGGTCCTCGAGCGTGTAGGCACCCCAGCCAAGCGCGCCTGGGCCCCGAAACTGCAGGACGGCACATACCACCTCACCTGCGTTTTCCACAATGATTCGGCCGTGAAATCTGATGATTTTGCGGTCACCGGTTCCACCATCACCGATGCTCCCAAGATGGTCCCCATTACTGACCGCGAGGTCGCGGCCGTGGCCATTCAGCAAGCGGACAGGCAGAAAAAGCGTGTGCCCGAGCTACAGAAGAAAGCCCACGCTCTTGCTAAAGCCACCTCGAAAGATCGCCGCGCTGCCCAAGCGGCCTACCTTGACTACCTCGAGACCTACCGATCCTTCGACGATTCCAGCGAGATGTGGCCGGGGCCCGGCTTGGAGGGATACATGGACGTCGAAAAGCTGCTGTGGTCCAGGCGCCCCGTCAAGGATGCGGCGAAGCCTGCCCGCGCGCTTGCCGACGCCGTCGATAAAACCGCCCGCGCCCTCGATACCTCCCATTTCGCCATTCCCGCCCCCGACTACGGGCTGCGCACCCATGAAGTAATGGAGGAATTCGAGCGCTTCGATATGCGCGGCGAACGCGATTTCGGCGCCCATGCCCTGCCCACCGTGCTGCGTGGCGATGTCATTTCAACCCGGCTGACGCTGGATGCCGTCCGCGCCCTTGTCGAGGGCCGTGGGCTCGATGCCTCGCCCATCTATGAGCAGCTGGATGAGCTTGACAAGCTCGCCGCAGAGTTCGATAAAAAATATGACACCGCTTTTGATAAGTGGTCCCAGAAGGACCGGATGCGTGTGCAGTCCGCCGTCGCGCGTGCCAATGAACTGCTTGCCCCTGTCGCCACGATGACCGTAGTCAGAAGGATGGATTAGTGCCCTGCCCGTTTAATTTTTCCCGCCGCTCGTTCCTCTCTGGGCTCGCGGCCACCGCCGCGCTTTCTGGCCCGGCAGCAGCTGCCAATGCGCAGTCCAGCCTCGCGGGCTCTTCCTTTGGTTCCTCTAAGCGAAGCGAAGGCGCTGCTGACCATGCTTCTCCATCGCCGCGCACCGAGGCGGACGCTCCGCTCGAACTTCCTTTCCACGGCGAGCACCAGCAGGGGATCGTGACCCCAGCCCAAAAGTATTCCGAGGTCGTCGCCCTCGATGTACAGTTCACCGAGAAATCGCGCTTAGAGAAGTTGCTTCGCACCGTGACTGAGCGCGCCCGCATTCTTACCTCCGGCGGCGCTACTGCGGCCGATGGCATTGGCTATCCCGCCGGCGATTCCGGGGAGCTAGGACCGCAGCTTCCCACCGATAGTTTGTCCATTACCCTCGCCGTGGGCAATTCGCTTTTCGACGACCGCTTCGGTCTTAAACCCCACAAACCCGTCCACTTAAGTTCCATGCAGGCTTTCGCCGATGACACGTTGGAGGAGGAGCTATGCCACGGCGACCTCGCCCTGCAGATTTGCGCCGACCAGCACGACACCGTCATTCACGCGCTGCGCGATATCTTGCGGCACACCCGTGGAGATGTGGCCGTGCGTTGGCGCCAAAACGGTTATATGAATGAACCGCGGCCGTCTGGCACCCAGCGCAACCACCTTGGGTTTAAAGACGGCATCGTCAATCCAGCCGAAAAGGATCAGGACAAGCTGGTTTGGGCCGGTACGGACGAGCCGGACTGGGCCGCCGGCGGCAGCTATATGGTGGTTCGCCTCATCGCTATGTATACGGAATTCTGGGATCGCATCTCCATTGCTGAGCAGGAGCAAATCTTCGGCCGCGACCGTGCAACCGGTGGCCCGCTTTCCGGTGGCGACGAATATGCCGAGCCCAACTACCTCGACGATGCCACCGGCGATGTCATTCCCACCGACGCGCATATTCGCCTGGCGAATCCGCGTACGCCAGAAACCGCGGACCAGCTCATGCTGCGCCGCGCCTATAACTACGACAATGGCGTGCGCGATAACGGCACCCTCGATGTCGGTCTCGTCTTTATCTGCTTCCAGCAGGACTTGGAGCGTCAGTTCATTACGGTGCAAAAGCGCCTCGAAGGTGAACCCCTAGCGGACTATATCCGACCCTATGGTGGTGGCTATTTTTATGCTTTGCCCGGCGTCGCTGATGACTCCGACTTTTTCGGCCGCTCCCTCCTCCAAGCCTAGAAATGCTTCACCGACTCGCACTGTGCGGGAAAGCCGTGTGATCTGGGAAGCGTCCGCCCAAAAAATGAGGGCAGGGTCTTCAGCTTGAATTGGCCCACGGCGGGACCCAGACTATTCGGCCCCGCCGCCGCGCTAACCGGCCGCGCACCGGCGGGGCGTTCGGGTCATCGTCATTGACGCCGTTGTGGTACGGACACGCCACACTGAGATTCGCCATATTGGTCTCGCCGCCGTGTTTCCACGCCCGCAGATGATGAATCTGGCACTTATCTGCCGGATAATTGCACTCGGCCCACGGGCACGTGGGGTTTTCCGCGCTCGCCATCAGCCGCTGCTTGTCCGAGGCATGCCGCGAGGTGCGATACAGGTTCACCGGTCCCTCATAGGGATGGACGAGCGTGACAAGTCCGCAGTCGGCAAGGCGCTTTTCCACCAGTTTGGCACCGCTGATTTCGGCCCCATTGGTCAACCGCAGCGTAATTTCCTCGCCTCCACCGTCGAGGATTTCATCTAATTCATCGAGCTGGATGATGATATTCGTCATCGCGGCAGGGCGAGCCGTGGCCCCGCCGCGGAAGAAAATATTCTCCACGGAATCCAAGGGTTTCTCTTCGCTGATGCTGGCGTGCAGGTCAGCGATGAAATCGGAATCACCGGTAATCGAAAGCGTCGACGGCCCGCCCTTGCGCCGCGTCATCCGCACCCCCTTCTCCGGCTGCCGCGGCGGATACATCTCCTTCAACCGCGTGCGGGCAAGATGCTCCACATCCCGGTCTGTCGCGCACAATTCAGCGCGCAGCGCCCACGCGTCCCGCTTGGATTTCGTGCGGGAGACGTACTTTTCGATGATCTTCAACGTCGCTAAGCAATGCTTAGTCGCCCGGCACGAGCGCTGCCGGCGGGTGAAGGAGGTGGGGCCAAAGTAGACGTCGGCAAGCGCGAGTAGGCTACGAGCTTCCTGCCGGGGCAGGCCCAGCCGACGCAGATCCGCCTCGCGCACGCCGGAGACCTCGCCGAGAAGCTCCATCGGCGAGGCAAGTTGGCGGGCGTAGTCCTGCAAGCGGGTCATGCCCGTGAGCATAAGACACCCCGCAAGGCCGCAGCAGCGCCCCCGCGTGAGCCTGTGGATAACTCGCCTCTCCCGTCACACCGCCCCCGAACCCACCCGGCAGCCTGTGGATAACCTGCGGTACCCTCGAATGCGAAAGCGAGAAAAGGAGCTCCCCATGTCTGACCCGACCAAGCGAATCCGTCCTACCAACCCCGGACGCCTGGCTGCCCCACGCCAGGCCCAGCAGCTGCCGCCCCTGCCGGTGACACGGGCGCGCATTGGCGAGCGGATGGCCACCGAGGTTTTCCAGGAAATGGGCGAGGGGATGCTCGAGGAGTTGCAGAACTTCCGCCGCGATCTGCACCGCAACCCAGAGATTGGCCTGGATCTGCCGCGCACGCAAAAGAAGGTCTTGGAAGCGCTCGAAGGCCTGCCGCTGGAGATTCACGTGGGTCAGGATCTGAGCTCAGTGGTCGCTGTGCTGCGCGGCGGCCAGCGCGGCGAGCGGCCGGTGTCGGTGCTATTGCGCGCGGATATGGACGCCCTCGAGGTACGCGAGCAGACCGGCAGCCCGTTTGCCTCGACGAATGGGTATATGCACGCCTGCGGACACGACCTGCACACCGCCGGCCTAGTGGGCGCGGCGCGGATTCTGTGCGAGCATCGCGCGGAGCTGCACGGCGATGTCACCTTTATGTTCCAGCCCGGCGAGGAAGGGCCGGGCGGCGCGCTGCCGATGATTGAAGAGGGCGTGCTCGATGCCGCTGGCCGACGCCCCATTGCCGCCTACGGCCTCCACGTTGGCCCGCAGGACCGCGGCACGTTCCACTATGTGCCCGGCCCGATGATGGCTAGCTCGTCCAACCTGACCATTACGGTGCTCGGCAAGGGCGGACACGGCTCCCGCCCGCATGACGCCATCGACCCGGTAGCGGCGCTGGCAGAGATCCAAATGTCGCTGCAGACCGCACTGACCCGCCGCTTCGATGCGCTCGAGCCCATCGTTATTACCGTGACTAACCTGTGGGCGGGTGATGGCGCGTATAACGCCATCCCGGAGCGCGCAGCTTTGGGCGCTACGGTGCGCGTGCTGCGGGATGAGAAGATCGACGCCGTGCGGCAGATGATTACGGAGGTCTCCAGCTCCGTCGCTGCTTCGCACCGGTGCACCGCACAGGTGGATTTCGAGGTCTTGTACCCCACCACCAAGACGAATCCGCGGGAAAATCAGTTCGCTGCTACCTTGTGGAGCCAGATGTTTGGCACCGAAAACGTCCAGCCTTTCGATGCCCCGATGATGGCCTCCGAAGACTTCGGCTACGTCCTCGCGCAAGTGCCGGGCACGTTTATGTGGATGGGCACGGCCAATCCAGACAAGCCCGAAAATGAGCGCGAGTGGAACCACTCGCCGATGATGCGCTTTGATGACTCGGTGCTGGGAATGCAGTCCGCGGCACTGGCGGCCGTCGCATTTGAGCGCTTGGCCACCGAAAACGAGCACCCGTCCGCGCAGACGAAGGCCATGCGCGATGCGGCCGGGGTGCAAAAATAATTCATCCCTAGGGATTATGGCCGCTGGCTTAAGCTTTAGGCCATGATCAGAACGAAGTGGAGCACGGCCGGTATCGTTGCCGCTTGTGCGGTGGCGAATTGGCTTATCGGCGTAGTACTGATGAGCATGGATATCGAGGAGTATTCACCGTCGTTTGAGGAGTACGGGCCCTATATCTGTACCGGTTTTGCGGTGGGCGTGGTGACGATTATCGCCCTGCCCTTTGCGTTAGAGCACCAGCCGCGCGAGCTTTCCGACGTCGACTATAGCGGCTCCACCCGTAGCTTCATCGCTGGCTGTATCGTGCTGCTGGGGTCGAGCTCCTATTTTGGTGCGGCTAGTGGAGTCGTGGCTTTCATTTCCATGGTCTCGCGCCGCTCGACTTCGCGCTCGGTGGCCGCAGTGGCGTGCTTCGTGGCGGCGTTTGCGATTGATGCGTTCTTCAACCCCTATATGGCCTGGGACGATATCGGATGGGTTGGTGCCATCTTCGTTGTGGTCGTGATAGTCGCGGGGTTATTGGTAGGCCAAAAGCGCGCCAATCTGCGCGAAAAGCGGTGGCGGGTGGAGCAGCAAGCCCGGATGAATCGCGAAGAGATGCGTGCCAAGGTAGAACGCGCGCGGCGAGAGGAGCGCGAGAATATCGCGCGGGACATGCACGATACGCTCTCGCATCGGCTGAGCCTTGTGGCCATTCATGCGGGTGCGCTGAGCTATCCGCGTGAAGGCGTGCCGGCCGAGTTCACAGACGCAGCGCGCACCATCCGCGCGGAGGCCCAGAACGCGGTAGAAGATTTGCGCACCGTCCTAAGCGCTCTACGTGAAGATCTTTCCCAGGATCCGCGCACCACCTTAGAAGAGCTAGTCGCGGCCGCGCAGGAGGCCGGCACGCAGGTGACCGTGACCTACGCGGACGGTGCCAGCCCGGATGTTTTTACTGGGCTATCCACGATGGCGCAGCACGCCGTGCACCGCGCAGTACAGGAGGGCCTGACCAATGCGCGCAAGCATGCCGCAGGCCAGCCGGTGAGCATCACGGTGTGCGAGGTGGCCGGTGAGGTGGGCGTCGAGATGCGCAACCCGCTCCCAGTGGCTAAGGCCGAGGAGCGCGCAGGTAGCGGCGTCGGCGGCTACGGGCTGGTGGGACTGCGCGAGCGTGTGGAGCTATCCGGCGGGCGCATGAATGTCCACGTCGGCGAAGAAGGCGAGGAATTTGGATGGAGTATCCGTTTACCGCTAGCGCGCCAGGAGGCCACGCAATGAGCGAAATGAGTTGGCAGTTGCGCCATCCCGATTACGGGCTCATGCGCATTGACCTAGAAGAAACCACGACCCGCGAGGGATGGACAGGAAAGTACTTAGACTCTAAGCGCAGTCTTTTTACCTCTATGGTCGACGGAACTTCGCGCAAGCTCAGCTATACCGATACCGATGCTTCGGCCTATAGCGTGGAATTCCTGCGCGGAAATAGCGATGATAATGCGCCCGAAGACGCAGATCGCATCGAGCTGGTGGAGCGCCGTGGCTATATCGTGCCACAGTTTCGCGGGCAAGGAGCGAGAGTGATGTTTGCGGCGGTGGGGGAGCCGGGCGTCGATAAGCGGCTGCATCGGGTGAACCTGTGGGCGTTGCTCTTGCAGACGGCGCTGACATTCATTGCGGCCACACTAGTCATCGAATTTTTCCCGAAATTCTTCGAAAAGATAAACGAGATTCTCGTGCCCTCGTTCCTCAACGGCGTAGTGGCAGGCCACGCCACTATAGTGCCGGTAGCGCTGGCGAGTCTTGTGGTGCTTACAGTGGCGTATACGCCCGTCGCGTCGAAGTTCTGGCGCGCGCGGTGGAATCAACCAGTGGGAAAGGAAGCATGATGGCCGACGCACTGCGTGTAGTGCTCGTCGACGACGAGGAGCTAGTCCGCAGCGGCCTGCGCCTGCTGCTATCCAATGCGCCCGATATTGAGGTCGTGGCCGAGGCGAGCAATGGCCGGGACGCGGTGGCTACCGTCCTCGATACGCAGCCCGATGTGGTGTTAATGGATATTCGTATGCCGGTCATGGATGGCATCGCGGCCGTGGAGAAGATTCTATCGGTCCACGCCGTGCCGATAATCATGCTTACGGCCTTTGATACCGATTCCTTTATTTTGCGGGCCCTGCGCGCTGGGGCAGCCGGGTTCTTGCTTAAGTCGACGCCACCGGAATCGCTCATGGCGGCCGTGCGTGCGGCCGCGGCGGGGCAGCCGCTGTTGAGCCCGCAGGTCGTCGACAAGCTGGTAGGCATGCAAAGCCCCGCGCTTTCCGACGCCCATTCACACCACGCCCGCACCGCCCGTACCCGGCTTTCCACTTTGAGCTCGCGCGAGCGGGAGATCGCCGGGTTAGTAGCCCAAGGCTTGAATAATCAAGAAATCGCCGAGCAACTGGTGGTGTCCATGGCGACGGTGAAGTCGCATATGCAGCATATTTTGAAAAAGATCGGCGGCACCAGCCGCGTGCACATCGCCATTATGGTCTTAGAGGCGCGTGGCTAAGGCCGGAGAATCCTCCCTGCGGGGGATACCGCGCCGCCGGCGGGCCGGCTTAGACTGGTGCACGTTATGAAGTTGTTCCGAAAATCCGACGAAATGCTCCAGCGTCCGCTGTGGCAGAAAATTCTCATCGCAGTAATCGTTTTCTTCGGCGACGTGACGGCCATGTCGGAAAGTATTGCGGCAAATGATTCCTCAGAGAATCGGGTGCTTGTTACATCTGCGGTGATGGTCGGTACCTGGGCGCTTTTACCTTTGGCTTTGCGCCATACCGTTGGGGAGCGTGACCCGCGCAGTACGCAGCCCGGCCCGCGCAGTGCATTGGTAGCAGCAACTATTATTTCGGCGACGGTGTCGATTGCTAGGTTTCGGCCTTCGGTATTTATAGCGGCGTTTTCTGCGGCCTCGCGCCGCAGCCGGTTGTGGATGGCGCTGGTATGCACGGCCATGGTGCTCTCGGAGTTGGTCGATTTTGATATATCTCGAAGCGAAGGGCTTAGTGCGCCCGGGAAGTTGGGATTTTTCTCTGGCATCATCCTCCCAGCAGTAGTGGTTTTAGTCGTCGGGTTGGTTCGCTCGAACCAAAAAGAGCGCACGATTGCGCTGCAGGCGCAGGCGGAGCTCACGCATGAGGAAATGACCACCCGGGAGAATTTTGCGCGGCAGGAAGAACGCGACCGGATCGCGCGGGATATGCACGATACACTCTCGCATCGACTGAGCATGATTGCGGTCTACGCCGGCGGGTTGGCCTACCGCAAGGACCTAGATCCGGAAGAGACACGGAAGTCCGCGCGCACGATTCGCGATGAAGCCGAGGCCGCCGTGGGGGATCTGCGTGAGGCGCTGCACTCGCTGCGCAGCGAGGGGCGCATCGATCCGCGCGAGGGCGTGGAATCGCTGGTGGAGCGTTCCCGCCAGGCGGGCATGGACGTGGAAGTGCGCTACCAGGCGGGCGCGGGGCCGCAATCGCTGGAGGAGCTGAGCACCATGGCCGGCCACGCGCTCAACCGCGTGGTCCAGGAGGGCCTGACCAACGCACGCAAGCACGCACCGGGGCAGCCGGTTACCATCACCATCGCCACGCTTGCCGACGCCCTGTCTATCACCATGTCTAACCCCACCGCCCAGACTGGGGAAAAGGCAGGCGTGCACAGTGGTGGGTACGGGATCGTCGGCATGCGCGAGCGCGCTAGTGTTGTGGGCGGATCATTGCAGGTACAAGACTGGGAAGAAAGCTTCTCGTGGACGCTGCGCCTGCCAAGGAAGGAAGAAAAGTGAGTGAAATTCGGGTGGTGCTCGTCGACGATGAGCCGCTGCTGCGCCACGGCCTGCGCATGATCTTGGAAGGCGCGCCGGGCATTAGCGTCATTGGCGAGGCCGGCAACGGCAAGGAAGGCATCGAACTTATCTTGGCCGAGGAACCTGATGTGGTGCTGATGGATATCCGCATGCCGGTCATGGACGGCATCGAGGCGACGGCGCAGTTGCATTCGCTCGCCGGCGCGCGTGATATCCCGGTGGTGATGCTCACTGCTTTTGATACCGACGAGTTCATCCTGCACGCCCTGCGCGCTGGGGCGGTGGGATTCTTGTTGAAGACGACGGCGCCGGAGGCGCTGGTGGCGTCGGTAAGAGCAGCGGCCCAAGGCCAGCAACAGTTAAGCCCGAAGGTGCTAAAAAACCTGGTGGGGTTGGCAGACACGCCGCCGCAGCCGGAACAGGAGATGATTCAGCCCAGTGGGCTAGATGAGCTTAGCGAGCGCGAAAATGAAATCGCCCAGCTGGTGGCCCAGGGGCTGAGCAATGCCGAGATTGCCGAGCAGCTTTTCATCTCGCTGACCACGGTCAAGACGCACATGAAGCACATCCTGGCCAAGATCGATGGCACCAACCGGGTGCATATTGCCATTGCAGTGCTTGGCGGCTAGCTCCTGCTCGGTGCGGGACCGGCTAGGGCCGACGGAAAATGGCGGAGACTAGCCCGATAAGCGCAATGGCGCCGACGATGATGGAGGCGGCCGGCCAGTATTGCGGGTAGTACTTGAGCGTGTAGCCAAAGACTTGGCCGTCATCGAAGTGCTGCCACAGTGTTACAGGCATCCACCACAGCTTGGTCAGGGTGAGCAGCGCGCCCACGAGGCCGGCGGCAACGCGGCTGCCCCCACGCAAGAAGAAGCTGGCCGCAACCAGCAGTACGCCCGCGATGGTCAGGGCGAAGAGGAGGGGAGTTTCGGTGCCCAGCGGAGAGCCGCGCAGCAGGAACTCGTGGTCAATTTCGTGTTGTTCGATGAGGGTATATCCATCGAGTACGACGTCATCTGGGATTCCCATTATTTCTCCTTATTAGTGTCCGGGGGCGGCTGGGGCGCCTGAGGTGGCATAGGGAAGGCCGACGGAAACGCGGAAATCTGCCACCCTAGAACCGGGTTGTACATCTATTATAGACAAATCTGTCTTAGAAGGCGTAGTCTGAGGCCTTTGACTCGATACAAGGAGACAGTGTGATTATTACCGGACTTCTCACCGGCATCGTCTTCGGTGCTGTGCTGCAGCGCGGGCGCTTCTGCGTGACCGGCATGCTGCGCGATATTTTCCTCACTAAGACCTGGCGCGGTTTTACCGCTCTGCTCATTTTGATCTCGGTCCATGCTTTTGGCCTTACCCTGTTGACCGGCGCTGACGTGCTCTCTCCGGAGATTGCTGATTTCAAACCAGTAGCCGTCATCGTTGGCGGCTTCATCTTTGGCCTTGGCATCATCTTGTCTGGCGGCTGCGCTTCAGGCACGTGGTACCGCCCTGCCGAGGGCCTAGTTGGCTCGTGGATTGCGCTGCTGTTTTATGGGCTGTCAGCCGCGGCGATGAAATCCGGTCCGTTGTCCGGGGCGAATGATTGGTTCAAGCAGTGGAGTCTGCCGGTGACCACCATTCACGGCGCGCTGCATATCTCCCCGTGGATTCTGGTCGCGGTTTTGTGGGTGGTGACCTTCCTGTTGTGGCGCCACTACCGCGCCAAGGATGCCGGGCGCCCGAAGGTGGACTTGGGCCAGCCGTGGTACGCCAAGCCGTTGAATATGAATATCGCGGCCATCGCAGTGGGCATTATCGGCACGGTGGGCTTCGTTCTCTCTGCCGATGCTGGCCGCAATGGTGGCCTCGGCATCACGACGCCGACGGCGGACATCGTTCGCTGGAGCGCCACCGGCGATTCCGCGCGCATGAACTGGGGCACCCTGCTAGTTATTGGCTTGTTGGTGGGCGCCTTTATCGCCGCCAAGTCCGCCGGTGAATTCCGCGTGCGCGTTCCAGATGCGCAGACTGCGACCCGCGCAATTTGGGGCGGCATCATGATGGGTGTCGGCGCTTCGCTCGCCGGCGGTTGCACCGTGGGCAATGGCATGGTGGAGACCTCCCTGTTTAGCTTCCAGGGCTGGGTATCGCTGTTCTTTATGGCCCTGGGCGTAGGTGCGGGCGCGCGCCTGTGGCTGAAACCCAAGAGTGAGCCGCAGCAGCCGCAGACCTACTCCACGGAGGAATCCGTGGATAACTCGGTGCTCTCCGCCGAGGACAAGGTCCTGCCAAGCTTCGCCACGGCAACTGGAGCGGTAGCGCTCAAGACCAAGCCGCAGGCCAAGGACAAAGCCCGCGCGCTGGGCGGTGGGTGCTATGCGCTCGATACCCTTGGCGCGGTGTGCCCGTTCCCGCTGATTGAGGCCAAGCAGGTCATGGCTGAGTTGGAGCCAGGTGAGGCGCTGGTCATTGACTTTGACTGCACCCAGGCCACCGACTCGATTCCGCAGTGGGCGGCCGATGAAGGCCATGAGATTCGTGATTTCCATCGCGCGGGCGATGCCGGCTGGCAGGTCACGGTAGTCAAAGGCGGCTAATTACATCATTGTCAGCTACTATGTGGAGGCAGAAGAATCGCGCGTGATTCTTCTGCCTCCTTTGTGGTTTGAAAGAAGTTATCGCATGCCCGAGTTTGATGATAATTCCACCGCCGTTGCGGATATTTTGCATGCCTTCGCCGTCTTTGAACGCGAGGAAGAACACGTGCTAGACGCGGAGCTGCGCCTTAACATGTATGCCAGCTAGACCATGATTCGCGTCTTTTCCGCGCTGCTGCCTTCTGCCGCCGCGCGCGAGCATATGGTACATACGCTTAGGCCCATCCATGCGGCAACCACCAACGAGTTGCGCTGGACGGATCCGGATAATTGGCATGTGACCATGGCCTTTTATGGCGACCAGCCCAATGATGCCGCGGCTGTGCGCGAGCACCTCGCCCACGCGGTGGCTGGGCGCTCGGCGTTGGATGTGCATGTGAGCGGAGCGGGAAGTTTTGAGCAGCGCACCCTGTGGTTGGGCGTCGGTGGCCAGGCGCGGGGTGTGCGGGAGTTGATGGCGGATTGCCAGCTTGCCGATGTCCCCTTTAATCACCACCGCCCCCACCTCACCGTCGCGCGTGCCGGCCGGCGTACCCGTGATCCGTGGGTACTGGGGGATGTCGTGCGTGCGTTATCGGTGTACCGAGGACCGGACTTTTGCGTGGACCGGGTATGCCTTATGCAATCGCACCTAGGCGAGGGCCGCGGCGGCGGGCCGCGCTACGAAGTAATTGAGGAATACCCCCTGGTCTAGGCGGTGCGGGCGGCACGGATTTCCCGCACGAGGGCATCGAGCTCTTCGCGGGTGGCGGTGCGATCCGGGTGAGTGGTGCAAAAATCCAAAAGGAAGTAGCCGGCGTGCTGCAGCGTGATGTGGCGGGCCCAGAATTGGCGCACGGCTTCTGGGTTATCGGCGGCGAGGGATTGGATGGCGCGGCGCTCGGAAAGCAGCTCGTACTGTAGGTCACGGCGTGCGGACAATACGGAATCTGGGGTATTGACAAAGAGCAGTCCGAGCAGGGTAGCCATGGACTCCATCGCACGGACCTGCAGGCGGGCCTGATTGCGTACTGGGGCGCTGCGCTGCCATAGCCACAGCACCGCGGTGGCTATGAGGATGGACAAGAGGATCTCGCCGCAGCGAGCTTGAATAGTGGGCAACAGAGGACGGGTGGCCGAGTTGCCCATGAGAAGAGCGAGCGGGGTGGAGAAGATAACGCAGATGGCGTAGTTCTTCGCCACGAAGATTTCGGCACAGAATTGGCACGCGGCCAGCGTGAGCAGGAGCGTCCAGCCATTAATACCGAAGTAGTGAAGGATGGAAAATAGCAGCACGCCCACTACAGAGCCGAGCATGCGGTGGATGCCGCGGACGGTGCCCGGCACATGGTCGGGTCCCCATTGCAGCATGAGGAAGGCAGAGACCACGCCCCAGTCCGGCCGGTCGAAGCCGAGGCTAAGGCCCACGAGCACGGTAATGATCGCCGAAAGAACCACCTTTTGGGTAGTGACCATGGCATGCGAATCCTGCACCGCGGCGCGGTAAAGCCGGTACCGGCCCGTGGGCCGGGTATGGGGGATAGCGGTGCGATTCGGGTCGACGTCGGTGACATGATCGGTAAGCTGGTCCGAATCGGAGCCGAGGTCAAGGGCGCGGTTATGTGCCACGATGGTGTGCTGGGCTGCAAGGGTGCGCTCTACTAGGTGGGCTCCTTGGGAGTCGATGATGCGGCCACCGCGGATAATGTGGGCGTCGGAAAGCGCCTGCCATGCAGCAAAAAGTGCGGTTTGTGCTTGGTGGTGGCGGGCGAGTGAATCATCCTGTCCGGCCTGGAAGGCAGACGCGGCCGTTTCCAGGCTGGCTACGGCGCGGCGCTCAGGGCCGTGCGGGTCAAAAAGGGCCGGGGCCATGCCGAGGATCAAGCTGGCCACCATGCCCGTCAGCGCCCAAAAGAGCAGCTGGCCCACGGTGACATCGGTGCGGGCGAGCATGACCGAGCCGCCGCCGACCATGACGAGGAAGAAGGTGCCCGGTGGCGGCAGGCGCAGCGCATTTTGGGCAAAGCCACAACCGGCGGCCAATGCCGTGGAGTAGAGGCCTGCGAGTAGGAGCCACCAATGGCCGTGGCCGGGCGCAAAGATAAGATGGCCTACCAACACGCCGACGGCGGCGACGGTAATGAGCGCGGTGCCGGCGGTGAGCATGACGCGCGGGCGGGTGCGATAGGGCTGTCCCTCGCCAAAGATGACGGTAAACGCGCCGGTGGAAATGAGCAGGATAGCGTAGTCGTGGCCGGTAAGCAGCGCAATGGCGCCGGGCAGGAGAATCGCCAATCCCGCGCGCAGTGCACCAGGCCAGCGCACCGAGGCGCTATTAAATGCGGTGAGTAGCTGGGTGGTGCTAGGGCGCTGCGGGATGGGATAGTCAAGCTGGGCGGCCACGGAGCAGCAGGATCCTTTCTAAGTGGAGTTATCTGACCCGACTACCTTACGCCCACCAACACCCGCTTTACATCTCGGCGGCCGCGATAAGCCGACGCGTGTAGTCCGTGCTGGGGGAGGACCATACGGCCTCGGTAGGGCCGTGCTCGATGAGCCGGCCGTGGTCGAGAACGGCGACGCTATCGCAGAGGTGGCGCACCACCGCAAGGTCGTGGGTGACAAAGAGTAAGGTGAGCTCTCGCTTGTCGATGATCTCTGCCAGTAGCTCCAAAACCTGCGCGCGCACGGACATATCGAGGGCCGAGACTGCTTCATCGGCCAGCAGGATATCTGGCTCGCCACACAGCGCGCGGGCAATGGAAATGCGCTGGCGCTGGCCACCTGAAAACTCGTGCGGGAAGCGGTCGAGGCTATCGGTCGGAAGCCCGACCTCCTCGAGCGCGGCCGCGGCGCGGGACCGCTTTTCGGCCTTGTTTGGGTTGCCCGGCATAGCCTCTGCGATGGATTTCCAGATCTTTAGCCGGGGATTGAGAGAGCCCTGCGGGTCTTGGAAGACCATCTGCACCCGGCCACGGACGGTGACCTCGCCGCTTGTGGGCTGGTCGAGTCCGGCAATGAGCTTGAGCAGGCTGGTCTTTCCCGATCCGGAGCCACCCACAATGCCGAGGCGCTCGCCGTGGTGCACGCGCAAGTCGATGCCGTCGAGTGCGGCGTGAGTGCCGTGCACCTTGCTAACCCCTTCGAGCGTGACCAGGGAATCTTCCGCTGCGGCCGGGGCAAGGCTCATCTCTGGCAGCTGGGAGGAATCGATGAGCTCGCGGGTATAGGGATGCTCGGGCTGGGCAAGAATCCGCTCGGTAGGGCCAGACTCCACCACTGCGCCGTGGTGCATTACCACAACGCGGGGACACATGCGGCGGATGACTCCCAAGTCATGGGTGATGAAGATCAGCGCGATGCCGCGAGCCTTGGTCACGCGCTCGATGACGCGCAACACGCCATCCTGCGTGGTGGCATCCAGCGCAGTGGTCGGTTCATCGCAGATGAGCAGATCGGGATGGCCGGCCATAGCCATGGCAATGAGCACGCGCTGGCGCTGGCCGCCGGAGAGCTGGTGTGGGAATCGGGTGGCGATATCGGCGGCCAGGTCCACCTCTTCGAGAGCGGTTGCGGTATCGCGCACCCCGGCTTGGGCCAGTTGCTTGCCCACGCGCATAAGCGGATCCAGCGCGCTCATCGGTTCTTGGAAGACCATGGCCATGGTCTTCCCGCGCAACGGGCGGATGCGGGCATCGCGTGTGCCGACTACCTCGTGGCCATCCACGGTGACGGAGCCGCTCGCGCGCACCCCATCGGGCAAAAGCCCCATGATGGACAGCGCAGTGAGCGATTTGCCGGAGCCGGATTCACCAATAATGCCGAGCCTTTCGCCGGCCGCGAGCTCGAAGTTCAAGGGCCCCAAAAGGGCAGTGGTGGACCCAGCAGCGGTGACCGCCAGGTTATCTACTTTGAGCAGGCTCATCGCGCGGATCCTTTCAGGCGGGGATCGAGGAGGTCACGGAGGGCGTCGCCAAGCAGGTTAAAGCCCAGCACTGTTGCCGCAATGGCCAGGCCGGGCCAGAAGGCCTGCAGAGGAGCGGTGCCCAGAAGCGACTGGGAATCTTGCAGCATCCGGCCCCACGAGGCGGCCGGTGGGGCGGTGCCTAAGCCAAGATAGGACAGGCCGGCCTCGGCCAGGATGGCAAGCGCGAAATATACCGAGGCCTGCACGATGAGCAGACCGGCAAGATTGGGCAGAATATGGCGCCACGCTACCTTCCAGCCCGGCACCGCGGAAATGCGCGCGGAGGAAATATAGTCCTGCGTGATGACCTGCAGCGTGCCCGAGCGCGCAACCCTGGCAAAGGAGGGAATGCCGGCGATGCCGATGGCAATCATGGCCGTAAGTGTTGAAGGCCCCCAGACCGCGCCAGCAATAATCGCCAAAAGCAGCGCAGGGAAGGCAAGCAGCAAATCTGCACCGCGCATCACTAACGCATCGGCCCATGTGCCGCGGCGCATGCCAGCAAGGATGCCGAGCGGCACGCCGACCACGGCGGCGATTCCCACGGCCACTAGGCCGACGAAGACCGTAATCTGGGCACCCGCCATGATCCGGGAAGCGGTATCGCGACCGAAGCGGTCCGTACCAAGGAGATGCTCGGCGCTGGGGCCGGCAAGGCTCACATCCGGGTGCGCGAGAGTAGGGTCATACGGCGTCCACACCAGCGAAATCACTGCCACCAGCACCGTGGCGGCGACGAGGATGGCCCCCAGCCAGCCAGAAAAACGCAGCTTCATTATTTATCACCTGCCGTGATGCGCGGATCGATGAATCGGTAGGCCACATCCGTGAGGGCATTGACCACCAAGGCGAAGGCGACGAGGAGCATGACCAAGGTCTGCACCGTGGTCAGATCGCGCACCGCCACCGCATCCAGCAGCATCGAACCTATGCCGGGGATGACAAAGACGGACTCAATTACTACGGCGCCCACGACCATCGTGGTTAGCTGTACGCCGGCCACGGTAAGCACGGGCAGCGCCGCATTGCGCAGGCCGTGGCGCTTCAGCGCCTGCCACGGGGACTGACCCAGCGCACGGGCGGTACGAATATAGTCCTGATGCAGCACATCGAGCACAGCCGAGCGCACATAGCGCGTCAGCATTGCACCTTGCACCACGGCCAGCGCAATAACCGGCAAGATGAGGTGGCGCATAAACTCGCCTGCGCCCTGGTTTGGCGGCACCCAACCATTGGCCGGCAGCCAGCCTAGGTGAACGGCAAAGATGGCCACCAGGATGATGCCGAGAAGGAAGCTGGGCACCGCAATGCCTAGCTGCGTACCGGCAGAAACCACATCCGCGCTGCGGGTACGGTTGCGCAGTGCCAACCACATTCCCACCGGAATGGCCCCGGCCAATGCGAGCAGCATCGCCAAACCAATCAGGATGAGCGTGACTTGGGCGCGGTCCAGCACCAGCGGCGTAATATCTTGTTGCGAGGACAATGACTGCCCAAAACTGCCGGTAAACAGGCCTTTTATCCACTCCCAATATTGCGTGAGCAGCGGGCGATCCAGGCCCAGCTCAGAGCTGAGCTTGCCGACGGCCTCTTCGGTCGCATTCACTCCCAGCGCCACCCGCGCCGGGTTGCCTGGCACCGCGCGCATGAGCGCGAAGATGATGATGGAGGCGGCAAAGAGCGTTAATGCAAAGCGCAGCAGCGGGCGCACGATGGCGCGCCCAGTAAGGCGAAGGGAAGTCATCGTGCCTCCTTTTCGGTGGTCACTGCGGAGCTGAGATCGCGCAAGATCAGCGCGTCCGTGACCTGATCAGGGTGCAGCCCGCGCACGCCTGTGCGGGTGAGCACGATATTTGGCATATTCATCAAGGTCAGCGCGCCGGCATCTGCCATGATCTGATCCACGGCTTGTGCCATGAGCTGGGGATAGTCCTGCTCGGGCGCGGAGTCGGCTTGGGCCAAAAGCTCGCGGGTGCGCGGCGAATCGTAGTTGAGGTAATAGTCCGGATCGCCGAATAGGGTTGGCACATCGCGCGGTTCTACGTGGGAGATGAGCGACATTTGATAGTCTTTGGCGCCCATGACCTGGCCCAACCATACGGCTGGGAACTCGGCGGATTCCAGCTTCACCTTAAAGCCAACTTCGGTGAGTTGCGAGTACAGCAGCTCGGCGACGGTCTGGGCATAGGGCAGCGTCGGTGTAGTCAGCGTGATTTCGGCCCCTTCTGCGCCGGCCTCTTCGAGCAACTGGCGGGCCTTATCCGGATTGTAGTCGTAGTAGCGCTTGCCTTGGAACCATGGATCTGTAGGTGGGATTGGTGCACCACCGGTGTCTTTGGCTAGGCCATTCCACAAAATGTCATTGGCCGCCTTGCGGTCGACGGCATAGGCGACTGCCTGGCGCACGCGCGGATCATCAAAGGGAGCCCGGGCATTATTCATGGATAGCAACACCTCACCATTGGTGGTGCCGACCTCGGTAGCGATGCCGTCCTTGACGTCGTCGAGAAGCTCCGGGTTTTGCACACCCCAGACCACATCCACGCCGCCGGCCTGCAGGGCATTGACCGAGGAGATGGTGTCTGGGAAATAGCGAACGGTGACATCGTGCGCGGCGGGCTTTCCCCAATAATTTTTGCGGACCTTGAGCTCCACAAATTCCGAAGGCGCAAAGCGGGACACCTCAAAGGGCCCGGTACCCACCGGTTGGGCGGCGAGGTTATCCATGCCATTAGGCGTCATCATCGCGCCGGTGGCCGTGCCCATGGACCAGAGCCAGCCATTCGACGGCTGTTTCAGGCGCACCTTTAGTGTGTGTTCATCGGTGGCCGTGGCTTTTTCTACCGGATCCATGGCTGCTGAGATGCCATTGGTCCATTTCTCGCGAACGTAATCAATGGAAAAGGCCGCGGTCTCGGCGGTAAAAGCATCGCCATTGGAAAAGGTGACACCTTTGCGCAGATGGAAGGTATAGCTGCGGGCATCGTCGCTGATCTCCCACGAGGTGGCGAGCCCTGGGGTGATAGAACCATCCTCATCGATGCGCACGAGAGTTTCGTAGACATTGTCCATGAGTACGGCGGGGATGGCAGCACCACCGGTAGTGGTGAAATCTAGGGAAGTGGCCGCCGAGGTGGAGGCTACGGTAAGGGAAGCAGAAGCGGAGTCGCTATCTGCTTGGGAGGTATCAACCACCGCGGTATGGCCTGCCGAGCACGCTGATACGGTTCCGACAGCGGCCGCCATGGCGAGGCTACCCAGCGCCCTGCCGGCGCGAAATCTTCTCATAGGAAGCAGGGTAGCCGGTGGGGATAGCTGCCGTGAAACTTATGCAAAATTTCCTGGAGTGGGGATAACTTCTAGGGGTGAAACGCCCCCGCGTACGTTGTTCATAGCCAGCTTCATGCGGTCCGCGCGATAGAGGTATACCGCCAATTCCACCGGTTCGCCGGAGTGGTTGGATATTTCCATCTGGAGCCGCCACAGTGGGGTGCCAGTGGCTACTTCAAGTGCCTCGGCATCCTCGGCCGTGGCTTCCTCCAACGTGAGTTCGCGGCGCACATTATCAAAGTCCACGCCGCATTCGTGCAGGTGCGCATGAATAGAGCCGGCATCCGCGTCGAAGTCCAAGATGTGCTTTCCCACCACCATGGGGAAATACATGCGCTCAATGGCAATGGGGTGGTCCTCGGTATAGCGCACGCGGTGGACAAAGACCACATTTTGTTCTGGGTCCACACGCAGAAAACGAGTGATTTCCCGCGGCGCACGGCGGCGAGCCAGCCACAGGGTGTGCTGTTGGGGATCCGCGTCATATTCGCTGAGCCAGCTGGAGATGGAATAGATGGATTCAAAAAGCTCTGCCTGGGTAGAGGCTAAAACGGTGGAGCGTCGCCCGCGGCCGGAGGAAACCAGCCCTTCGGCGCGCAAAGCCGCAACCGCTTGGCGCACGGGTCCGCGGGAAGAAGAAAACTTCTCGCATAAATCTGCTTCGCTAGGTAGAAAATGGCCTGGTTGCAGCACGCCAGAGCGGATCTGTTCTCGCAGGTAGTCCGCGATCTTTTTATGTTGCTGTTTATCGCGTGGGCTCATTCAACCTTTGTCCTTAGTCTCTCCGGGGCTTTTCGCAGCGGAGCGAAACACGTCAATGTTATTCCATTTTGCTAGGGTGCGCTAACGCAACAGCGTCACTAAGAAACTACGCGCTATTTGAGTGAAAAGGCACTAAATAAAATCACGCGCCGCTCTATCAGCGCTAGGTGGGTGGGAAGCACGCTAGGCTAAGTCTTCGTGAACGAGAGCACCGAAACTATTGAAGTACGCGAAGCCGGCGGTACCGCGCGCCTGGGCAAGGCAGTGACGATGGCTGTCATTATCGCCGTCGCGCTGCTGCTAATCGGTGGAGTGCTTATTTACTCGGCGCTGCAGGAGCCGGCCGACACACGCTTGCATACCGTTTACCTCATTGCCGCGCTCATGCCCTTAGGCGGGGCGCTGTGCGCGATGCTGGCGGTGGTAGCCTCCGCGCGGCGCCGAGCTCGTGCGCTGCTGCGCATTGGCGAGGATATTTCCTTGCCACTCCAGCGGACTAGGTATCCGGCCGCTGAGCTAGACCGCATGCAGTTCTATTCGCTCGAGCCGGGCCAAAATTTCCTGGCCCTGATTCCGCGTGGGGTACGCGTTTCTACCTTGGACGAAGCGCAGCAGTATTCGGTGCGATTGCCGGAGCAGGCGAACCTGGGACCGCGGGAGCTTGAGGGAAAACTCCGGGAACGGTTCCCCGAGGTCCCCATTGACCACCTAGGCCACGTAAGGGCCGAAGGCTAGCTCGGGGTGCCGGCTACGCGTGCCGGATCGAGCTGCCAGCCCTGTGCGAGCAGTTGCATATTCTTGATGACTTCCTCGTGCGAGCTGGACTGCAAGGAAACCATCAGCTCATCGGCCTTAGCGTGCTTCTGGAAGGTCTCGAGGTAGTTTGCCACCTCATCGGCGGTGCCCACGGCGGAGTACTTCAGCATGTCTAGGATCTGCTGGCCCTGGTAAGAGCCGATAATCTGCTCCACCTGCTCATCGGTGAGGTGCTTGCCGCGGCCGGCGAAGGCCTTGACGCGGTTGAAACACACGCGCTCGTATTCCTCCTGCGCCTGTTGGGTGGTCTCGGCGGCGGTGACGTTGACTCCGGCGATGAGGTAGGGCTTGCTGAAGCGCTCGGAAGGCTGGAAGTTCTCGCGGTAGTAGGTGGTAGCCTGCTCGAGGTGCTGCGGGGCAAAGTGAGAAGCAAAGGCATAAGGCAGGCCGAGCTTGGCGGCTAGCGAGGCGCCGAACATGGACGAGCCCAAAATATAGATCGGCACGTTGGTATTGGCACCTGGAACGGCGCTGACCCCCGGGATATAAGACTTGCCCTCGAGATAGGAGTTGAGCTCTTTGACGTCTTCGGGGAAGCGTTCGGCAGAGTGGGCGTCGCGGCGCAGGGCGCGGCCCAGGGTATTCATATCCGTGCCGGGTGCGCGGCCTACGCCTAAGTCGATGCGCTTGGGATACATCTCCTCCAAAGTGCCGAATTGCTCGGCGATGACATAAGGGGAGTGGTTAGGCAGCATCACTCCGCCGGAACCCAAGCGAATGCGCTCGGTCTTCGCACCAATGTGGGCGATGAGCACGGCCGGAGAAGAAGACATGATGGACTTCATATTGTGGTGCTCGGTGTACCACATGCGAGAATAGCCCAGCTTTTCTGCTTCCTGTGCCAACTGCACGGAGCGGGCGATGGATTGTGCTGGGGTCTCGCCCTCATAAATGGTGCAGAAGTCCAAGACGGAAAGATGCGCGCGTTCGGTCACGGGGAGAGCCTTCCTTTTGCTTTCGGTAAATCCTGTCTAAGTTCTCTTCTTCCAACGGTACGCGCCGCCTGACTATTCCGGGCGGGGCTATACCGCATCGCCGCAGGGGCCTGTTGACATAAAAATCCCCTCCGCCTCGGCACCGTGGTGAGGTGTGGAGTGGGAGGGGGAGGTAGGAAGGAGAGACTAAGCCTCAGCGAGGGCGTCGGCCTCCGCCGGCTCTGTTGCCGGTGGGTTGGCGGCCTCGTGCTTCTCGCCTGCCTTGGTGGCGATATCGACAACGAGGCCGATGACTGCCGCGATGGCGGTAGGGACGATCCAGCCGAGGTCTACGGACTGGCCAGGAGCCAAGCTCAAGAGGGGATCGAGTGCGTCGGTTCCCCAGCCCTGATCTGCGATAACGGACAAGGCCGACCACAGCACCGATACCCACAGTGCCAAACGGTAGGTCCAATAAAAGACCACGGACTTTTTCACCACTGGTTGGATCAGGGTGAGGAAGATAAGGGAAATAGCTGGTGGATACAGGAAAGTAATGAAGGGCACTGCAATGGACAGCACCGTCTCCAGCCCCTGGAAGGCGAAGAGAATGGACAGTGCGGTAAAGAGGCAGGCCCAGACGTGGTACTTCACCTTAGGCACAAGCATTTCGAAGAAGGCGGAGGTGGAGGTGATAAGGCCCACCGCGGTGGTCATGCAGGCCAGGATGACGATGGCGGAGAAGACGACCTGGCCGATGGTGCCCATGGTGAGATTTGCGGCGTCGGCAAGCAGGGGCGCTCCTGACTCATAGGACTGGCCATTGGGAATGGTTTGGCCTACCCACGCCAAGCCCAGATAGATAGCGGCCAGCAAAGCGCCAGCAACCAGAGCGGCAGTAATGGTGCCGTTAACCAGGGACTTCTTGGTCTTAAAACCCTTGGAACGCAAAGCGCCGACAATGACGATGGAAAAGGCCAGACCCGCAATGGCATCCATCGTGTTATAGCCCTCAAAAAGGCCGGTGACCATGGGGGAAGAAGTATAGTCCGCAGTAGGTGCTTGGGGATCGCGGGGATTGTTGAAAGCTGCCAAGGCGATGAGGACAACCAACAACGCCACCAAAGCCGGGGTGAGGAACTTACCCAAGGTATCGATAATGGAATTTGGCTTCCAAGACAGTGCTAGGGCGATAAGGAAAAAGACCACATTGAAGATGCCATTGGCCATGGTTCCCTCCCAGCCCAGCAGCGGGGTGATGGCGGTTTCCATGGAAACGGCGCCGGTGCGCGGCAGGGCGTAGAAGGCGCCGATGGCAAGGTAGGCCATTACAGAAAAGACGAGGCCGAAAAGCGCGCCACCGTTGGAGCTCAGGTCGCGCACGGAGCGGCCCGAAATGGAGACGGCAACAATGGCTAGGACCGGAAGGAGCACGCCGGCGGCGAGGAAGCCGAGGACGGCGGGCCAAAAATTGGTGCCGGCCGAAACTCCCACCATGGGTGGGAAGATGAGGTTGCCGGCGCCGAAGAACATCGAAAACAGCATCAACGACGCAATTACGATGGTGGCGACGGGCTTTGCAGTGCTTGACGCGACTGGGGTAGCCATGGTGGCTCCTTAATTTTCCATGTACAGCTAGAATGTGAGGAAGCTTTCCTTATTCCGCCGAGGGGTGATGGCGGGGTGGGGTGCGTCTCCGCGGTCCGAGGTGGCGGGTCACGCCTGTTCGTGTAATGAGACATTACCGCCCACATGGTGAGAAATCAAAGTGTGGGGGTGACGCAGAATACATGGTTGACCCAGCCGGGCCGACCTAATCGAGTGCGGCGAAGGCACGCTCCATGCGGTCGAGTGCCTCCTCCAAAATCTCGCGCGAGGTAGAGAAATTCAACCGCGCATGGCCCGGACCGCCGGTGCCAAAGGTATCGCCCTCATTGAGCGCGACCTTCGCATTCTCCCGCAACCACTTGGCCGGCTGCGGATTGCCGCCGATAGCGGTATCAGCAAAATCCAACCACAGCAGGTAGGTGGCCTCCGGCTTGCTGGTCTTTAAACCACGGATGCGCTGCGGCAGCTCCTCCACCAACCAATCGCGGGTCTGCCGCAGGTACGCTATTTCTTCATCGAGGAAGTCGCCGCACTCGCGGTAGGCAGTCTCCGCAGCAAGCACGCCCAAGGTGCCCGTGCCATTCTTGGCCACCCCAGTAAGGTCATTCCACGTGTGTACATCGGACGTATTGGAGAAAATAATCTGCGCGCACTTTAGCCCGGCAGTATTAAAAGCCTTGGAGGTAGCGGTTACCGTGATGGTGCGCTCGGCAGCCGCCGCGCTCAGCGACGCCACCGGGATATGCCGCCCCTCATAGACCAGTGGGGCATGGATTTCATCGGCCAGGATGCGCGCATCATATTTTTCCGCCAGTTCTACCAAGCCGGTGAGGTAGTCCTCGTCCAAGACACGGCCGAGCGGGTTATAAGGGTTGGCTAGCAAAATAGAGCCAGCGCCCTGCTGGAAGGCGCGCTCAATATCATCGAGCTCCAAGCTGGTCTCGATCTTTTCGCGGCCAGCGGTGCGCGGCAGCTCCAGCAGCGGAGGGTAGGAAGGCACTGGCACGATGACCGGGGAACCTTCGCGGGTAAAGTACTGCACTCCTAGCAAAAGACCCCGCACTACATCCCCAATCCAGAAAATATGCTCCGGGATAGGGCGCCAGCCATAGCGTGTGTCATAGAAATTAGCCACAGCCTCGCGCAGTCCTGAGGCCTTGGGTGCTGGGGTATAGCCGAAGGTTTCCCTATCCACCATCTCTTCCAACGCCTTCTTGATAGCGGGCGCGGTGGGGAAGTCGGACTCCGCAATCCACAGTGGCAACACATCTTCTTCGAAGACGGTCCACTTGCGGGTTCCGCGGGCTTGCAATTCTTCTAGGCTAGGAAACTCCATGGCTACAACCTTAACGCGAAGCCCGCGGCCACCCCAGCGCATTTATGCGCTTTTATTCAACTGGCTTATCTTCCCGCGACGGTGCAGGCTCCTAGACATCTGCCTCCTCTTCCTCCTCGGATTCGGAGGCGTGGCCGGAGACAAAGCCATATTTTTTCAACCTGCGGCGGTCTGCGGCCGAGGTGGATTGAGTGAGTTTGAGCAGTTCGGCATAAATGCCACCGGATTGAGCCAGCTCGGCCGGCGAGCCCATCTCATCGATGCGGCCGCGGTCCAAGGTGATGATGGTATCGACGTCCGCAATGGTGGACAACCGGTGGGCAATAATAAGCGTGGTCCGGTCCTTCATCAGCTCATCCAAACCGGCCTGCACGGCGCGCTCGGACTTGGTATCAAGCGCCGAGGTGGCCTCGTCCAATACCAAAATGGGGGCGTCTTTAAGCATGGCGCGGGCAACGGAGACGCGCTGCTTTTGTCCACCGGAAAGCTTAAGGCCGCGCTCACCAATAACGGTGTCATAGCCATCCGGGAAGGCCCGGATAAACTCATGGGCATTGGCGCGCTTGGCGACGTCCACGATTTCTTCCTCCGTGGCACCCGGCTTGCCGTAGGCGATATTTTCGCGAATGGTGCCGGAGAAAAGATAAGACTCCTGGAAGACTACGCCCACCGAGGCGCGCAGGCGCGAGGCAGTGAGATCGTCTACCCGGTGGCCTAGCACATCGAGGTGCCCCGCTGAGGGGTGGTAAAGGCCCAAAAGCAGGTTCACCAAGGTCGATTTGCCGCCGCCGGACTCGCCCACGAGTGCTACCTTATGGCCCTCAGCGGCCGCGAAGGAAATATCCTCCACCACGGGCTTGCCCTCCTCATAGGCGAAGGAAACGTGCTGAAAGGAAAACACCGGCGCGCCGGGTGTGGGCTCGAGCGGGCGAACCGGCGTGAGATCCAGCTGCGGGGTATGCGAACCGGTGGTGGCGGCCACCAGTTCGCGCGGGGCGGTGGGCTCGAGCTCTTCTTCCATTACCTTGAAGTAGTCCTTCGAACCGGCTATTGCGCGCTGGGCGGTATCGACAATCCAGCTCATCATAAAGACCGGCTGCTTCGCACTGGAGACCATCTGCAGCAACATGACCATATCGCCCAAGGAAAAATGCCCCTCCAGCGTGCGCCAGAAGATAACGCCGTAGATACCTAGGAAGATAAACGCCATGGCCAGACCGCGGAAGGTATCCATCATGTGCCACCAGCGCGATTGCGGCTTAGTGGTATCCACCACGGTGCGGTAGCGCGTAGCAAAGTGGAAAAGCTCGCGGGTCTCGCTCACAAAGGACTTGGCCACCTTGACCTGGCCTATGACCTCCGCAAAGCGGCCATTAGCCTGGTCAATATTCTCATTTTTAATGGCCTCAAATTTCTGCCAGCGCTTCGAGGTCAGCGCGGTAAGCCACATATATACCGGGAAGAGGAGAGCCAGCAGGATGGCCAGCGGCCAGTAGAACCACGCGGTAATGGCTAATACCGCGAGGGTTTGAATGATCATCGTGAAGAAGTTATTGGCAAAGGACTGCACGAACTGCGTGATATTGGCAATCGAGCGATCCAGCCGGGCGATGATCGTGCCGGTGACCTGGTTATCGTAATAGCCCTGCGGGAGCGCGAGCAGCTTGGCAAAGTAGCGGGTAGACAAAATCTCGCGCAGGCGCGAGACCATGACATCGCCGATGTAGCCACCAATATTGCGGAAGAGGGCATTGGCGGCGTCGGCAAGAAAAAGCGCCACAGCCAATAACAACACGGTGCGCAGCGCATCGCCGGCCGGGGCGTCCGTCTGCAGCGCCTCTACGATCGTATCGGTAGCGTGGCGCGTCAAAAAGGGCGATATCAGTGCTAGGACTGCGGTGACCGTGGCAGCTAGTAGCACGCCCAAGTAATAGGGCCACAGGGCAGAAGCACTGCGAGTAATGCGCAAGATGGAATTCATAAAACCACACTCAATTCAAAAAGGCGGGTAGTGCGCGATTTTAAGGGAGGAGAGATTTAAGCGACTGCCTAGTATGCCACATGCGGGGTTCACGGGAGTAAATGCCTAAGTTCCGGAAAGATTAGGCTAAGGTACTTGTGCAGAAATACAACAATCTTCGCGTGCAAAGGATCCATCCACGGTGAAAAAATCTCACATACTCGGCGCAGGCGTGGTCAGCGCTCTCGCCGTGACCCTGACCGGATGTAGTGTTCTCCAGCCGGAAGAAACAGGGCTCGGGGACAATATCACCGTCTCCAGCTCCGAAGAAGCCCCGTACGAGGCCAAGGACACCGATGACAAAGAGGTCACTTCTAACCTTGCCGAGCCGGTAAAGGATAAGGGCTTGGGCGTGAGCTGGGAACTGCAGGGAGTGTATTCCGATAACAATTCCGGCGGCTCCGTAGTGACCATCCTGCTGAAGAATGAAAACGACGTTCCCTTGCCGGTCGACGCCTTTGAAGATCCCACCCTCGAACGCGCCGACGGCAATGGTGGCTGGGCCAAGATTAATTCCTTGCCCTATGACGAGCAGTCTGCCCCGGATGTGGAGCCACCAGGACTCGACCACCCGTTGGGAGCGGGTGCCTCGGTGAATCTGCAATACCGCTACGACGTCACTCCTGGCAACCTGTGGAATGCGCGCCTCCACGTAGGCAACGTGACCTGGGTAGGAGACCTTAATCTATGACGGAACTTGTAGTCTTGGCCTCTGCCGCGGGCGAACCCATCGGCACCGCTCCCAAGGCCGAAGTTCATACCTCCGATACCCCGCTGCACTTTGCCTTCTCCGCCTGGCTAACCTGCGGCGGCAAAGTGCTAGTCACGCGCCGCGCGCTGAGCAAACTCACCTGGCCTGGCGTGTGGACCAATGCTTTTTGCGGCCACCCCGCTCCCGGCGAGGAGAATACGGCTGCAGTACTGCGCCGCGCCTCCTTTGAGCTAGGCATCGCGCCTTCAGATCTATCCGCCCCGCGGCTTATCCTGCCGGATTTTTCTTATCGCGCGGTGGATTCTTCAGGCACGGTAGAAAACGAAATCTGCCCGGTATTTACCGTCGAGCTTGCCCCCGATGCGCAGTGGGAGCCCAATCCCGAGGAAGTAGATTCCTACCAGTGGGTCGAGCCGGCCCGGCTTTTTGCTGCCGCCGATGCCATGCCTGGCGTCTTTAGCCCGTGGATGATTGATGAGCTAGCGGACGAAAAGCTGCGTGCTGCGCTGTAATTACAGCTCCTCGTCGTTATAAAAGGCCGCGGCCACATAGTCCAAGGTGGCATAGGCTAGGCGACGCTCGCCCGTATCGAGGTCAAATTCCAGCACCTGGTGGTCATCGCCATATCTGGGGAATCCGGGCTCACCCGTGGTGGCAAAATGGCGTAGCCACTCGTTGAGCTCTTCGGCGGGGGCGTTGTTTTCCCCTTCGCTACCATTGCCGCCAAAAAGTGGGCCGAGCTCGGCGCAGTGCACTGCGGGGGCATTAGTGCGGGTAAATTCCATCATCCACGTAGGTCCTGGAGCATACTCGGCTACCTGGGCGGTCCAACGTCGCACTGCGGCATCACCGATAAGCCGGCCCATCGGCCGCTGCGGATCCACATAATGCGCCAGTTGCCGCCACTGCTTGAAGCGCCCCTGCGAAATCCCAAACTTGGGCGAAAGATAGCTGGTAATAAAGCCCGCCAGGGCCATCTTGTCAATGCGCTGGGCTGTGGGCATGTCATAGAACTCATCGCGGGTAGATGTCACCACGATAGGGATATCCGCCAGTTCTTCGGCCCGCAGTGGCGCGGGGCCCAACGCGACATCGAAGCGATATTTCTTGCGGAATTTGGCATACCCTTTGGCCAGCGATTCTGGGTCCATTTTTTCTAAAGCCTGGCGCGTGACCGGCACACCTAGAGCCTTGCGTAGGTCGGTGACGCGGTGCTCGAAGCGGTCGCGTGGGAATGCTGGCGAGAGCGCCAGCACGCGGCGGAAACCGCCCCGGAAGTGATCGCGGCGTGCGAGCCACAAGCTTATTGCCGCCCCAGCGGATTGGCCTACCAAAGTGATATTGGTTTTATCGCCACCAAAGGCCTCGATATTGTGCTGCAGCCATTCCAAAGCTAGGAGGCAATCATCGATGCCGCGGTAGCGGTCCGCCTCATCGCCGTCAAAGCGTGCGAAACCAGCCAAACCGACCCGATAACCCACGTTGACCTGGATTACACCGTGACGGGCATTCTTTGTCCCCGAAAGCCGCGGATCCTCGTGCGATCCGTGCTCGTAGCGCCCGCCGTGAACATAGACCACCACAGGGCAGTCGCTGGCATCGGCAGGAGTGGTAATGGACAAAGCAATATCTTCTGGGTGCGGCTCGCGGGCATCCTGATCGACGCTGCGATCATATGGCTCGGCAGGAGAGTAGGGGCTGGGGATGTTGCAATAGCGCACCGAATGGAAATAGTGCAGGCCATCTCGGCGTACGCCGGTGATCCGGCCGGAAGCGGTGGCGACGGTAACAGGAATCTGGGCGCTCGACATGTCAGCCAGACTACCGCGAGCAAGTAGGATAAGTAGCCATGGAGTGGTTGACGAGCTTGGGCAGCACGCTATCGCAATTGTTGGTGCAGGCGCCCGTGTGGATTCAAATGGTCATCGTGGTGGCCATCGCCGTGCCGCTCATGGTGGTCGTAGCGTGGTGCCTGATGTGGGTGGTCGACTACATAGCCAACCGAGGCAAACGCATGATTTCCCAGCAACGCAGCCACAGCACTAAAATAGACCACCATGGCTGAGGAAAATAACGAGCGGGCACGGCAAGAGCGCGCCGAGCTGCGCGCTAACCCCCGCGAGGGCCTTTGGGACCCCGAAGCCAAGCGCGCCGGCCAGTCTTCTACCTCGGCGGCCACGCCTGGTGCACAGCCCGTTAAACGCAAGCGCGCTCTGCCCAAATCCCGTGTCACGCTCACGTTGTGGACGATGATCGCGCTGGTGATAGTCGTCGCACTGATCGGCCTGTGGACCTAAACCTGCTCCACCCCGCACCAGCGCCTAGGCCCGGCGTTAGGCCTTCCGCTTTATGCTTTCCGGCTGGTGGCCTCTAAGCGCTGGAAGAATTCCAGACTAGGAAGATCCTCAATGAGCAGGGGAGCGCCGTTGGTATCACATAGCGGCACGCACCAATTGGGATAAAGATCGTGCGTGGTACCCGGCTGATTTTGTGCGCGCACATCACCCACCATGTCCACCAAGCTGGTGCACGCAAGAGCCGAAGGTGTACCTACGATATAGCGATGCAGCGCTTCGCTTATATCCTCCTCCGCGCCGCGAGAAGCGCGCTCTGCCGGATCTACGAGGTAATCGCGCTGTGGCAAGAGGCCACGGTCCGCCACGGTTGCGAGTACGCGGGCCTGCCACTCGATGTCATCGCGCTGCTCTTCTTCCACCGAGCGGGTAAGCACGCCTAGGTGCGCGCGTAGCGAAATATGATCGCCGCGCAGGTAGGCCAAGGTGGGCGGCAGATCATGCGTATTGACTGAGGACAGCGCCAGCTGGCGGTATTTCTCCTGCGGCAGCGGGGAGTAGTCATCATCGTCGCGTTCAAACCACACGATGGACGTACCCAGCACCGCCTTCTGAGCGAGCACATCTTGTACCCACGGCTCTACGGTGCCGAGGTCTTCACCAATGACCACGGCACCAGCGCGTTGCGCCTCCAGAGCCAAGATGCCCACCATGGCCTCAAAATCATAAGAGACATACGTGCCCGTCAGCGGGCTGGCCATGCGCGGGATCCAGTACAGGCGGAAAAGCCCTAAGATGTGGTCCACACGCACACCGCCGGCATGGCGCAGCACGGTGGAGAGCATCTCCCTCCACGGGGCGTAGCCGGCGGTGGCCAAGCGCTGCGGGTGCCACGGCGGCTGCGACCAATCCTGGCCTTGCTGGTTATAGTCATCCGGCGGGGCACCCACCGAGCACTGCGGTGCCAAGTATTCGGTGAGATTTACCGCATCGGCGCCACCTGGGTGCACGCCCACCGCCAGGTCAGTGACCAGGCCCAGGCGCATGCCGGCATCGAGCGCACGCTGCTGCGCGGCGGCTAGCTGCTCATCGCAGAGGAACTGCAACCAGGAATAAAAACGCGTGAGCTTGTCCATATCCAAGCCCTCGGCATGGCGCTGGCCCGATTGCGCCGCGGCATCGCGCTGCGCGCACCAGGCAGCGAAATCGCGCAGCCCGCGGCCCTCTTCGCGGGCATAGCTTACGAAAGCCTCTTCGCGCTCCGGAGTGGGCTGGTAATTAAAAAGCTCGCGCAGCACCTGCAGCTTGGCTTCAAAAATGGTGTCGCGCTCAATTTCATCTGCGCTGCGGTTGCGCTGGCGAAACTCTTCGGCCAGTTCGCGCACATCATCTTGTAAGTCCTCCGGCAACAGCTTGAGCTCCGGGATGGATTCGATGTGCAGGTAGAGCGGGTTGATAAAACGCCGCGTGGTGGGAAGATAGGGAGAATCCTCAATCGGCGGTAGCGGCTCGGCTGCATGCAGCGGGTTGACCAGCAAAAAATCCGCATGCGGGGCGAGTGTTTCAGCCAGCTGCCCCAAATCCTGGAAATCACCTATTCCCCAAGAAGACTCCGAGCGCACCGAATAAAGCTGCGCCATCACGCCGCTAATCGGGTGCTCGACAAACTCATCGGCCGTGGTGAGGCGCGCCGGGGTGATAATCAGCGAGCAGGCATGCTTGCCGATGCCCTCTGACTCCAGCACCAGCTCGTGGTAGCCCAGCGGCAGATCGCCAGGGATATGGAAGCTGGCCTCGCCCCATAGCGTGCCATCGACGTCTGCGTCTGGGGCGTCGTTGCGATCTTGGTAGACCTCGCGGGTGCCGCCTTCTTCCAATTCGATGTGTACGTTGGCGGTGTCGCCGGCATGTACATGCACAACGAACCCGCGCTCCTGACCCTGGGGTGCGACGACGCAGTGGGGAAGGGGCTGGGAGGAGCGGGTGAGGTAGTCGTCGTAAAGCAGCTGCGTCAGGGCTGCATCGTCTGGGTTATCTTCGATGGCCACGCCCAAGGCGCGCAGGGTATAGGTAATAGTGTCTTCAGCAACGTGGACGGGGAAACCAGACTGGGAGGCATAGCTGGTGGCCACGCCGTGGCGCTGAGCGAGTTCTTCAAGCAAGTCGCGGGTAGTCACAGGCCACATTGTGCCACGGGGACAACGCGCCTGCTGGGAAACAGATTGGTACAGTAGGCGGAGATTAATAAATAGCTGTTCGAAAGGACACCGCGTGACCCTGCAAGAAGTGCATACCCCGGCGCAATTTACTATCGAGCCGGGCGAAACCTGCCTGACCGCCCTGATGGACACCGCGAAGAAGCGTCCGCACGGCGTCATGTTTACCCGCCCAGCAAATTACGAGTGGGTCAATGTAACGGGCAAAGAATTCATCGATGAGGTCTTTGAAGTAGCCCAAGGGCTTATCGCCCTTGGCGTGCAGCAGGGGGACCGCGTCGCTCTCATCTCTGCTACCCGCTATGAGTGGTCCCTTTTGGATTTTGCCATCTGGGCCGCGGGAGCCGCCTCCGTGCCGGTCTACCCATCTTCCTCCGCCTCCCAGGTGCGTTGGATTATTGAGGACTCCGGCGCAGTGCTGGCCATTACAGAAACCCGCGAGCACTCCGAACTGGTAGAAAACCTGGTTTTGCAAGAAGATGGCGAGCCCAACCTCAAGGGCTCTCCTTCGCAGCTGCGCCGCGTATTGGAAATCAACTCCTCTGCCATTGACACCCTCAAGTTCGAGGGCCGCGGCGTGGCCGCGGAGGAGGTCTACGCCCGCATCAAGGCCACTTCCACCGACGACCTGGCTTCCCTGGTTTATACCTCGGGTACCACCGGCCGCCCCAAGGGCTGCATCCTCACCCACCGCAATTGGCTAGCCCAGACCCGCGGCCTGTGCACCAATCCCATTGGTATCTTTGCCGTCCCGGGCAGCCATACCTTGACCTTCCTGCCGCTGGCGCACGTCTTTGCCCGCGCGGTATCCATTGCGGTGGCCATGCGCGGTGCCTCCCAGAACCACTGGTCGGACTTTTCCACCATTTCCATCGAGTTCGCCCGCTCCCGCCCGAACGTCATTTTGGGTGTGCCACGCGTCTTTGAAAAGGTGCGCAATTCCGCTGCTGCTAAGGCGGCCGATTCTGGCATTAAGACCCTTCTCTTTGAGCGGTCCGAGAAGGTTGCCATCGAATACTCCAAGGCTTTGGACAAGCCGGAGGGCCCGGATCGCCTGCTGAAGGCCAAGCACAAGCTCTTTGACAAGCTGGTGTATTCCACCATCCGCAAGGGCGTGGGTGGCAACGTCAACTACTGCATTACCGGCGGCTCCGCCATGGGCCATGACCTGCTGCACTGGTACCGCGGCATCGGTATCCCGGTCTATGAGGGCTACGGCCTCACCGAGGTTGCCGCCGCGGCCGCGGTGGACTTTGTGGACCAGTCCATCGGCACCGTCGGCCCGCCCATGGGCGGCGTGACCTTCCGCATTAACGATGAAGGCGAAATCTGCATCAAGGGCGATATCGTCTTCCACGGTTACTGGAATAACCCGGAGGCAACGGCCGAAGCCCTCGAGGATGGTTGGTACAACACCGGTGACTTGGGTGAGATTGATGAGGACGGCAAGCTCGTTATCACCGGCCGCAAGAAGGATCTGATTGTTACGGCCGGCGGCAAGAATGTTTCGCCCGGCCCGATGGAGGATATCCTGCGCGGCCACCCGCTTATCTCCCAGGCCATGGTGGTAGGCGATGGTAAGCCCTTCGTGGGAGTGCTGCTGACGCTGGATCCGGATATTTTGAAGCGTTGGAAGCTGGACCACAATATTCCGGAAAATCGCTCTATGCGAGAGCTGGCCACCGATCCCACCCTGCGCGCGGAGCTGCAGGATGCCATCAACCAGGTCAATGCCACCGTCTCCCACGCGGAGGGCATCAAGAAGTTCTACATCCTTGAGTCTGACCTTACTGAGGAAGAAAATGAGCTGACCCCCACCATGAAGGTCAAGCGCAACGTGGTAGCGCAGCGTTATGCTGCGGCCATTGAGCATTTGTACAAGCGCTAGTCTGCGCGATGGGTACACCCGAGGACATGTCCTCGGGTGTTTCTTTTTGCCCTGCTTGGCGACGCCCCTTGTGCAGCTCAACCCGCCGCCCTCTGCTCTGGGCGGTCGAACCTGCCATAAACCTGTGAATGGCTTCGGAGTGTCGCGCGCCCGTGGCGGCGGATCTCGCATAGAGTCGTGAAGCGTTACAGCAAACCTCAACCTCTACTAGAGGTTAGAAATGGGACCGTGGAAGGAGTGGCTCGAAGCCAATGCACAAAATCGCCGCCGAGCTGCGCCACCGCGAGCTTACGCAAGAGATTTATAATATCGGCGACGAAGTCGCAGAATATCTCGAGCACCTCATTGAAGCCATCGAGGATTGGGACGAAGAGCTGTGCATGGATTGCCTGGCCGAGCTAGGCGATATCGTCGAAGATGCTCGCGTTGACTCCGGCCGCTGCGTGGGCGAGCTGATGGGCCTGCGCCAAGCTTTGGTTTCCGGCGTGCGCTCCGGCACGATTTCCGCCGCTTCTTCCGGTGTGAACGACGTGGAAGAGCCGGAACAACTCACCCCGCGCCTGCTGGATGAACGATTCCCCATCTCCAAGCCCATCGTGGTGCACGAGCTGGCCCAGTCCCTGCGTTACCGTACCCAGGCCGTGGCGGATTACCTGCGCGAGGTAGTCGAGTACGTGCTTGCGCAAACCGACGCCGTGGCCCGCAACCTCGACATGGTCTCCCTGCCGCACCTGTACAAGCGCACCGGCGAGTCTGCTCTCATTGCAGTCCAAGCGTGGAAGCACACGGTGCTTGATACCCACCCCGCCTATGTGCGCACGATGCGAGGGCATAACCCGCCGCAGTTCTTGGAGGAGCGTGCCCGCGTAGCGGCGGTGGTGGAAAAGGTTCGCGCTAAGCGTGAAGCGGCTCGCCGGGCTACTACTGCATAAATTATTGAGGCTTCCTTGTTTTAGACAAGGGGATGTTCACGGCCACCGAGATTCCCTCTCTCGGTGGCCGTTGAAGTTTCCAGTGGATTTATGCGTGGATTTCCGGAGGGATCTGCCCCAATTCGGGTAGAAATTTAGGAGAATTTTAGGTTAACAGCCGTTTCAGATGGTCCACGTTATGCCTGTTCAGCTGATTAGATCCTGTAGCCAGCGATGTTGTTGCCAGGTCACCCTTAAAATTTAAGTAGAAAATACTCTTAGTGCGCTGTAGGGTATTTTCCGTCCACGCGAACGCCGTGCCCTAGCATCATCTACACGCGGCGCGCGCAATTAAATTCTTCAACCATATCTACAGGGAGTCAAACCATGGGCGCACGCCGAACTTCTCGCCTCATTGCCAGCGCAGTGGCCGTAGCCACCTTCTCTTCCATTACCGTTGTTCCTACCGCCGTCGCTGCCGAGGACACTACCTTCGTCGAAGAAAAGACCACCGACGATACCGTAAGCCTCAATGGCATCGAATTCGATGAAGAAGGCAACCTGCTCGAGGAAAACAACGCCGGTGATAAGGCGATGAAAGAACTCGACGCGGAAGACGATGCCGCCGATTCCATCACCCCATATGCTGTAGATGGTGCTGAGGAAGCCACCGAGACTCCGGCCCCCGAGAAGCCTGCAAAGCCGACCTCTCTTGATGAGCTCGCACAGACCGAGGCCTCCAATGACGACGTGAACGTCAAGGTGGTTAAAGACGAAAAGAAGGACCAGCTGGTCTGTGAGGTGACTGATGCCCCTGAAAAGGAAGGCAACCTGCTCGACCTCAAGCTTGCCCTAGCTAAGGCGTTCTACGATGGCGGCGAGAAGATTATCAAGACCGTCTGGGAAATCATTCCGGTAGTCGGTGACCTGGTTCCGGCCGATTTCATCGATAAGATTTCCGGTAAGACCTGGGATGGCATTGCCAAGCTGGTCAAGGAAGGCGAGAAGGACAAGACCGTTACCTGGGACCTTTCCCGTGCCCAGGGCATGGCCATCGGACGTATCGATAATGCCGATGCCGATGTTGATATGAATAACCCGGATGCCGCAAAGAAGACCGTATCCGGCCTGCTCAAGTTCGCAGACGGTACCTTTGGCAAGGGAACCAAGGTTATCTTGAAGCTCTTTAATGCAGCCGTTACCATCGCTGGCTTGGTTCCAGGTGCGAACGTCGCTGGCGACCTGAAGCTGAGCAAGGATCAGCAGAAGAGCATCGAAGACTCCCTGAACAATATCTCTACGGCGGCCTCCGACCTGGCAGCCGTCAACGCTCCGGCCGGCCAGCTGTGCTCCGATATGCTCAACGGCAAGAAGACCAAGGATCAGCCTGCTGAGGTCGATCCTTCCGAGGAACCTTCCTCCGAGGAAACCACTCCTGAGGAGTCCACCGAGCCTTCTACCAGCGAGGCTGTCGTTGTTCCCGGCAAGGATGGCCAGGATGGCGTAGATGGCCAGGACGGCCGCGACGGCCGCGACGGTCGCGACGGTCGCGATGGTAAGGACGGCGAGAACGGCCGCGACGGTCGCGATGGCCAGGACGGCGAGAACGGCCGCGACGGTCGCGATGGCAAGGACGGCCGCGACGGTGAAGATGGCCAGGACGGCAAGGACGGCCGCGACGGTCGCGACGGCCGTGACGGACGCGATGGTCGCGACGGTATCAACGGCAAGGATGGCAAGGACGCGGACCTATCTTCCGTGGCCGGCTTCTCCTTCCTTGCAGCCCTGGTAGGTGGCGGCACGGTACTGGGCATTCTGTCTGCCGTTGACTACCTCTACACCCATGGCATGCTGCCGAAGAACAGCGTCCCATGGCGCATCAACCAGTAAGACCATTCTCTTAGGTCTTTAGCTGGAATCGGTAAAGCCTCCACGAGCATGTTCTCGGGGAGGCTCTTTCGATTTGTAGTCACTGTTGCGTCGCATCCCGAGAAATATTCTCACACCCTCCCTTCGCGCTCACCGGCGCGGCAGATTTCGTCGCGAAAGTGCTGCCGGTGAGCGCGAATGGCAGGGGAGGGAAAGATAGGGGAGAGGAAGTCAGATGTGGCGGCAGGTAGAAACCGCGGACTTAAGCGGAACGGGCGGCCTTCTGCCCAGCGGAGACGGTGGCGGTAAGGTCGGACAGAAAACGGTCGGGGTGGTCGACGAGCTGTCTCGGGGAATAACAAAGGACGGTGAATCCCGCCTTTCGTAGGAGCTGGTGACGCTCGCGTAGGTGGGGCAGCGCCTTCGCAGAGACGATGTCAACGAGATAGGCGTTGTTGATACACAGAGCGGTCGTGATGTCGGGAAGAGCTTTGAACTGTGCTTTGAAGAAAATAGGCCACGGGAAATCAGCCTCAATGATAAGGGCGCGGGCAAAGGACTCATATGGAGAACGGGAAAGCTCAGAGGCATGGTGGATCACAGCGCGGACGATGCGGCTATTGCGTACTCTTCCCATGCGGGCGAATTCTTGAGTGAGTTCTTCCCGGCTTACTCCGGCGCGTAGTGCCGAGTCGGCGGCGATGAGGCCATCGCGAAAGCCGTGGTAGCGGGCGATATCGATAACCGCGCGGGCTTTGGAAACACAGCGGGCGCCGTCCACGAGGACAGGTTCAGGCAGGGAAGCCTTGCGGTAGATGCGCTCGGGGTGGCGGCGGTCTTTGTGGGGGAGCGTATTGGTGGGAAGTGCCATCTCAATCTGTTCCTCGGCCGTGGCGATGACCCACAGGCCATGTACTCGGGCGGCGGATTTGGAGATGAGTACTGCGGTATAGGCACTGCGAGCGGCGGCAATGGCGCGCAGGCGCAGTTGGGACGGGAAATCGAGGCAATGATAGTGATCGCGCCGGACAGCGATGCGCGGTGCGAGCTTAAGGTAGGTGCCGTTTTTCAGGTCGGTCCAAAAGGTGGGGTGGTTAGCGCGGATGGAATCGATATTGGTCAGTGGTGTTGTCATGCCTTTAAGCAAAGGACACGCTTCTGGCCGGCGCGAGGAAGTAACGGCCGGGCTTGTGGATAACGAGGAGGCTGAGATGGTCAAGTGCTCAAAGTGGCTGCTGGGGTAAGCAGGGGCGAACTTGTCCACAAGGTGGAGAGGCTGCACTTGCGCGAGGGCGGGAAATAGGAAAGGCCGCGCCGGCAAAAAGGGGCGGGCGCGGCCTTTCCTAT
>NZ_JBBMGI010000004.1:0-201562 GCF_037908445.1 Corynebacterium sp. KPL2825 | reverse complement strand
TCCTTAACATCCTTCGGAGTCCAACGCGTCACAACTACCTCCCGGTCGAAGTGGCGCATTCACCCCTTGACAGCACGATTGTTCTTTTTGGGTTTTGGGCTTTCATTTTGACTACTACTACCTTTAACCAGCTGGATCCTACAGAACGGGACCCGCGGTCATTGACGTTGAATATGGTTCAGTTGGGAAGTCTGATGCTTCCTCTCTTGATTGGTTCGTATTCTTTGGTGATCTCGTCGATCGATCGTAAAAATCGTATGCTTACGCGGCTGCAATCTCTGGGGACATCCGCCAGGGAAATCATGCTCATTAAGTCTGTATGGGTGAGTTTAGTAGCATTCTTCGGAATTGCAGCTGTCATACTAGCGACAGTTCAAGCTAGTCGTTCTTTCAACGTTCCAGTCTTAGGGAACCAATTGGTAGTCGTAGTTTTTGCTTTGTTGATGGAAACTGTTGCCTTGGTTCCCTTGTTCCTCCATCTTGCCTTGCGTCTCAAGCACCCTGGATGGGTCGTTGGTATCGCGCTGATAGGCTCAGTTCTCGGTTCAGCTGGTCACATGATCCCTCAGGCAGTAGCAATTTTCATTCCTTTCACTTTAGTTGGAGCTCTATCCCCTGTAGGGGTACAAGAAGACAGTCTTTTGGATCACGTCTTGTCTCTTTCGGATCTGGGAATTGTGATCATAGTCGCCCTTGTTGTTGCAACTTTTTCAATTGTTGTGGTTCCTCGGAGGTTTCAAGATGAACTTTAATTTGACAGTGTTTCGGAAGTCGCCAGCTACGATTTTGATTGCTCTCGCGGTAGTACTTCTTTTTCTCTTAGCGTTTTGTTTCGGAATCGCAATGGTTCCGGAAGAGAAATGGGGTCAAGATTCCAACAGTGCCATTGGTTTTGCTTGGGCAAATATGGGGGGACTTTACTTCGGAATCCTTTCCCCTATTTTGGTGGCAGCAATTTCCGCGACCTTAATGGGGCCGGAGCAAAAAAGGGGAAATATCAATTGGATTAAAAGCCAACCTAATGGAAGGAAGAAACTTCTGATTGAGAAGATTTCTATCCTTTTTCCCTCGCCCTAGCTATGGGTGTACTTCAATTTTTAATCACTCTCATCTATAAGTACATGAGTGGCTATCCTGAGGAGCCGCTCAGTAAGCTTCTTCCCGTTTATTCTCTATGGACCATTTTGGGAATACTTGCTGTAGGTTGTTTCTACCTTTGGCTTTCAACGTATATTGATAATTTCGCTGGCGTTTTGGGTGCAGCAGTGGGGCTAACGATCGCCACGATGGGAATCTCGATTGCAAATCAACTCTTGGCGGGTACGAATGGTGTTGAGAAGTTCTTGCCAACTTCTCAAATCATCGCAACTTCATTCGCTCGTTCTCCGGGGGAATCTAGTGCTGAGGCATTCTTTCTCTCAGGAGTGATCGCTTTGTTGTGGATGTTTTTGTTCGTGTTTCTTACCTGCAGAAAGCTCTCGAAGAAGGGGTAGGAACTATTTCACTTATATGGGGGATACTTCCGTACACGCATCCCTTCATGGGGCACTTCATAGAGTGGGAGTTGGAGGAGGCTATCCCTGATGACGTCTGGGAAAGCACCAACTAAGGACTAATCCTGTTCCGGCTCCGGTGCGGTTAGAGTTCGGCGTCCTGGTTGCCGTCGTGCTCTGCTTCTAGCTCTGGTTCCTCGTTTTCAGTCTGGTTGTCGTGTCGTTATCCGCGGCCTGGTAACCGGTAGGAGCCTCCTCGTCTAGTTCGAGGCTGGCGAGGAAGTCGAGGTCGTTTTATTCCTACGGGCCATGTGGGTGGTGGTCTTGTACGGATTCTGATCCTTGGTGAAAATGGTAGGTCTTGGTCGATTTATAGGGTCGTTGGGTTTAGGGTGAGGTCATGCTTTTTGATTCGCTGCCGCGACCGAGCGTGCGTGTGGCTTCGGGGGTGGGGCATGTGCCGGGATGGGTGGGCGTCGATAAGCAGAGGGCCTTGGTAGATGAGATGCGTGGCATTGCGCGCGAGTATGCGAATACGCCGATGGCGATGGTACGGCCGCGGTTGAAATCCGGCGGGCAAATGAGCGTTTTTCAGCTGCATCTGGGCAGGTATTGGCATTATCCCAGCTATCGGTATGTAGACAATATGGACGGCACGCGGGTTCCGCCGGTGCCGGAGAGCCTGCGGCGGATTGCTCCGAGAGCGCTGCGCGCCGCGGCTGAGGTAGCGCCCGAGCTAGAGCCGTGGGTGGAGAACTTCGTGCCGGAGATGGCGCTAGTTAATTACTATCCGCCGGGCTCGGCCATGGGCATGCATGTGGATGATTCGGAGGAGTCACCTGCCCCGGTGATTTCGCTATCCATTGGGGATGAGGCTCTTTTCCGCATGGGCCATACCGAATCGCGCACGCGGCCGTGGGATGATATCACGCTGTGCTCTGGGGATTTGGTGGTCTTTGGCGGGCCAAAGCGCTTTGCCTACCACGGGGTAGTGCGCGTTAATGACGGCACGTTGCCGGAGGGGTGCGGGTTGAGTGATGGACGTATCAACATCACCATCAGACAAGTATCTGCGCGGGCGGTAAGCTAGGGACGTTACATAAAGCTTGAAGGAAAGAAGGTCCTCTTATGTCTCGTATCGGCATCATCGGCACTACCCGCGATAACTCGGCCGGCAAGGTAGTGGGTGAGTGGATTTATGATCTTGCCCAGGGGCGCCAGGATAGGGTGGAGTACATCCTGCTGGACCTCAAGGAGTTTGATGTTCCACTGCTAACCACTGACGTCATTCCTGCCACCGCCAATAAGCAGTATGCGGATGAAAAGGTGCAGGCGTGGTCTGATGCAGTGGATGCCTGCGATGGTTTCGTATTTGTTACCCCGGAGTACAACCGCTCCGTGCCGGGTCCGTTCAAGAATGCCTTCGACTGCTTGGCCGGGGAGTGGACCGGCAAGCCGGTTGCGTTCGCCGGTTACGGTCCAGCGGGCGCAATCCGCGGTGTGGAAGCATGGCGCACCATCGTGGTGAACTTCTCCATGCCGCAGCTGCGCAATCAGCTCGACTTCGGCTTCTTTACTGACTGGACCGAAGGCGAATTCCGCCCTGTAGATGCCAAGGTGGAACGCACCAATTCCTTGCTGGCCGAGCTGGAAGATGCCGTTTCCGCATAATCAGTTCGCACAGCGGCCACGTTCTGGCCCCGCATTAGGCGAACGAGACCGATAACGTGGCCACATGTTGGCCTCATATAAAAATCCAGCCCCCGCTGCTCACGAAGAGCGCGGGGGCTGAATGCTATGTGGCCGGTTTAGTTACTGCAGGCCGAACTGATCCCACGCGGCAGGGGAGAGGTTCTGGTACACGTGCTTGTGCTCCTGGTACTCGGCCAAGCCGGTGGGGCCAAGCTCGCGGCCGTTGCCGGACTGCTTGAAGCCGCCCCACTCTGCCTGCGGCAGGTACGGGTGGAAGTCGTTAATCCAGATGGTGCCGTGGCGCAGGGCGCGGGCTACGCGCTCGGCGCGGCCGGCGTCGGAAGTGTAGACGGCGCCTGCCAAGCCGTACTCGGTGTCGTTCGCGATGGCGATGGCCTCCTCCTCGGTGGTGAAGGTCTCGATGGTCACGGTCGGGCCGAAGGCCTCGTCGTGGACACAGTCCATCTCGCGGGTAGCACCATCAATGATGGTCGGCAGGTAGTAGACACCAGCGCCCAAGTCGGTGGTGCCGGTGCCGTGCTGGCCATTGGTGTCCTCGCTGGTAGCAGCGCGGCCACCGGTGAGGATCTTGGCGCCCTGCTCGCGAGCCTTGTCCACGTAGGCGGCGACCTTCTCGCGGTGTTCAGCGGAGATGAGCGGGCCGGTTTCGGCCTTGTCATCGGTCGGGCCGCCGATCTTGATCTTATTGGCGCGCTCTACCAGGGCATCGACGAACTTATCGTGCAGAGACTCTTCGACAACGATGCGGGAGCCTGCGGAGCAGACCTGGCCGGAGTGGAAGAAGGCGCCGTTGAGGGCGTTGTCCACGGCTACGTCGAAATCGGCATCGGCGAAGATGACGTTCGGGTTCTTGCCGCCGAGTTCGAGCGCGGTGCGTTTGACGGTCTCCGCCGCATTCTTGGCGATGATCTTGCCGGTGACCAGGCCACCGGTGAAGGAGACCATGTCTACATCTGGGTGCTGGGAGAGCGGGTTGCCGCAGTTAGCGCCGGCGCCGGTGATGAGGTTGCCTACGCCGTCCGGCAGGCCGCACTTCTTGAGGGCGGCCATGAGCAGCATCGCGGTGTGTGGGGTGAGCTCCGCCTGCTTAAGGACGAAGGTATTGCCGGCGGCCAGGGCCGGGCCGACCTTCCAGGAGACCTGCAGTAGCGGGTAATTCCATGGGGTAATCAGGCCACAGACGCCGACGGGCTCGGCGTCGATGCGGGATCGCAGGTTGGGATCCTGCGGGTCGACTACGCGGCCGGCCTGGTGCTGGGCCAGGGTGCCGAAGTACTCAAAGGCGTTGGCGATGTCATCCATATCGCCCAAGGACTCCTCGTAGCGCTTGCCGGTATCAGCGGACTCGGCTTGAGCGAAAAGTTCCTTGTGTTCACGGATGAAATCGGCCACGCGGATAACCAGCTTGCCACGCTCGGCGGACGGGGTATTGGCCCACTCGCCGTTATCGAAGGTTTCACGGGCAACCTTGATGGCGCGCTCGGTGTCCTCGTCGGATGCTTCGGAGACTAAACCGACGGTGGAACCATCGGCCGGGCAGATGATGGTGCGGGTTTCGCCGCTTTGGGCGGCTTCCCACTTACCGTTGATGAACAGGGACTTCGGGGCGCCATCGGTATGCACGCCCTTCAGCAGCTCGGTCTGGGTGGGGTCGAACAAAGTGTTCTGGGTGCTCAAGTGAAAAGCAACCTTTCTCTCATAGAGGTAGTTGTAGTGGCCAGCTTAGCTATCTTCGCGCCAGGTGCGCTCAGGCTCGGCGCCATCGGAGACATCGGAGTCGCCCGGCTGGGTCTGCTGCATGTAGAGGAAGGCCAAGTGGCGTTCATAAAGATCCAGCACATTGTTAATGATCTGATTCTCGGAATAGCCGTAGACGTCATAGCCCAGCGAACCAGTCATGTCATAGACCTCGAGGCGGTAGTACTCGTCGCCTTCGCCCGCGCTGAAATCGGGGCGCTCGGCCGCGACCGGGAAGAGCTGGTAGCGGAACATGCGCTCATTGTGCAGCTTTACCTCTAGGTCGAGCTGGGGCAATTCGACGTCGGGAAGCTCGCTGGTGAGCAAGATGGCGTCGTAGCCGCGGGTACGCATGTGGGTAGCAACCTGCTCCAAGGCGTAGGTGGCGGTATCGCGCAGGTAAGTATCCATCTCCTTCTTGGAAGGGAAGGTATTGGCGCGGTCGAGGCGGTTCTTCCACAGGTTGGAATCCGAAGGCTCGCGCTCGGTACGGGAGGAAATCACACCATGTATAGCGGTGGTGCGGGCCTCGCGCTGCACGTTTTCCAGGCGCAGGGACTTCCACAGGGAGAACATGATGAGGTAGACCACGAAGGCAAAGGGCAGGCCCATCACGACGGTCGCGGATTGCACGGTGGCGATGCCATCGATCTGTAGCAGGGCAAGGGTCAGCGCACCTACGGTTACGGACCAGAAGATGCGCAGCCAGCGTGCGCCATCCTGGCGGTTATCGGTGATGCGAGAGGTGAAGTTGGACATCACCAGCGCGCCGGAGTCGGCCGAGGTGATATAGAGCAGTAGGCCAATAAAGGTGGTCAAGAAAATGACGATGCCAGAGCCTGGGAACTCGTGCAGCATGTCGTAGAAGCCTTGCTCTGGCACGTTAATAGCGTTCTCGGCGAATTCGGGGTAGTCACCGGAGCGGACCATGTCCAAGGCAGTGTTACCAAAGAAGGACATCCACATCAGGATGAATAGGAACGGGAAGGTCAGGGTGCCGAAGATGAACTGGCGCAGGGTGCGGCCGCGGGAGATGCGGGCCAGGAAGAGGCCGACGAAGGTCGCCCAGGCGATCCACCATGCCCAGAAGAAGAGGGTCCAGGACTGCATCCAGGTATCTACGTTGGCTTGGTCTTCGGCGAAGGCGAAGGTCTCCATGGTCCAAGATGGGAATTTTGCGACGTAGTCACCGATATTGGTCACGATGGCATCGAAGAGGTAGGCGGTCTTGCCAAAGACCACGACGTAGACCATCAGTGCGATGGCCAAATAGACGTTGAGCTCGGAGAGGAAGCGAATGCCCTTATCGACGCCGGATACAGCCGACAGCGTGGCAATGGCCACCGCAATAATAATGAGGGCGGACTGCAGTCCAAGGCCCTGCTCGATGCCGAAGATGAGGTGGAAGCCATAGGACAGCTGCACCACGCCGATGCCCAGGGAAGCGGTCACACCGAAGACGGTGCCCAGCATGGCGGCGATGTCCACCGCGGAGCCGATAGGGCCGTGCACGCGCTTGCCGATGAGCGGGTAGAGCGCGGAGCGGATAGCCAGCGGCATGTTCAGGCGGTAGGCAAAGTAGCCAAAGGCCATGCCCATAAGTGCATAAAGCGCCCAGCCGGTGAGGCCATAGTGGAACATGGCATAGACCACGGCTTCCTTGGCGGCCTCCATGGTTTCGCCGTCACCGACCGGTGGCTGCATGTACATGGTGACTGGCTCGGCCACGGCGAAGAACATGAGGTCCACGCCGATGCCAGCGGCAAAGAGCATGGACGCCCAGGAGAAGGTATTAAATTTCGGCCGCGAGTGGTCCGGTCCGAGGCGGATATTGCCGGCATTGGAAAAGGCAATATAGAGCACGAAGACCACGGCGATGGTGGCGGTGAGAACGTAGAACCAGCCAAGGTTGTGGCCGATCCAGCCGGTCACACTGGCGAGGGTTTCTGCCGCGGAATCGCGGCCGAGCCCGGCATAGAGCGCCATGGCAATAATGAGGACGCCAGAGATGATAAATACCGGCCAGTTTGTCTTGGGAGCAGGGACCTGATCCGCGCCTACGGCATCGCCGGTTTCGGCCTTGTAGCTGCCGACGAGGGCGCGGACTTGGTAGCGCGGGCTGCGCTTCTTGGGCTCTCCAGAGGGGGTTGCGAGAGAGGTGTTTTTACCCCCTTCTTGGGGGTCTTTATGTGAAGTGAGAGACTCCTCAGGATTGTGAGGATCAAAGTTAGCCATCTACTTCTCCTATTGCTGGTTGTTTTGGGCCGAATCTTTCGCACGAGTGCCCCAAAATGCTCACAAGATCGCAGGGAGAGATAGGTGAGTGAAATGAATCATATTCGGGCGAACTATGCGCAAAGACTGCGGATTTCATCTCCAGAGAAATCCATCCGGACAAGGTAAATATACATTAAGATGGGCAAACTTCTAGCGGGATGTGTACTCTGGAGGCAGTGCCCGCACATAAGGCGATGTGAATAATTACAGACTTTTGTATAAATTACAATATTTTCACTTCCGGTGGGGCAATCTTGACGTGTGAAATATTTCACAGAAAGAAGGGGATTTATGGGTTTTATGGACAAGCTGACCAAGAAGCGTTCCGCTAAAAAGGTCACCGATGAAGTAAGCGACGTAGTCGTCGTTGGCGGTGGCTCCGCAGGCTCCGTCATCGCCGCACGCCTGACCGAAGACAAGAACACCCGCGTGCTGGTCCTTGAGGCTGGCCGCCCAGATTCCTTGTGGGATCTGTTCATTCACATGCCATCCGGCTTCTCTTTCCCAATCGGCGCAAAGAACTATGACTGGATGTATGAGTCCGATCCAGAGCCAGAGATGAACGGCCGCCGTGTCTACCATGCTCGCGGCAAGGTCCTTGGCGGATCTTCCTCCATCAACGGCATGATCTACCAGCGCGGTAACCCGATGGACTACGAGAAGTGGGGCCAGAACCCGGGCATGGAGAACTGGGACTTCGCCCACTGCCTGCCGTACTTCAACCGCATGGAAACCGCCGCTGCGGCCGAGCCGAACGATCCGCGCCGTGGCCACGATGGCCCGCTGTACCTCTCCCGCGGCCCGGCTACCTCCGAGCTCTTCCAGGCCCTGTTCAAGTCTGTGCAGGAAGCCGGCTACAACCTGACCAATGACGTCAATGGTTACCGCCAGGAAGGCTTCGCTCCGTTCGATCGCAATATTAAGAACGGCAAGCGCTGGTCCGCTGCCCGCGCCTACCTGTACCCCAACATGGATCGCGAGAACCTCGAGATCCGCACCCGCGCTTTCACCACCAAGATCCTCTTCGAGGGCCAGAAGGCCGTCGGCGTCGAGTATGAGTGGCAGGGCGGCGTTCACCGCGTCTACGCCGAGAAGATCGTGCTGTCCGCCGGTGCCATTAACACCCCGCAGCTGCTGGAAATTTCCGGCATTGGTGACCGTGAGATTCTGGAGAAGCACGGCATCGACGTCGTCAAGCACCTGCCAGGTGTGGGCGAGAACCTGCAGGACCACCTCGAGGTCTACATCCAGTATGAGACCACCAAGTCCACCGCATCCTCCCAGCCTTACCTGGATAAGTGGCGCTGGCCGTTCATGGGTCTGCAGTGGCTGCTGACCCACAAGGGCCCGGTTGCTACCTCCCACTTCGAGGGAGGCGGCTTCGTGCGCTCCAATGAGAACGAGGACTACCCGAACCTCATGTTCCACTTCCTGCCGATGGCCGTGCGTTATGACGGCCAGAAGGCGGACGTCAAGCACGGCTTCCAGTGGCACGTTGGCCCGATGTTCTCCGATACCAAGGGCCACGTTCACATCAAGAGCGCCGATATCCACGACAAGCCATCCATCCTCTTCAACTACCTGAAGACCGACCAGGACCGCCGCGAGTGGGTTGAGGCCGTACGCGTTGCCCGCTCCCTGCTGGATACCAAGGCCATGGAAGAGGTAGGTGCCCGCGAGTTCAGCCCGGGCCCGGATGTCCAGACCGACGAGGAGATCTTGGAGTGGGTCCGCAACGATGGGGAGACCGCGCTGCACCCATCCTGCACCGCCAAGATGGGTGCGGAGTCTGATCCGATGGCCGTCGTTAATCCGGACACCATGGGTGTATGGGGCGTCGAAGGTCTCTACATTGCGGATGCCTCCGTCTTCCCATCCGTGACCAACGGAAATATCTACTCCCCAACCATGATGGTGGGCGAGAAGGCCGCTGACCTCATCGCCGGCCGCACCCCGCTGGAGCCAAACTACGCCGAGTGGTACAAGGCTAAGCACGATATGCCGCTCTACGCTGAGGGCGAAGCAGTCCGCGATCACAAGCACTCCATCCAGGGCGCTGACCACTAAGCAGCCTGCCGCCGGATTGCTCTAGCGCCGCGTTTCCCATTCTTGGGGCGCGGCGCTTTTGCTTGCCGACATCCCCTTTTCCCGTGCACCTCTCTGCTGGGCCAGAACCATGGTTTAATCGTCGGGCAAGGAATCGGCTCCGCTGGATTGAAGTGACAGAGTAAAGGAAGACATTGATGCTCAGCATTATCGCCTTAGTAATTAGTATCGTTTTCGCCGTATCCGTTCTGAGAAAGCTCGATGACATCGATAGGCACCTGAAGGAGCTGCTCTCCTCGCGCGAAGATGGCGAAACACCGCGTTAATCGTGCGGGTGGCTAAGGAGATGGTGAACGAATTTCGAATTAACCAACTGCAAAAGGCCCATACCGACCGTGAAATGGAATTTTCCTGCGATGTAGTTTGAAGGGCTATGTCTTCGTAGACCAAAGTGGTTTCCAAGCAGCAGTTCCAGTACTTCGTACGCGGGGTAGCCAACACCGCCGACTTCAAGGAAGTATCATTCCCGGATACCAGCGAAAAGAGATAGTCATTTGGCTATTAGAAAGCTTCGCTACGTGTGGTTTGACCCGTACGCAATGTCCGTGAGTGTCTAGCTCTTGATGGAGAACCTGGTGTCAGTGTCGCTGGCCGCACCTACGCCGCCGTCATGTCCGCCGACACCCTGTTCATCACCATCCCCACAGGGGTGGGTGTGGACGTCCACGTGAAGATTCTGGAGAATTTCGCCGCCCACGTCGCCCCTCGTTGGGTTGGCAGGCGAACCGTGAAGGACTAGTCATCGGCTATCCCATCGACTAATTCTTGCAGGTCGCAGGACTTTCGCGTGACTGTTAGTTCAGCCCATTTTAAATAGTTCATCGCACACTGTATAGTTCAGCACATGCTGACTATTGCTTCGCGCCTCGACGTCATGAACCGGCTCGGCCGGGCCATGGCTGATCCGACGCGCTCCCGAATCCTGATAACCCTACTAGACGGTCCGAGCTACCCGGCTGTGCTCTCGCAAAGCTTGGATCTGACCCGCTCGAACGTTTCGAACCACCTGTCTTGCCTGCGCGATTGTGGCATTGTCGTCGCTGAGCCGGAGGGCCGTAAGACCCGCTACGAAATCGCCGATCCGCACCTCGCGGCAGCGCTCGAAGCGCTAGTCAACGCGACACTGGCCGTCGACGAGAATGCCCCCTGCATCGACACTGAGTGCTCGGTGCCCGGCTGCGGCGAGAAAGGAGCGGACGTATGAGTTCAGCATGTGGATGCGAACACGAACCCGCCACGGAGATCGACGAGCTCGATCGGCCATGGTGGAAGGACCCTGAGCTACTGCTGCCGTTCTTCTCCGGCGTAGCCCTCATAACAGGACTGGCGCTGGACTGGTCCGACTTGGAGACGCCCGCGACGGTACTGTATTGGGTTGGGCTGCTTTTGGGCGCTTACACGTTCGCGCCTGGAGCGATCCGGAACCTTGTCACGAAGCGCAAGCTCGGCATTGGCTTGCTAATGACGATCAGCGCGGTCGGTGCGGTGATCCTCGGATTCGTCGGAGAGGCCGCGGCGCTAGCGTTCCTGTATTCGATCGCCGAGGCACTGGAAGACAAGGCGATGGACCGGGCCCAAGGCGAACTGCGGGCGCTGTTGAAGCTGGTACCGCAGACCGCGACGGTGCTGCGCGACGGCACAGCGGCCGAGGTCGAAGCGAAGGACCTCGAGGTTGGCGAGCTAATGCTCGTGCGCCCTGGAGAGCGGATCGCCACGGACGGCATCATTCGATCCGGGCGCTCCAGCCTTGACACCTCAGCGATCACCGGAGAATCCATTCCGGAGGAGGTTGCGCCCGGCGACGAAGTGTCTGCGGGAGCGATCAACTCCGCCGGGGTGCTGGAGGTCGAGACGACCGCAGCTGGAACGGACAACTCGCTGACCACACTCGTGGACCTAGTCGAGCAAGCGCAGGCGGAAAAGGGCGACCGCGCCCGGATCGCCGACCGGATTGCCCAACCCCTAGTGCCCGGGGTGATGATCCTGGCGGTGCTGGTCGGCGTGATCGGCTCGCTGCTGGGCGACCCTGAGACGTGGATCACCCGTGCGCTGGTAGTCCTGGTCGCAGCGTCGCCGTGCGCGCTGGCAATCTCCGTGCCGCTGACGGTCGTGGCCGCGATCGGCGCGGCCAGCCAGTTCGGAGTGGTCATCAAGTCCGGCGCGGCGTTCGAGCGACTCGGCGGCATCCGTCACCTGGCAGTGGACAAAACCGGAACCCTTACCCGCAACCAGCCTGAGGTTACCGGAGTGGTCCCGGCAGACGGATTCGATCGGGCGCAGGTGCTTTCCTTCGCGGCGGCAGTTGAGCAGCAATCGACACACCCCCTCGCCGCGGCGATCGCGGCAGCGGGGCCCGAAGCGCCCACCGCCTCGGACATCAGCGAGGAAGCTGGGCATGGCATCGGCGGCACCGTCGAAGGCCGACGGGTGCTGGTGGGCAGCCCCCGATGGATCGACGCCGGGCCACTGAAAGCGGACGTTGAGCGCATGGAGTCCGAGGGCCAGACCTGCGTCCTGGTCACCGTCGATGACGCCCTCGCCGGGGCGATCGGGGTCCGCGACGAGTTGCGGCCCGAGGTGCCCGAAGCCGTGCAGGCCCTGCACGCCAACGACGTGGAAGTAAGCATGCTCACCGGCGACAACACTCGCACCGCCCGGGCGCTGGCTGGAATCGCCGGAATCGACGACGTGCGCGCCGAGCTGCGCCCTGAGGACAAGGCAAGCATCGTCGCCGAATTCTCCTCCAAGACGCCGACGGCGATGATCGGCGACGGCATCAACGACGCGCCGGCACTGGCGGGCGCGACGGTGGGCATAGCGATGGGAGCGACCGGCTCTGACGCCGCGATCGAGTCCGCTGACGTCGCCTTCACCGGCCACGACCTCCGGCTAATCCCGAAGGCGCTGCAGCACGCCCGCCGAGGAAGCAGGATCATCAACCAGAACATCGTGCTGTCTCTGGCCATCATCATCGTGTTGATGCCACTGGCGATCAGCGGCGTGCTGGGCCTGGCCGCCGTCGTGTTGGTTCACGAGGTCGCCGAAGTGATCGTGATCTTGAACGGCCTGCGGGCTGCGCAAGCGAAGCGCTGAGGCTGCGACCGGCAAGTCTCATAAGGGTTAAACCACACGCCGAGCGGACACACCTTGGGCCAGGCACGTCATTCGAGTTCACGGTCCGTCTCCGTGGAATCGGGATCGTACTCGGTGACCTGTCCCTTCTCGGTGTGGGTGGGCACGGGGGCTGTGGGCGAGCCACCACCCGGCACGTGCCCCAGCCGGTCAAGGACCCCCGAGCGCTCGGCGTCTCCAGCGCAGATCGTGGAAGGATCGAACTTGCTCAGGGACCAAGCGTCACTGCGAGACTCTTTTCGTCCCGCAATTTGAATAGTTCAGCGGCCTTGATACCGCGGACATCCATTCGGAGTGCTGCCGAGTCTCATCGACACAGCCCGCGACTATCTGGGCAGTGTGTTTGACAAAGGACCCCACCCTCATCAGCATTGACGAGCCCTCGCCGTTCCAGTTGCCGTAACCGACTAGATGCAGATTCTTCGGCGTGGTTTCGCGGCCGCGCATGAGGTGGCGGAATAGACCGAGAGCCGAACGAAAACCAGCGCACCAGTTCAGATGGTCGTGGTCGTGCTCACTAAAGCTATCGAAGATGGGGGATGTCCCCGAGGTTCGGGCCGGAATCGCCGCCGAGCATCCGGCGGCGGCCGCGTCGGCGAACGAACAGACCGCGCTTCAACCTACCCCCAATAACGCGAAGCGCCATCAACGCCCCGCGTTACACGTTTAATTTGAACTCCACAGAGTGTCGGCGCAGTTTAACGGGTGCGAGATTCATTCTTGGACCCAGCCCAGTCGCTGGCGTTAACCTTGCACAAAACTACGGCGATGGTCCTAGACGGCCTTGCTGACTGAGCACCCGGCACCTCCATTACAGGCGTTCGTGCTCCTCACATCCTTTGCTCAAGCGGACTGCTATCCCGTAAACCGATGTTGTCACCCCTCCAGGACGGTAGCCTTATCAACCCAGCGAGCCAATAGACTGAAAGCCGCGAGCTGCTCCAACGCGATTTGCTCCTCACCACCGTCGTGTGGAACATGCATCCCGGGATTGCGGATAGCCGCGTACAAGCCCTCTGCAAAGGCGCGGGCGCCCCGATGCAGGTTCTCAAACGTCTTACTGCCATCATTTTCCATAAGCCGAAGGCGCGGCGCATTACGCTTCGGATCATGGAGTGAAAACGCCTCGTTGAAAAGTGCTGTTTCAGATACGTCTAGGCGGTTCAGTTTCGCTTGGGTCTCTGCATTGACGCGGATGGCAGCCTGCATCACGGCTTGATGGTAGTGTCCGTGATTCCAGTAACCCTTGCCATTTTCCCACGCCCACGGATGCAGATTGGCTGCATCTAAGTCTGGCGTATTCTCTCCGAGCTTTTCAGCGAGTTCAGACCGACGTTCAAGCGCTGTCTTGGCCCGGGCCGCCTGACCCCTCAGCCAGCTATACTCCTTGTCCTGGACCGGGCGTCCTTGTCTCCACCCGGGAAGCACTCGGTCAAGGATCATTTCAACGACATGGGCGCGTGCCGCAGCCTCAGTCGGCGATCCACTCATAACGGTTCCAAGGTAGGCGATGCCCGGGCCCATGTCGGGGACTACCTTCGCTGTGACTTGCAGGAACGCGTCTATCTCATTGATCGCCCACTCGGGGTCCAGCTCGGCCATGCCTCCATTATGACGTATGGGGCTGACATGGCCGGAGAGAACTGGTCTGATACCCCACCAGAAACACCCCGCATTGTTGCAGGCGCGCTGACGCGCGCCCATCATGGAAACCATGAGCGATCCCAACTTCACGATCCGCCAGATCACCTTCGACTGCCACGATCCCTCAAAGCTCGCCAAGTTTTGGTCCGCCGCAACCGGCTGCGAAATCGCCGCGGATTACGGCGATTTCGTGATGGTTGATTCCACCCCGGCGCTGGGATTTCAGCGCGTTGAGGAACCGACACCTGGGAAAAACCGCATGCACGTCGACGTTGGCGGGGCGGAGCGCGAAACTTTAATAGAACGCCTCAAAGACCTAGGCGCCACCGAACTCACCACCCACGAAGCGCCGGGATTGGTGTGGACCGTCATGCAGGACCCGGAAGGCAACGAGTTCTGCGTGGGTAACCCCGGGGCCTAGCTACACGTTGAACTTGAACTCGACCACGTTCCGTAGCCGAATAACCTTTGGAGCCGCGCCGTCAGTTAGCAGAGATGTGGCACCGCAGCGCCTAGGCAAGAGGAGGCAGATGAGTATCGACGACATCGCGGACCACGTCGATGTCGACGCCGAAATACTGGTGCACCAGGATGTTGCGGAAATCCCGAATCTGAGGCCAGACGATCTCAGGGTGCGCGCCGGTGATCTCATCGGGAAGATGGTTCACGGCTTCGCCGGACTGCGACTCACAGCGGCACCGCCTCGGCGAGCGTCGAAGCGGATACCGGGTGCCTGAGCAACTGGGCAGGAAACACGTCGATGCCATCGCGCCCGAACAGAGCGCGACTCTCCTCGAGCAGACCAGACGCACGCATCAGGAGACGTCCCTCCGCAGGGTCCATCCCGACGAGGATGTCGATGTCCGATCCTGCAGACGCGGTGCCGCGCGCGACGGACCCGAACAACTTCGGGTTGGTCGCGCCGTACCGATCGATGAGCGCCTGGAACTAGTCAAGACGCGCAACGAGAATCCCGCGTAGGGCAAGCGTCTCAGGCGTCATGACGGTCTCAGACATGCTTCCGGGGGTAACGGGCCCGGCAGCACGTCGACATGGAGCTTTGACATTGAAGCGGAACTCCACCGCGTTCTTAAGGGCCGACGACATTCTCCCGTCTCACCGCCGCACCAGGCGGCACTGACGCGCTGCCACCACTTACAGCCGGTCGTCTCGCCCGCCCGCCATGACGCACTCAGCGAACGAGCGATAGAGCAGGCTTACACGCGTCTCGCACTAAACGACCGGGCAGCAGCGTCACGGAGGTTCCGAAGTAGCGGCTATCGCAGTGCACCTAAGGGTTTGGTGAGGGAACCAGCCATTCGGCAGCGGTACGGAACGTAGCCCTCAGTTGCGGGTGCTCCCGCACGATCTCTCGCTGCCGCTCCGCCGGCAACCCGAGCTCGTGCAAGACGTTGAGGATTACGACCGCGGTCGTCACCTCGACGACGGCGATCAGCTCCTCGATGGAATGGTTGGGCGTTCTGCCCTCGTGCGCGAGGTCATTGCGGGCGCGCGTCGTCCACTTCGCCCAATGGTCGACATCCGGTAAGAGCTGTGCGATCGCTTCCTGATCGGGTCGCGCGGCGAGGGCATGGAGCCGATCACGGAGGGTCGGGTCGTTGCGGATCGCCCCCTTGAACCTGTTTCGGTGCTCATCGGGAACCTGCGCCAGCATCGCCTCTCGCATCGCCCTGAACTCCGCGTTGGGGAACGGTTTCTCGTCGATGCGGAGGTTGCGGTGCAACACCTCGGCAGCACCGACTGCCGTCAGAAGATTGTTCTCAACAAAACGGGCCGGTGCGTAGCGCAAGCCCAAGATCATGTTTGTCGCTGCCTCCAGGCGGCCATGGGCCTCGCACCATCGGGGCATGACCTCCTCAAATGGGATCGAGCCGCAGGTGAAGAACATTCGGTGGTGATCGACGGCTTTCGCGTCGTGTTTTCCAAGCGCGGCCGGTGAGTAGAGCACATCGGCACGTCGGCGCGGCAGCGGGCGGCCATCAGGGAAGTGCGACTCGGTCCCGGCAACTTCCAGTCGGAGCCAGATCACTCCGGCCGCGCGATGCGTCGCCAGGGAGATCAGGTCCTGCACCAGGCTCGCCTCCTGCAGAGCAACATTCAGAGAGAATGGTTCAGCTGGCACGACGCAGATGGACACCGTGTCCCGCATACGTCCGACGCTTCCTCCCTTGCGCTGGTCGAAGAATGGAAGCGTGTGCGTGTGCTGAAGGCGATACTCAGTGTCGTCGACCACGACCGATTGCGCCTCGACCGGCTTCACCGAGATACGCCCGGTCCCATCGATCTTGCCGTCGGGAGCCCCGAGGGATCCTTCGAACACAGAAGACGCCGCCCAGAGACTCAGATCCTCGACTGAGACTTCTGCCCTAGCGAACGCCGGATCCGCGTCACCGCTGACATGCGCGCCGATGATGGCGACCGTCGCGGTCACGGTCTGCTTATCAGGGCTCGCCACTCGCGCACCCATGGTCCTTCTGGTGCTCCTAGGAACACAGCCAAGCAGTGTGATCTCCCTGAGCTCGGCCACACCGTGCATGACTTCCCAGGTGCGGGTTCCTTCGTGAACAGCAGTCCATCCAGACGAGTCCGTCGTCAAGATCCGATCCTCGAAGGTGCCGATCAGCGACAGAGAGAGACCATCTTCCGGGTCGTACCGTAGGACACCCGGGACCTTCTCGCTAGGGGCTTCCGGCAGCCACCACACGCCAGCCCACTCGCCGACCTTGTCGAGGTTGAGAGGATCATTAGGCATCGTACTCCCGGTCCCGGGCTCCTTCCTGTCTTGCGGCCAGATGTCAGGTCGAAAATCTTTACTCCACCACATGCCCCCCACGTAGGACAATCTACAGCGAGATCATGGTCAACTGAGATCGGATGCGGCGACTGGCACACAATCGCAGTTCGACGCGACGGCACAGCCCTCGCAACTGGCAACAATCAGCGAGGGCAGACCGACGTCGCCCGGTGGACACACGTGTCCGGGGTCTTTGCCGGCTACCTGCACACCGTCGGCTTACACGAAGACGGCACCGTCGTCGCCGTCAGCGACGACAGCAGAGGCCAGTGCGAGGTGTCATCGTGGAGAAGCATCACCTCAGTGGCGGCCGGCTCCGTCCATACGCTCGCACTGAGCCAGACCGGAAGGGTCTTCGGAACGGGCGACAACCAGTTCGGCCAGTGCGATGTCCAGTCATGGACCGGCATCACAGCGATCGCAGCCGGAGCGAGACACTCGCTCGGGCTGCGGGCGACCACACCGAGCAGCAATGCAATGTCAACGCCTGGGCCGCTCGACCACAGATGAACTGAAGTCCAGCGTGCCCGATAATCGGCGGTCGATCACACGTTGAATCTAAACTCCACCGAGTTCCGGCACATAGGTACATCTGAACACGGGGTTCACGTGCTCCCCCTCCCCACGGTCAGTGCTCGCTACTGATCAGGGGACACAGGCTCACCCTCGACGTGGGTCAGCCTGCAGGACGCCACGAAGGAGGTACCGCGCCATCACGCCGGCAGGGAACCCGGCTGAGACGCCACATACTAGGGATCTGAAGAGGGCTCGACATGCCAGCGGTCGGCCCCTATTCCTTCGCGAGCACGGCGTTATCCGTCAGGCAGAAGTCATCGTTGATCTTGATGACCAGCGCAACGAGTAGGCGGAGCGCTGTTAGATACGTGTGGCGGTGAACGCGGTCGTCGTCACCGTCTGCCTGTGATCCATGGAGGTAGCGGTTGCGCAGGCTAGGTCCGTTGCTGAACTCCTTATCGTTAAGGAAGTAGTTGAAGTAGCTGACCTCCGCGGCGCTGAGCAGCGTTGATCGATGCGCCAGCCATCCGGCGCTCACCATCTCGTCAATGGCTTTCTGGCCGGCCGCCGAATGATGGAGACAGCTCGTCACCTCGTACTCCCAGAGTTCCTTGAGCACATGCAATTGTGGCGCGCTTGCAAACGCAATTCGGTCACGATCTCCGGTCAGGATGCCCTTCTCGACCAGGAAGTCGATGTTGCGCTGTTGGTACTCGTGGAACTGGTCGTAGGCGATGTCATTGGCGATGACCAAGTGGAGGAAGCTCTCTGCCTCCAGATCGCTGCTGATGTGCACCAATCCGGATTGGTCCGAGAAGAGCAGGTGCTGAATTCCTTGGATGTCCGCGTTGTTGGCAACGTAGGCGTACTTATCCACAACCTGACTCGGGATGTCGCCGTAGGAAAGCTGCTCCGATGTGATTGTCAACAGCTCCGGGTCAACCTCGCCGTAGTCGACATGCAGCGTGAACTGCTTGAGGACGCTCTCCATCTCTGAGAACAGATGGCGGCTCTTCTCAAGGTAGGTAGCGGTCGGGCTGGAGGCGCGGTACTTCAGCCCCTTAGCACCGAACTCCTGCTCAAGGTAGTCCGTGAAGAACCAAGCGATGACCGACTCGAGCTCTATACCTTCGGAGCTGAGGAAGCGCTCGTACATCAAGGTCTGGAGCAAGGACGCCTGATCCTTGAGCCTGAACACCGCCCCCGTCCGGTAGTCGCCCTTGCCCGGCGTACCCATGAACCGCTCGAAGACGCCAAGTTGCGCTCCGTAGGAAGGGAGTTCCAGGAGCATGTGGTCGTTGGCGAACTGGAACAGGTGAACAAAGTTATTCAGGATAGTCGGGTAGTCGAGGTTCTCCGTGAGCCAGGTTCGACTGTAGGAGTACTTGCCAACCATGCCGTCCAAAGACTGGACGACCTCTTCGACCTGATCGGCCGAGATGCCCACTTCGCAGCCGGTCTTGATCCCCTCCGTGGACTCGAACATCTTCTTCGTGAGCGCATCTGCCTTGCGACGAGCCTTTAGCTTCAGTCGTGCATCGACGCCGGTGTTCTTGTCAGCTCGTGCGGATGCGATCAGCTTGACGAAGTTGAGGTTGGGCTCTTCCTCATCGAGGTAGCGGTCAAACAGGCCACGCTGATCCGCGGGAGTGAAGCTCTTCGGAATATGGATTGGATCCCGCCCCTCGGACTGGAGGAACTTCCGCGCAAGCAGCTCAGCATTGCGCGGCTCATCGAGTAGCAGGGCCCGAATCTCCTGGTCGTAGGCACGCACGAGTGCCTGGCATGAGAGCAGATCGTGCGGGTGGAAACTCTGCTCTTGAAGTGCAGCAAGCACGATCGAGTCAGTGCAGCGCTCGAAGACCTTGTTTTTTCCGAGGAGATCGAGGACGTCTGTGCGGTACTGAAAGTCAACGTCCTGAACGAGCGTTGAGAAGGTGGCGTCAGTCACTTTGCCGAAAAACCTGCCGATGACTTCCCGGATCTCGGGGACGTGCGCCAGAGGCGCGTCTCGCTCTGCTTCGGCCAGGTCCTTCGGGAGAACTTTGTGTTCTAGGAACAACGCGAGATGATGCAACTCAACGATGTCGTTTATGCCTTGATCGCCACGAGTAGCATCGAATTCACGGACGAGCTCTAGGAGGCGGTCGGCCTGCCAGAAGGTTCCGTAGTCGCTGAGGCCGAAGAACTTCAGTCTCTTCTCTGGTCCGCTTTCCGACACTCGAATCTCCCTCCCGGTAGGCGTCACTCTATACAGTTCGGGGGCGCCTAGTGGCACGAATTTGAAGTTGTTGCCTGATCGTACAGCAGTCCCCTTGGGCGGAGCCGTCGTCCACGTCGATCGTCGCGCCGGCTCCTCGTTCTGTCGTGGAAGCGAGCCGAACTAGCGGCGCATCACCCCGAGGCGGACACGACCTACGTCTCGATGGGCATAGTCCCGCGCCCCATCGGGCTCCTCCCCACCGCGGAGCGGCGCACGACGGACGATGTACAACTACGCGGGTAGGCCCCTTGCAAAAGCGCCGGGCACTAGTCCTGACTCAACACTCGACGAGAATCATCAACGAATCTCACTAGTTATTGAAACGGAACTCCACTTGGTTCAAGTCATCCGTGTGACCCCGCGGGCGACCCGCGCCGGGTTGATGTGTGCGTTGGGGTGTGCAGCGGCACAGAGTTTTGGGTGACAGCATCCTTGGCTGGCGCTCCGCGGTGATCACTGCACGGCCTAGTGTGTTGGGTGCGCTGCAACTCATTGGCGGGCTTTTGTCCATATGAGCGTGTCTTCGATTCGTTCCGGTTTTAAGTCCGCCGCGTACCTACCGTGGTGGCGGACACCGAGAATTACACGGAACAGGCCATCGCGGCCGGCAGCATTAATGACTTGACTGGCTGGCTCGCCTATAAGCTCGGGGTGGTTACCAACCTGTCCAATCCGAAAGCGCTGGTATTCTTTGGTGCGGTTTTCGCGCAGTTTATTCGCCCCGATATGTCGCCCACGTGGACCGTTGCGGTGGCGGTAATCCTCTTGGCGATGTCCTTGACGTGGTTTTCTACCTTTGCGCTCATTGTGCGCGCGGCATCGCGCTGGATTGCGCATCATTCTGCGGCCATCGATATCGTTTCGGGTCTTATCTTTGCGGTGCTGGGACTCGTTATGGCCGTCGAGGGCGCTATCGAGCTCTTTGGTTAGTGCAGGTGGCGGATTTCTATAAAAGAGTTGATATAAGCGCTATCTAAATCACAGGACTTACCTGTTTCGCTGCAGGTGAGAGCGTCCTTATAGTGGCATGCGTTGATCCAATGGCATGCGAGTATGGAGGTGTTAGGTGGCTATTAGCGCCCTCGTGACCCTGATGGGCGTGTGGTTCGCGGCGATGGCCTCGCCGGGCCCAGACGTAGTGCAAATCATTCGCTTAGGTGCGCGTTCTACGCGCGCAGCCGTATGGGCGGCGCTGGGTAGTACCACCGGCCTTACCATTTGGACCGTGGCCTCCTTGGCGGGGCTGTCCGCGCTGATTTCCGCGCACCCTGGGATCCTCGTGGCGCTGCAGGTTCTCGGTGGCTGTTACCTGCTGTGGATGGCCTATACCGCCATTACCGGTGGAATCAAGGAGCGTCGCGCGCCCACAACCGTCGTGGGCACCGAAACCCGCGCCCCGCAGCCACGCGGGTTTACACCGGACGGCATTATCAAGGCGGGCACTGCCTACCGCATGGGATTTATCTGCGATCTTTCGAACCCCAAGGTGGTCATCTTCTTTGGCGCCATCTTTGCCAATTTCATTGATCCCGGCATGGGCATCGGCGCCAATCTCATGGTGGGTGCCGTACTGATTCTGGAAAGCCTCGTGCTTTTTGTCGGCGTGGCTTTAAGTACCCGCGCGGTTTCGAAGTGGATGGCTAAGAACTCCGCCTGGGTGGATATTGTCAGCGGCGTGGTCTTCCTCTTGCTCGGTGTCATCATCCTTTTTGAGGGCGTGCGTGGACTTATAGCCATGTAATCTGGGGCCATGATTTTTACCACTACCAATACCGTTGATGGTTATGAGATTACGGACTATATCCGCATTATCGCCGGGGAAACCGTCATCGGTATTAATATGCTGAAGGATTTCGGGGCATCCATCCGCAATATCACCGGTGGGCGCTCCGCCGGGTACGAAAGCGAGGCCATCAAAGCACGCGAAGCGGCACTCGATGAATTGTGGCGGCGCGGTCAGGAGCTCGGGGCCGATGGTGTGGTGGGCATCGCCTTCGATTATTCGCCCATGGGAACGTCGAATGACATGTTGATGGTCACGGCCACTGGCACGGCGGTGAAGCTGCGCGCTCGTGATTAAAATCGGCAAGAAAACACTGGCCCTGTGCGCTGGGTTATGCGCGGCCGCCGGACTCATGGCGGGGTGCGAGGAAGAACCGCCGCAGCCGGGCAGCGTGCCAAATGAATCGCAAGGCGCGGCCGATGGCTATATCACCACGCTGCCGGACCAGGGCACAACGGCCAATGGCCGCTACCAGATCATTAACCTACAAAATCATCGCAGTTTTGTAGTCCACGTGCCGTTTAATGCGGATAAGCACCACCGCTTGCCCGTGGTCGTGGCGATGCACGGCTATGAGATGGACGCCGGAAATATGTTTAAAGGCACTGACCTTTCCCAAGGCGATGCCATTACCGTCTTTGTCCAAGGTGCGGGCAAGGCGTGGGCACCGGCACCCTATGCGGTAACCAGCTTGGAAGATGACCTCAAGTACGTGGATGACACGATTGATTTCGTCCGGCGCCATTATCCCGCCACGGACACCACCTATGGCGTGGGCTTTTCCAATGGCGGCGGATTCGCCCGCGCGGTGACCTGCAAGCGGCCGGGCCTATTCGATGCGGTGGCCACGGTTTCGGCGGCAAAATATGACCGCGTGGAAAAAGACTGTGCCAGCGAGCCCACCGATTACCTGGATATCCACGGCACTAAGGACGCGCTGATGAAATATGGCGGTGGGCGCCAACACGGAGCGCACTACCACTCGGTCAAACAATCGCTGCGCGGGATTGCGAAAGAGAATGGGTGCAATCCGTTTCCAAAGAGGCGTCGGAAAGAAGCAGTGGAGCACTTTACCTGGCGGGTATGTGATGCGCGCACCGAGCAGTACACCATCCACGGCGGCACGCACACGTGGAACGGTGGGGCCACGGACCATTCCGGCTTAGTTAAGGCAGAATGGACCACCGATACGGTGCTGGATTTCTTCCATATTGCCCACCCGTAGTCAGCGCAGCGCGCGGGCTGGGTAAGCTGGGCGGCATGCTAGACATTCCTATCAACGGCGATTCCATCAAATTGGGGCAGTTCATCAAGCTGGCCAGCTTGGTGGCTACCGGCGGCGAGGCCAAGGAACTCATCGCGGAAGGCGTGGTTACGGTCAATGGCGAGCCCGAAACGCGCCGGGGCGCCACGCTCCACCCGGGTGACGAAGTGTGCATCGAGGATGCCTGCGCACGGGTGGGCGAGCCGGACGATGACGATGATTACTTTGACGAGGCCACGGCCGATGATGACTTTGACCCGGAAAAGTGGAGGAATATGTAGATGCCAGCATTCGAAGCTGAAGTGGGCATGCCCTACTGGATTGACCTGACCACCTCGGATCCGCGCAAGTCCGTGCGCTTCTACGAGGAAGTCCTGGGGTGGGAGATTTCCGCCGAGTCCGCGGAGGAAAAGCCCTATCAGATGGCGCGCTTACAGGGCCTGCCCATCGCCGGGCTTATCCCGCAGCCGGAAGAGGCACCCATGCCGGATACCTGGGTGACCTACTTCCTCTCCAAGGACATTGCGGGCGATTGCCAGCGCGCCGAGAGCCTAGGCGGGCGCATCCTGGTGCAGCCGCAGCAAGTGCAGCTAGGTCATATGGCCTTGCTTGCCGACGCCGCCGGCGGCATGTTCGGCCTCATCCAGCCCGCCGGCCCAGAACACTTTGTCGCTGCCGGCGAGCCCGGCACCCCGGTATGGCACGAGCTCACCGCAACCTCGGGTTTCCAGCGCGCAATGGACTTTTATGGAGAGCTTTTCAATTGGGAAATTCGCGCCATGCAGTCCGAGGATGAGAACTTCATTTACGCCACCGCGGAAGAAGACGGTGCGCCCTTTGCTGGCCTGTGGAACGCCGAGGGTCAGTTCCCGCCCCAGGTGCCGAGCTTCTGGCAGACCTACTTGGGCGTGCGCGATATCGACGCCGCTGCGAAGAAGGCCGTGGAACTAGGCGGCGAGGTCATCCGCGAACCATGGGATTCGCCCTTTGGCCGCATGTGCCTATTGGCCGATTCCACCGGTGCGACCATCACCCTCACCGAGGTCGAAGACGCCCCTGAAGAGGAGCCAACCGAAGCGGATGATGTGTTGGGCCTTGACCCGCAGTAATCACGATGAGTGAGTCGCCACTGGTCAAGCGCGTATTGGCGGTCGTGGCCGTTATTCCACCCGGCAACGTCACCTCCTATGGTGAGGTGGCTAAGGTGGCCGGTTGCGGCGCGCGCAACGTCGGTACCGTGTTAAAGCGCCACGGTGCCGGAACTGCCTGGTGGCGCGTGGTCCGCGCCGATGGCACCTCTCATGATCCCGTCCGTGCAGAGGACTACTGGGACCGGGAGGCAATCGCCCACGCTGGTGGCCGCGTTAAAATGCACGAGCACGGAATCGACGCCCGCGAATTACAGGAGTTGATGGAGTGAGGGCCTGGTTCATCCTTTTTCTCGCGATTGCGAGCGAAGTCGTGGGTACCATCGCGCTGAAATACGCCGTGGACAATTTCTGGATCTACGGTGTAGCAGCCCTCTGCTTCATTCTTGCCTTCGTGCTCCTGCACCGCGTCATGCAAGAAGGCGTCAACGTGGGTGTAGCCTACGGCCTCTGGGCATCCGGCGGAGTAATTTCCACCGCGCTGCTTTCCGCCGCGCTCTTTGGCGAGCCGCTCGGAGCAGTAAAACTCGCTGGCATCGCGCTCATTATGGCCGGCGTATTCTGCGTGGAAATGGGCGCTAAACCAGACGAGGATGAAGACCGCACGGTGGAGGTGGCACCGCAATGATCTGGTTTCTGCTTTTCCTCGCTACCGCCATTGAGGTCACCGGCACGCTGTGCCTGCGCATGTCCGCGGTGACCGGTCGTCGTTTCTGGGTTGTGCTCGTCGCCCTGTGTTATGTCAGTGCCTATGGGTTTTTGGCGCTCGTGCTTAAGGCCGGTATGGACCTGGGCGTGGCTTATGGCATCTGGGCTGCCACTGGTGTCGCGCTTACCGCCGTCGCCTCATATCTCCTCTTCAAGGAGCCATTCACCTGGTTAAAATCCCTCGGAGTGGTGCTGATAGTCGGAGGAGTGCTGCTGGTAGAAGCTGGTGCGTAGCACCTGCGGGGGCGCTACTATATTTTCATGATGAAAAAGCTGGCGGTAGGTTCCCTGGTTACCGCACTCTCCCTCGCAATCGCCCCTGCCGCCCAGGCTGTCACCCTCGATCCGCACGCTGTGCCCGCGCGCACCCAGATCACCGTCCGGCATGATTCTGGCGCGACTGTGTCCACCGCTAATGCCCATGAGTCTCGTCCTGCGCTGTCTTTGAGCAAGCTCTACTTGGGCTATTGGGTCCTAAAATACGGTGCGCCGACCGACAAAGCCCGCGTGGAGCACATGATCCGCGTCAGCGATGACAACGTGGCCACCGACTTGGATCGCCGCTACCCGCAAGCCATCCCCAGCACCATCCACGAGTTTGGCCTGCGCGAAACGCACTACACCGGGTATTGGGGAACGACCACGACCTCCACTGAAGATGTAGCGCGTTTTACCTCGCGTATTCAGCACGATCCCATTGCCGCACCCATCATGACCGGCATGGCTAACGCCGCCCCTGTGGCTGCCGATGGCTACCGCCAAGATTTTGGTACCTCACGAATTCCGGGCGTTATCGGTACCAAGTTTGGCTGGTCCGATAATCGCCGCATCCATGCCTCGGTATCCACCGCCCCTGGATTTACCGTAGCCGCCAATACCTACGGTGACGCGGGCACTCATACCGCAGATGTCACCCGGGCCGTACATAGTGACCCAGGCGCACTACCCGCAGCGGGCGGTTCTAGCCAAGCTATTGGCGCGCGCATCGAACGCGATTTGAATCTACAAGGCCCCGCGCGACAGGCCGTTCGCGATGCCACCCGCACGGCAGCGAGCTACGAGCGTCAAGCCTGCGCGAGCGCGAACCAGGCATTGGCGCAGGTAACGCCGATGCGTGTGTGCAACTAGGACTTGCAGAGCTCGACAGAACTACAAAGCGTGCTGGGGTTGGATAGCGCAGGCGGCTTTAGCGGATGAAGGCGAGGGCGTCTTCGGCGGTGCTGTGGCTGTAGCTCTCGTCGGTTTTGGCAAGCTTATTACCGCGCAGCACCAGCCAGATGCTCAGCGGGTAAAGAATAAGCGCCACGACAACGGCTTGGATGATCGAGGCCACCTCGGAATCGTGCAGGTAGTTCCAACAAAAATGCAGGGTGAATGAGGCGGCTAGGGCGCCGAGAAAGACTCCGATGCGCCACCATCCGGGTTTGGCGGCGGCATAGAGTGCCCAGCCGATGCCCCAGCCGGCCAGCGCGGTGAGCAATACGTGTAGGCCAGGACCGGCGATAAGGCGCAGGCCCCACATTTCAAAAAGCCCCTGGATATCGCTATCAGGATGCATGGTGGCGCCCATGGCGCCGTAGAGGATATTTTCGCAGGCCTCGAAGCCAAGGCCCACCACTGCGCCCACCATCCAGCCATGCCATGGGCGGTTGAGCTGGCGGAAGGACATGAGCACGAAGATTACGCCGGTGGCCTTAGAAATTTCTTCCGGATAGGCACCGCTCCACGACATCATGGCGTCGACCCAGCCGGAGCCAATGGCGAGCTGCATGACCGGCCCAGCGCTGATAAGCGCCAAGGCAACGGCTACTCCGCCGCCCCAAAGGAAAGCCAGCGTGGACCATAGGCGCGCCGGGCGGGCCCACATGGGGCTGCGCTGCAGAAGGTAGATGACCAGCGCCACGAGTATGGCGGCGATGAGCAGGCTGAGCAGGCCCATCAGGGGAGAAATCAAAAATGTGCTTAGCGTCTGGAAAAAGAAGGCGATGAGTCCAATGGCGGATAAGATCCACAGCGTGGTGCGAAAGAGCTTAGACATCTAGAACATCAACTCCCCGGAGAAATCAGCGAATTCTGAATCGGCATCGGCGGGTAGATCCTTTTGGCCGAAGGCATGCCAAATGCGAGAAGCGGTGGCGCGGGCCTGCTCACCCTTGCCGGTCACGGTGACCACCCAATCCTTGTTTTCGTCCTCGCCGGTGCCGTCGAGGGAGAGGGCGGCGGTGGAGGAGGGGGCGTCGGCAAGCAGGAGTGCCCCGTTAGTGCCGTCGAAGGTAGGGGCATCGGCCGGCAAAGGCGCCATGGCTAGGGCGCGGACCATGCGGCGCAAGGTGGTGGCATCGTCTTTGGCATCCTCGGTAAGGGTGGCTTGTACGCTGACATCGCCGCAGTTCCAGCCGATGCTGGCGAGGGATTCATAGTCGCGCTCGCAATAAAGATCGGGAACGTCAATCTCCCAGTCCTGGCTGGGCTCGGCTAGGGTGACCTGCTCGACGTCTGCGGAAGAATCCCCCAGCGCCGCCTGCACGATCATGGGCAGGGCAAGAACCACCGCCACGAACGCAATGACTGCGCAGAAAAGGCGCCGCGGCTGCGCTGGAGGAAAGCGATAAAAATTCATGGACCACACCTTATCTTGTCGCTTTGCCCTAGAGTGGCAAGCATGAAAGATCTTTATCAACTAGTCAATGGACCCTGGCTGGAAAGCCACGTCATTCCCGATGATCGCGGCGTGGACGGCACCTTCCACGCGCTGCGCGACGAGGCCGAAGAACTCGTCCACGATATCGTGCAAAAGGACAATGGCCGACCGGGCAAGCTCTATGCCTCCTTTATGGATACCGAAGGGGTTAATGCGGCCGGCATGGCTCCATTGGATGCGGATCTGGACCGCCTGAGCGCGGCCGACCCAGAGGAATTAGCGCAACGCCTGGGTGAACTCGAGCGCACCGGTGTCGGCTCCCCGGTGACCTTTTGGGTATCCAAGGACTCTGGTTCCGAGGACGCCATTGCCTATGTCATTCAATCCGGCCTGGGCCTGCCGGATGAGGCTTATTACCGCGAGGAAGCCCACGCCGAAACGCTGGCCGCCTATGAAAAGCATGTGGCAGAGATGCTGGAGTTCCTCGACCCAGCCCGCCTCTTCGGCCTGGGCGCCGAGGTAGCCGCCCAGCGCATCGTGGGTTTGGAAAAGGAACTTGCCGCTGGCCATTGGGATGTGGTCTCCACCCGCGATGCGGTCAAGACCTATAACCCGTGTGAGTTTGGCGAGCTGCCCGCCATGGCGCGGGCCGTGCTCTCCGGCGGCAACCTGCCGGAGCACCGCGTAGTCAATATGATGCCGTCCTACCTCGAGCACTTCGAGAGTCTCTTTACCTCCGAGCGCATGGCCGATTGGCAGCTGTGGGCCACCTGGCACATCCTGCGCTCCCGCGCGGCCATGCTGCCGGAGGAAGTAGGCGCGAAGAACTTTGAGTTCTACGGCACCAAGCTCTCCGGCGCCACCCAGCAGCGCGACCGGTGGAAGCGCGCGGTAGGCCTGGCTGAGTCCCTCGTGGGCGAAGAGATTGGCCAGGTATTCGTGGATAAGCACTTCCCGGACTCCTCCAAGCGCGAGATGGATGAGCTGGTGGCCTACCTCATTGCTGCCTACCGCGAGCGCATCTCTCAGCTGGGGTGGATGACCCCGACCACCCGCGAGCGTGCCTTGGAGAAACTTTCCCAGTTCAAGGCCAAGATTGGCTTCCCAGATTCCTGGCGCGATTACTCCGGCCTCGAGGTTTCCGGCAAGGGCGCGGACCTGTTGGCTAATGCGCGTGCCGGCTCTGCCTTTTCTCACGACTTCGAGCTGGCCAAGATTGGCAAGCCGGCCGATCGCGATGAATGGGTGACTACCCCGCAAACGGTCAACGCCTTTTATAACCCAGTGGTCAATGACATCACCTTCCCGGCCGCCATCCTGCGCCCGCCGTTCTATAACCCGAAGGTCGATGCCGCAGAAAACTTCGGCGCCATCGGTGCTGTCATCGGCCACGAAATTGGCCACGGCTTTGATGACCAGGGCTCGCAGTTTGATGGTCAGGGCAACCTGAACTCCTGGTGGTCCGATGAGGATCGCGCCGCCTTTGAAAAGCTCACCGCCAAGCTGGTGGAGCAGTTCAATGGCCAGGTACCGACGGTACTCAAGGAGGCCGGCATCGAATCTACTGGGGTGAACGGCAGCTTTACCCTGGGCGAGAATATCGGTGACCTAGGCGGCCTGGGTATCGCCGTGGTGGCTTTTAAGAACTACTGCGCCGATAAGGGCATCGACCTGCAGGGCAAGGAGGAAAGGTTCGAGGTAGACGGTGCCGAGCCAGAGCTGGCTGAGCACACCTACAATGGCCTACAGCGTTTCTTCCTGTCTTGGGCCCGCGTATGGCGCACCGCCATCCGTCCGGAGATGGCCACCCAGTACCTAGCCATTGACCCGCACTCGCCGGCGGAGTTCCGCTGCAACCTCATTGCGGCCAATATTGCGGAGTTCTACGAAGCCTTTGACGTGGCAGAAGATTCTTCCATGTACATTGCGCCGGAGGATCGCGTCACCATTTGGTAGCCCTTTCCGCCGGTAGGCGGTGCGCGTAGGCTCGGTGGCATGACTAACGCAGATGCTAACCAGGATCCGCACCGCCCGCTGGAGCCGGGCCAGGAGTGGCACATCGGCGGCCAGGACCGTCAGATGGACGACAAGGAGCAGCTTGAGCAGCTCGTTGCCTATATCGACGCCCACTATGACACCCCGGATTTCCGCCCACCGTGGGCTGGGGGCGGCTTTCCTGAGGCGGATCAATATTGCGCGCTCTTGCCGGATCGCATTACGCATGCGGCAATGATGGTGCTCGGCACTGCGGTGGATCATGCGCTGCCGGGAACCGCCTATACGGAGGGCATCAGCGTGGAAGAATCTGAGGTGGGAACCATTTTTTGGCCCACAAAGCCCACCGGCCGCTGGGCGGTGTCGCTCCATTCCGGCGGCTGGTGGCGCGGTGCTGGCCAAGCACTAGAGATGCAATGGCGCCCTGAGGTAGCAGCCGCCGCGCAGCTATCTGGCACCACCATCATCGATGTGGACTATCCGCTTGCACCCGTGCACACCGTGGCGGAGATGGTCACTGCCGTGCAGCACGCCATCGACTATGCCCGCAAGCAGGGTGCTTCCAACGTCACCACTTGGGGATATTCTTCCGGCGGAGCACTGGCGGCGCTTGCGCCTGCCGACGCCCTCCTGCTCACCTTCCCCGATTTCGGTGCCTTGGCGAATCTGCCGGAGGATCTCCGTGCCGGCTATGCAATCCCGGCGGACCTTTCTAAGCTCTGCCCGGATATTTTCGTCCAGACCGCGACCGAGGATGAGATTGCTGCGCGTGTTTCTGTGCCCGGCGCCGTGGCGCGCGATTATGTCTCTACCCACCGCGTGTCTACCCCGGCGGTTGCCCGTCAGCGCGTGCGGGATGCGGCCGCGTTCCTGGCAGGAGAGCTAGAAAAATAACAATTGCCTGGAGGTTCCATGCTAAAAGGGAACTAGTTTCAATAGGCTCGCGACTAGTTCCGCATGACCATATCCACTCATGGCGCGCTATCGCGCCTGCATAAATTCGCCGGCGTAATCATTGCGCCCTTTCTCATCGTCGCAGCGTTAAGCGGGTTTCTCTATGCCTTGGCGCCCACCTTTGAACCGTGGATTTACCACGATGAGGTGACAGCCACCGCGCAAGGCAGCCCGCGCAGCCTTGATGAACAGATTGCCACCGCCCAGCGCCAGCACCCGGATGGGACCGTGGTTCGAGTCGAGCCTTCCGAAGATCCGCAGGAGACCACCCGCGTGCTTTTCGACGACCCCACCGCCCCCAATTCCAGCTACACCCACGCCGTCTTTGTAGACCCGGTGGACCTGCACATCACTGGCGAACTACAACAATATGGCGGCTCGCGGGCGCTCCCTTTCCGCACGTGGGCCTCTAATGGCCACCGCACCCTATGGTTGGGCGAGCCTGGCCGCCTCTATGCCGAACTTGCGGCCTCGTGGCTCGGCGCGCTGAGCATCCTCGGTCTCTACCTGTGGCTCAAGCGTAAACAAAGGAATAAGAAGCAGCCCTCTAAAGTACTGGCGCTGCACGCCCGCGTGGGTGCCTGGTTGTTGCCGGGCTTCCTCTTTCTTACGGTTACCGGCCTGACATGGTCGCTGGTAGCGGGCACAAGTATTGGCAAGGTGCGTGAGGAACTTAATTGGAAGGAACCGTCCGTGGCCACCTCCGTTGCAGAAGCGGGGGCTAGCACTGGGACAGGGGAGCATGCCAACCACGCCGGGCACGCGGGTCACGCCGGGCATACGGGACACCACGATGCTGCAGAACTCGCCGGAGCCCAAACTGCAGAATCGACCGCCCGTAGCCAGGGTTTGACCGGGGTGCTGGAAATGACTCCGCCGGAAAAGCCCGGCGATGCGTGGGGCGTGCGGGAGGCTCGTGCGGCCTTCAAGTTACGCAGCGACGCCATGGCGGTTACTCCGAACGGGGAGGTCATCGACCGCATCAATTCGGCCGATTGGCCGCTTGCGGCACAGCTAACCTCGTGGCTCATCCAGCTGCACATGGGGACGCTTTTTGGAATCTATAGCCAGGTTGCATTGGCGGTACTCGCCCTCGGCCTGCTCGTGGTGAGCATTGCGGGCCTGTGGATGTGGTGGAAGAAACCGCGCCGCAGCCTGCCCGAGCTAAAAATTACCCCCGCCGTGCTGGCGGGGGTGGTGGCCTACTCAATCATCGCGCCGCTCTTTGGCGCTTCGCTATTGCTCTTTTTCGTAGGTGATTGGATCGTGCGGCGCCTGCGCGCCCCGAAGCAGGATCGGGGCGCGGCCGCTGGGGAGGTTACTCCTCGCCCTCGGGGCGAATCTTCATCTCGGAGTCTTTCCACAGTCCGGAACGGGTAATGTCCTCATAATCAATCTCGGCTGGGACTGGGGCATTGCCCTGTGAATCGGTACGCAGTTCGTACTTTTCGATGGCACCCCAGTCGCGTGCCCAATCATTATTGAGGTAGCTCGGGATCTCATAGGAGTAGTTGACCGCCTCCGCGGTGGACATGGCGCCACCACCAGAGAAGGACTGGAAGTCCGTCAGCGAGGTCTGGGCCGAGGAATCCGGCAGGATGCGATACTCCGGGATTTCCGTGACGCCGGCGAAGTGGTCAAAGGTGCGCTGGCACGGGAACTGTAGGGCTACGGCCCAGTCCAATAGTGCCGGGGTGTCCTTGGAGAACTGGTTATTGATGGTGTCCAGCTCCGGCACGCGCGGCGGGGTAAAGGCCAGCCAGTCATCCTCATCGGTGGAATCATCCGTTGCTACCAGGCGCACCACGTTGGCATCCTTTGGCAACTTATCCAGCGGCAGGCGCAGGTTGCGCCACTTTGGCGTGGCACCGACGGCGGAGAGTTCTTCCTCGCCAGTATTGGTGACCTTTCCGGAGCCATCGATGGTGCCGTATTCGAGGCTAAGCTTCATGCCTTCCTGCTCTACCCCGTTGACGTCGTGGTGGTAGATATTGCCGGCTGCAGATACGGCGAGCACGGGAGTATTGTCCTTGGCCTCTGGCAGGTTGTACCACTTGGTGGTCACCTCAGAGGTGGAGTCTTGCGCCTCGGAATAGGAGCCGAGCACCGGGACCTTGGTGTAATCCAGGTTGAACGGCAGGTGCATGGTAGAGCCATTGACACCCTCAGTGCCGCGTACTCCACCCTCCGAGGTATTGGTAGTTTCCTTGGACTTTTTGTCCTTTTTGTCTTGCTTATTCTTTGTCTCCTGGGAATCAGCGGAATCGCTGCTACCGCCGGATTCGGTATCCGCGCCCGAGGTAGCGGTCTCCGCGCTATCGGAGGAGGAGTCGCTGGAGCCATCCGCGATGGCACCTACGGAGGCGGAATTCTGGTTTTCCGGCTCGATGGATTCAGGGATGAAGTTTGGATCGAAGCCCTTGTGGGTCTCGTCCTGGTCCACCAGGGAATCGCCCAAGTCGCCTTCAACCGGGGTCAGGAAGGAATCATTGGTGTTGGTCTCCACCATGGTCTGATCCGCCAGAGCGCAGGTATTGCCGCGCAGGGAGGCTACGTTGCCCTTGCCCACGGAGTAGGAATCCGCCTGCGAGACGGTGGCCTTGGCAAAGGAAGCACACGATAGCGCTACCACGATGGCACAGGCCAAGGCGATGGGCGCGGACATGATACCGGCGGAGCGCGAAACCTTAGCGGCGGCATTTTTCTCAAATTCCGCCAGGGTGCCGGCCTCTTCTGCTTGGGACTTGCGGTAGCTATGGCGCAGGGACTGCACTATGCCGATGGCGAAGATGACCAGCGCGATGGCGAGGAGCACCTTATTGGCCTCGATGGCCTTGAATTGCACCGTGCGATCCCACCACGGGATGCCAAAGGAGGAAACGTACCACCAGGCGTTCCAGCCGGCGAAGGAAATGGCTAGCAAGAAGACCACCGCGGCGATAGCGAAGGTGCGAGCGCGCGGCGAGCGCAGCGCGAATTGGGAGAGCACCACGGCACCGAGGGCGGCGATAACACCGGCCACGCCGGCGTAGATGCCAAAGTGGTGGGTCCACTTGGTGGGGGTGAACATGAGGAAGAACATGGACAGCGCCACGATAATGAGCAGGCGCTGGGTCGGGCCAACGGCAGCACCGACGACACGGCGGTCCTTGATGAAGGCCGCCACGATGAGCACTAGGCAGAAGAGCATGGTGAAGACCGCGAAGCGGCGGGTGAGCGAGCCATCCACCGATTCCTGGAAGAGGGTGGAGTAGCGCGCGTACTCCGCGTACCACGGCAGGGAGGGGCCAACCTCGGAGCGCACGCGGGTGGACTCCAGCACGGTCGATAGCGTCTGGTCACCAAAGGCGGCAACCATGATGGCGGTGCCAGCGCTAAGGAATGGCGCAATGAGCGCGAGCCAGCCCAAGGTGCCACCGCCCATGGACGGCACGCGCTCGGCCATGGCGCGGAAGAGGTGCGGCAGGCTGACCAGGAAAACGCCCACGGCAAAGAGGCCGGTGGGGCCGGCGGCCAGGGTGATGGTTGCGGCGATGGTGCCCACGGCCGCCGGAAGCAGGCGGTGGGTGGAAATGGCACGCTCAAAGGAGGCCCAAGTAAACATCACGCCAAGCGCCACGATGGGCTCGGGGCGGGTGCCGTTGTTATAGGGCAGCCAGAAGGCCAAGAACATAAGCGCCGCGGTCCAGTGAGCGACCCGGCGGCCGTCGACAAGCTGGCCAAAGCGCGGAAGTATCTCGCGGGAGAGGATAAACCAGATGATGAGCCCAGAAATCAGGCCGGGCAAGCGCACGAAGACCGAGGCGGTGGAAATCTGGGAGAGAACGGCAACCAGGTCATAATAGGGGGCGCCGAAGGGCGCCTCTGGCACGCCGTACCAGCGGTAGTAGTTGGCCATGTAGGTCGCGTGATCGAAGACGCGGCTCATGGAGAAGATGAAGCCATCATCGGAGGTATTGGCGCCGAAGATATACCAAAATCCCAAGACGGCGGCCACCACGCCATCGAGCGGGCGCACCTTCTTCCACGTCTTAGGCATGAAGCCAAAGCGGCGGCCATCGAGGCGGTCGATGCGCCATAGGCAGAACAGGGATACGACCACCATGGCGGTGCCCAGCCACATGGCAATGGTCTTGAGCACCGTCGGGGAGGAGGTGAAGCGGGAGTTGATATCGACGTGCACATTGAGGCCGTCGTCAAGCAGGGCCTGCACGTCCGCTTTATCGTCTATTTCGGTATAGACACCGGTGACCTGCGGGCGCAGATCCTCCTCGGTGGTCTTTTCATGATCCCCCACGCGCACGCTGGTGCCATCGCCCGTAGCGGAAATCTCAATCTTGGCGTCCTTGGGGAGCTTGGCTACCTCTTTGGAGTTGAGGGTAAGCAGAACCTCATCCAAGGAGACAACGGAAAGGCCCTCCTCATTCGCGCGGACAAAAAGGCCGCGGTTGGAGGCTTTCTTGGACTCCGGAGGGACGGTGCCGTAGACCATGGACTGTCCCTCACGCAGCTCATCGACTGCGGAGATAGGGATGGTGGCCTGAAGATCCTCTGGCGCCACGGAAATGAGTGGCGCGTTGATGGACTGCACGGAATCATGCTGCGGCCAGTCATAAGAGGACTGAGTTTGGGTCACCGGCAGTAGCGGGGTGGCTACAAAACACAGGAAACCAATCAGTCCGGCAATGATCGCGGTCCACCGCAGGCCCGCGGGGGCGGCGGCGAAGCGGGAGCTAGCAGGTCGCGCTTGGGTGGTATTCGTAGTGAGGCTATCTGACACGGCGATTAGTCTACGTCAGATACCCCTCTCCGCCCGCGGGCACACCCTGCCACGGGCGGGAAGTGTGGGTGAACTTACTTGGTACGAACGGCTGTTACGAAGGGGCCGGTCTGCTTTAGCTTCCAGCCCTTGTCAAAGACATCGGCGTTGAAGAAGACCGCGCGATAGCGAATATTCGGCTGATTGGGGTAGATATCTTCTGCCAAATGCAGCTTGAAACCATCGTCCTTATTTTCCAAATCACCGCGGAAGATCATGACATCCGGGCTGCGCCACGCAGCGGAATCCAGGGCCTTGCGGAACTCATCCGGCTTCATGTCCCAGGAATCGTTGGCCCAGGTTTCAATCTGCTCATTGCGGGTGCTGAACTCACCCAGTGGATTGGCATAGTGGCTGGTAAAGGCGTTGAAACCCCAATAAGGGTAGTAAGACATGAAGATCTTTTCATCAGTAAGCACCACCGTGCCATCCGGCGTATAGCCCTGGTCCTGGATGAAGTTGTGGATATCCAGGTAGTAATGAGCAGAATCGCTAGTGAAGCGGTCGGCGCGCTCGCCATAGCCATCGGTATCGCTATAAGCGTGGTCGATGGCGTCCTCGTTGGCCTCCGGAATCTGCTGCGCATAGAAGACGCCGGCCAGGGCGAGGATAATGCCCAAGACCGCGGTGATTTGCTTATTGGTGGTGTGGGAGAAGCGCGCCGGGTAGAGGCGGTGTACGCCCAAGAGGCGAACCTCGGCTAAGGCTAGGACACCGGCGGTAGCAAAAAGGAGTACCACGATGATTTCGAGGCGGAAGCTCAGCAGCGTGGTGCCGGCCAGCGTTGCCACCATAGACACAACAATCCATAGATAGCTGCCGATGAGGGAGATTCCCAGCGCGCGCACCTCTTGGTCATTGAGACGAATGACCATGTAGATAAGTCCCATGAGGCAGAGGAAGCCCACAATGCTAAAGGACAAAAATGGCACTGGAATCTGGGTGCCTTCCTCCGGCAGGTAGTGCTGCGCGGTGGTCTGCAGCGGTACTGGCGAGTGCATGACCGCCCATACATAGGGTCCCCAGGCGATGAGCGCGATGGCAATGGAGCCTGCCGCCATTACCGCCAGTCGCACGATGGGTCGCCACGTATGCTCATATAGCGCGGTAAAGAGCGCGATGAGGCTGACCACGGTGAGCGCGGCCGCACCGGTGAAAAGCGTGTAGAAGGTGGCGGAAATGCCCAGGTAGAGTGTTACACCCAGGGTGGAGAGCCAAGAGCCGCGGAAGGCGCGGGCGCTGAGCACCGCGACGGTGGGCAAGCCCATGGCGATGACTGCGGAGTAGGGCTCCTCGGCCGCGATGGTGAGCGTAATCGCGGTGGTGACTAGGGCGATGGCGGTGGCGACCGGTAGGGAGCTGGTGAGGCGCTGCCAGAGGGGCACCAAAATGCAGCCGGCTACAGCGATGGAGATAAGCGCCCAGGGCTGGTAGACCTCCCATCCCGGAATGCCCAATAGTGCTCCCAAGCGGCCGCCCAGCCAGAACCAGCCAATGGGGTAAAAGGATGGCATATCCTGGTAGTTCATATCCGCATAGCCCATCTCATCCACCGAGCGGGTGAGGAACTGGGTGCGGAAAGCCTGGTCCACCTGCACGCCGTCGAGCCACAAACGGGAGGCGGACAACGGCAGGCCCACGGCAGCCAAGGTCAATAGCGCGGGGGAGAGATAGGTGACCGCGTAGGTCAGCCAGACCCGCCAGCGCGGCCGTGTAAAGGAATCCTTGTAGTGGTCATAAAGCCACCACACGCACAGCCCGCCGGCTAGAGCCAGCGTGACCACCACACCCACTGTGCTCAGCGCGCGGGTGACCATGGAGGTATTAAAAGAAGGCAGAGATACCGTCTTGAAGGCAAACCAGCCCAGCAGCGTGACCACACCACTGGCTAGGGCGGTCAACACAATACCCAGCAGGGTCGCCCGATGAGTCAGCGCATCGGCGCGGTAGGCCTCGGTGCGCGGATTTTCGCTCACGGGCGTTGACTGGGTGGGTATAGCTGTGCTTGTCATGCCCATTAGTTTCGCATACCCAAGCGCTACAACCCAGATTTGGCGCGGGCAGGAAAACACTTGCTTTCCGACGCCCCCTTATACACCACCGCCCCCGCCCCTCCCCGCCGCGGGCGCGCGGCGGGGAGGGGCGGGGGCGAGGCGGCTGGCAGGCGCCAGTGCAGAAACCGCGGTGATTTAGAACGGCAGCTTGCGGAAAATGGCCTGCGGAATGAACTTGAATGCCAAAGAAACGTATTCAAACAGCGGGTGCACGAAGATGGACTGCTTGCCATCGAGCACGGCCTTCACGGTGGCTTCGGCAACATCGGAGACGTTGACGGTCAACGGGGCGTCGCCAGCCTCGGCGGACATCTTGGTGCGAACCTGGCCCGGGCGGACAACCAGCACGTTGGCGCCGGTGCCGCGCAGGGCCTCACCCAGGTTGATGTAGAAGCCGTCCACGCCTGCCTTGGAAGCACCGTAGACAAAGTTGGAACGGCGCACGCGCATGCCAGCCACGGAGGACATGGCGACGATGGTGCCGTGGCCCTGGTGCTTGAACTTCTCGCCCAGAAGCACGCCCACGGAAACCGGGGCGGTGTAGTTGGTCTGCGCGGAGGCGACGGCCTTGTCGTGGTTTTGCCACAGCTCCTCCTGGTCACCCAGGGTGCCGAAGGCAACGATGGCCACGTCTACGTCGCCACGTGCCCAGGCTTTATTGATTACCTCTGGGTGGGAGTCAAAGTCAGTGGCGTCGAAGTCTAGAACCTCTACGTCAGCGCCGCGAGATTCCAAGTCTGCCTTGGCCTGGGCGATGCGCGGGGACTCCGGGCGGGCAGCCAGGGTGACCTTGGCGGGGCCGCGCTGCAGGAATTCGGAGACGACGCCGAGGCCGATCTCAGAGGTGCCGCCCAGAAGCAGGATGTGTTGTGCTTGGCCTACTGCATTAAGCATGGTCAGTAAATCTCCTTAAAGGTGTTATTTCCAGTGATTAGTGCAGCTCGAGGCGGCGGGACATATCGGAGGCGAAGACGCCGGTCGGGTCGATTTCATTGCGGGTCTTCAGCCAGCCCTCCATGCCCGGGTACATCTTGTGGAAGTTCTCCGCGGAAGTGCGGGACTCCTTGGCCAAGTAGAGGCGGCCGCCGAATTCCATCACGCGGCGGTCCAAGTCATCCAAGAACTTGCCCAGGCCCGGACGGATGGGGAAGTCCACGCAGACGTTCCAACCCGGCATTGGATAGGACAGCGGCGCGCGGTTGCCTTCACCGAAGAGCTTGAACACGTTGAGGGCCGAGTAGTGGCCGGAGCGTTGCATATCGCGGATGATCTCCTTGAACGGCTCCACGGCCTCGGTCGGTACCACGAACTGGTACTGCAAGAAGCCCTTGGAACCGTAGCCGCGGTTCCACTCACCGATGAGATCCAACGGCTGGTAGAACTGCGTCAGGTTCTTGACCTGGTTCTTGGCCGGTGCACCCATGGTGTAGTAGGCCAAACCCACAGCGGAGAGGGAAAGCTTATTCATGGTCCAGGACGGGAAGATGTCCGGCACCGTCATCAGCTGCGGCGCATTGAACTTCAACGGATCCTTAGCCAGCTTCGGGGCTAGCTCTTCCAGCTGTGCCAAGGTGGCCAGCGAACCGCGGGAAATGGTGGAGCGACCCAGCTTTGGTTCTGGCGAAATGACATCGAACCAGGCGGAAGAATAAGTGTAGTTGTGCTCGGAACCATCGGAGTGGAAAGCGATGGTTTCATCCAAGTTATCGGTGCGGTCCGTATCTGCGATGAAATAAGCGGTTTCCGTCTTGGTCATGCGGATGGTGGCGCGCAGAATGATGCCGGTCAGACCCATGCCGCCAACGGTGGCCCAGAAGAGGTCGCCGTTCGGGTCGTCCTCGGAGCCCTCCGGGGTCAGGTGCAGCACGCGGCCATCGGCCACGAGCAGCTCCATGGAGACCACGTGGTTACCAAAGGAGCCGGCGGAGTGGTGGTTCTTGCCGTGAATATCCGGGCCGATTGCGCCACCGATGGTGACCTGGCGGGTACCCGGCAGAACTGGAACCCACAGGCCATAAGGCAGGGCAGCCTTCATCAGCTGGTCTAGGGTGACACCACCATCGACGTCCACCAGAGCGGACTCCGGGTCGATGGAGTGGATCTTATTGAGCTTTTGCATGTCGATGACCAGGCCGCCGCCATTTTGGGCGGGGTCACCGTAGGAGCGGCCCATACCGCGGGCAATGACGCCACGGCGCAGGTGGGCGGGCTTATCCGAGTTATCTTCTGCAACCTGGGCCACGGCCTTCTTGATCACGTCCACGTCTTCGGTGGCGAGAACATGGGCGGTCGTCGGGGCGGTGCGGCCCCAGCCGTGCAGGGACTTTTCAGTGGTATGTAATTCCATCTCTTACTCTTTGCTCGACGGATTTGTGTCGCCTCCCTAGCCTACCTAGCTCACACGAGGGTAGACGGAGTGACGCGAGTGATATTCAGAACAAAACGGACGCTTGTACTGCCCGAATGTGTCCGTTTATAGATCCATAAGCGCGCGGATTTCCTCCGGCAGTTCTTCCTGAGATTCAATAATCGGGCCATCGTACTCCCGCAAAAGGTCATAGACACGAGCGCGCGAGGAGGAATCCAGCATGGGCAATTCCTCTGCCATCAGGCGAGTCATGAAAGGACTCAACGGCACATCGGTGTGTTCCGTGGCCTCGAAGTGGCCGTTGCGCTTATCGTCTTCCGCACGCACATCCTGAGCCGCCTGCTGCGCTGGCGTCATGTGCTCTGTCTTATCCGAGTACATGCGCATTAGCTTACCGCCGCTTAAAGTGGTCGCTATGACCAACAACCACGAGACGCAAGATCAGCGCCAAGACAACTACGCCCTCGATGACACCCTGGCGGGCCGCATTACCCAAGCCGCTGCCGTGGGTATCGCGACCTCTTATCCGGATTGGATCACATCCAAAGGCGGTTTGATTACTGCCTATACCTTGTCTTTCTTTGGTTTTGGTGCCCTGGTGGCCTATACCAACGCGCACGCGGAACAGGATGGTGATGAGCCGCGCTCCCCGCAGGATGCATCCGATCAGGGCCTCAAACCTTGGGCCATTTTTGCCGCAGTGGTGCTGCTGCTCATCCTAGGCGGCTGGATGAACGTTGCATTTTCGCGCCGAATGGTAAAGTTCCTGCGCAAGCGCGGTGCCAAGCGGCCCTGGACCCTGTTGGGCGCCGTTGGTGCGGCACTGACGTTCCTAATTAGTGAGTTGGAAGCGCGCGATATCGCAAAACTAGCAGCCTAAAACTTGCGTATGGTGGGGCTCATGAACGCAGGGGTCACCGATATCGCACAGGCGCGGGCCAAACGCGCCAATAGCGTGGTATCCCTCAAACGCGAGCCCCTAACAATCATTTGCCAAGCTGCGAATATCCGCGCCGATGGCGAGGTGCACCGCCAGATTGGCTTTAGCGATGCCCTGACCTTCACCGAGTTGCACCGTGTGCTGCGCATTTGCTTTGGCCTGCCGGAGGAGGAATCCCCCTGGCACTTTTATGAACACACCGAGGCGCGTGGCCCGCGCATCGATCCGGAACGTCAGGCCTCCGAATTCCTCTGGCGCGAAGGCGATCAAATCGACTTCGCCTGGGGGCTATGGGACTTCGAGCTGGTGGTAGCTGAAATTTATCCGCGCGATAATGGCACCCCGGAAGCGCTATGCGTAGGCGGTTCGGGCTCGCTCTTTGCACCCTTTGAATTAACCAGCGTCAACCGGGAATTGACCGGGCAAGAAGTCACCGACGAGGTCCTTTCCGCGGTAGCGTCCCCTGTGCGTGATTTGATTGAGCGCACCAAGCTCTATGACTTTGTTCCGCTGCTGCAGGCGATGGACCTGAGCAGGGGTACCGAATTGTCACCGCAAACTGCCCGCGTGCTCGCTAGCCTGCCGCGCGAGGTTACCCATGAAGGCAAAGACGCCTTTTGGTCCATGGCGCTAGCCCTATCGTGCATGGGGGGCGCGGAGCTGACCGATTCCGTCGTGGAGACCACCATGGATGCCCTCGGCTGGGTCAATGACGATGGCTCGGCGCTGACTGGGGCTGAAGTGCGGGAGTTATGTGCGGCGTCGTTGCAGCAATTGGCGGGGATAGGCGCCTATGGTGCCGAATCCGCCGCGCCGGTGGATCGGTTGGACATGTACCGAGCGCTCTTGCGCGGGTAGGCTACTCACTCGTGACTAACTCCGCTGATGACGCCGTAGAAGTAAAACCTTCGTCCACCTCGCTGCACACCCAACTGGTGCGATTTATTTCCGTGGGTGTAGGTGCCGCCGCCATTGACTATGGCCTGACGCTTTTATTGACGTACTTGGGACTGCACCGTTCCGCCGCCAAGGCCATCGGTTGGGTCTTTGGCACCATTGCCGCCTACCTGGCTAATGCGCGGTGGACCTTTGGGGTCAAGGTCTCCGGCCGTACGGCCGTCACCGTCGGGATCTTGTACGCCTCCACTTTCGCGGTTCAAAACTTCCTATACTGGGTGCTCAATGAGCCGCTTTTATCCCTTGGCTTAGAAGGCGTGCTTAAAGACACCATCGCCTTTGTCATCGCCCAGGGCGTGGCCACAGTGACCAATTTTGCCATTCAGAGGGCCTTCATTTTTAAAGAAAAATAACCTCACCACGGGAATCGAGCCCGACCAATCTGCGCGCGGGGTGTCAAGCTCTCGGTGGTGGCGGGTATGTGCCGCGCTTATCGATGCCCCCTTTCCCAGCCCCTGCAGTTCGGCTTCGGCCTAGCTAGGGCGTCGGAAATCTTCCCTGCGCCCGCGGTTGTGAAGCTTGAGCCATTCGATAAAGCCGGCCGGATCGTGGCGCTGGATCAGGAAGAACCAGCCAAAGCGGGCGAATTCCTGTGGCAGTAGCTTGCGCATGCCGCGTTGCCACAGCAGGTAGCCGCGATTGCGGTAAGTGAAAAACCGCTTGAACTCACCCTCTGGAAACTGGGTGTGCATCTTGCCGCCCAAAATGGGCTTAAACTCATCCGATCCATCTGGGTGCAGGTAGCTTGTGGTCAGCGCCGTGCCGAAAGAAAGCCCGGAATTGACCAGCCGGCGGTGGTATTCCACCTCATCGCCGCGGATGAAGAGCCGATAGTCCGGTACACCAATGATTTCCATGGCCGCTGCGGAAATCAGCGCGCCGTTAAATAGCGATGCGATGCCAGGCAGGAAATCGCCCTCCAGCTCATCCATTCGTCGGCGCCACACTAGGCCTTGGCGCAGGGGGAAGGCGAGCTGGTCGGGATCGTTGATATTGCATACCGCTGGCGAGACCTCATGCAAACGGTTGGCCTCGGCCACCCGATACAGCTCCGCAAGGACAGTGTTATCGGCGGGGCGGCCATCGTCATCGGCACACCACACGGCATCCGCCCCCAAAGAAAGGGCGGTGAGAAAGCCCAGCGCAAAGCCACCAGCTCCGCCCAGGTTGGTCTCCGAAGGCACGTAGACGCCGCGGTCTCCCGCCATGGACTCGACAAGTTCACGCACTGCATTTTCCGCACCATTATCCACCACGATCACCCACTGCACGGGGTGGGTTTGGTGTACCACCTGTTCGAGCGATGCCCGCAGCAGTTCGGCGCGCTGATGGGTAACAATGACGGCGGCGGTAGAACCGGTAGAAGTCAGGGTGGCAGTCATGGGTTCCATCTTGCCACCGGGGTGGGGGACCAGCGCAGAAACACTCCGCATTGGTGGAGCGAAAAGTGGATATAGGCGCAGCTTTGCGGATACTGTGAAGCCTATGGAAAACTTCTGGCCGCCTTTTGCGGTGACCATTCGGGCCTGCGATGATACGGGCCGCGGGGTTGACCTGCGTGTCATGCGCGATGAGGACATCGCACAGGTAGCGCAGGTGTGTGCGGAAGATATCTATGGCGACGACATTCCAGAACATGCATTTCCCTGGCTTTTTGATGAGAAGACGAATACCCCCGCCGCCATGGCCCAGCACCGATGGGAGCACCGAGCGAAGCTGTGTCCCCAGAAGTGGACCTTGGATTTCATCGCTCGCCAGGTAGAAACCCAAGAATTAGTAGGCGTGGTGGACCTGTCGGCAGAAAATTTTGCGGCCGCACGGGAAATAGAAACTGCATCATGGGTGCTGCACCGCTTTCAAGGCCAAGGCTATGGCACGCTTATCCGTCAGGCTATGGCGGCGTTTTCCTTCTTGCACCTCGATGCGGGTTCGCTGTGCACCAGTTGGATAAAACCCAACCGCGCCTCAGCCCGGGTGAGTGAAAAGTTGGGCTACCGCGTTAGCACCGAGGAAAAGGAAGAGCCTGCGGGCCCAGGAAAAATTAACCGGCCGGTGGTCAGCGCGCGCCTAAGCGCTGCGGACTATCACCGGCCGGAAGGGGTGCAGGTGGACGTGACGGGTGTGGGGGACCCGCTGCTGCATATGCTCAGCTAGTTGCCGCTGGTGTCCTCATTTTCAAAACGCTCGCGCAGGTCGCGGACGTAGTCGCCCACCTCAGGTCCTTCGTACTCACCGACGACCTCGGAAACCTCGCCTACCGAGCGGATCTCACCGTGGTCGATCCACAAGGCGGTATTGCATAGCTGGGCCAAAAAGTCATTGGAGTGGGAGGCAAAGACCAGGATGCCGGAGCGCTTCACCAGCTCCTGCAGGCGTACGCGTGCCTTGGCCATGAAGGCGGCGTCGACCGCACCAATGCCCTCATCCAACAACAGGATTTCCGGCTCAATGGAGGTCACCACGCCGAGTGCCAAGCGCACTCGCATACCGGTGGAATAGGTGCGCAGCGGCATGGAGAGATAATCGCCGAGCTCAGAAAACTCCGCAATCTCATCCATCTTCTTTTTCATCTGCTTGATGGACTGGCCCAAAAACAGGCCGCGGATAATGATGTTGTCGTAGCCAGAAACTTCCGGGTCCATGCCTACGCCCAAATCAAAAACGGGGGCCACCCGGCCGCGCACATCGGCAGAACCGCGGGTGGGCTCATAAATCCCAGACAACAGGCGCAGCAAGGTGGATTTGCCGGCGCCGTTATGGCCCACCAAACCCACGCGATCGCCCTCGCGCAGGTGCAGGTTAACGTCCTTCAGGGCTTCCACCACGACGGTGTTTTGGGCATTTTTGCCAATGGCGCCACCGGCAGAAGAGAGCATGGCCTTCTTCAGTGAGCGAGATTTGGCATCAAAGATGGGAAAGTCCACGCACGCGTTATACGTATCAATCGAGACCATCAGTCAGTATCCTTTCGAGGAATCTCCACAAGTACAGGGCGTGGGCTTAGACCCAGTAGCTGACGCGGAAGCGCCACTTGCGCATGACCAAGCCGGCGATGAGCAGGCCGAGCACGGTGCAGCCGATAACGATCCACCAGTGGTAGGCGGCTACCGGCTCACCGATCATGGGTGCGCGGACGATTTCTAGGTAGTGATAGAGCGGGTTGATCTCCGCGATGCGGGCTCGCCCGGCCACAGCACCGCCCTGATCCTTCAGGGTATTAGTCATCCACACAATCGGGGTGACGTAGAACAAGAGCTGGGTTAAAGCCTCCAGCAGCGGGGCTACGTCACGGAAGCGGGTGGCAATGATGCCAAAGAACATCGTGACCCACACGCCGTTGACCAACAACAACGCCAAGCCTGGGATAAAGAGGAAGAACTCCCAACCCAGGCTGCGCGGGAAGATGAGGATAAGCAACAGCCAGATGATGAGGTTATGGCCCAAAAATAATGTTTGGCGCCACACCAGGCGGTAGACGTGCACCGAAAGAGGGGCGGGAAGCTGTTTAATCAAGCCCTCATTATCAATGAAGACGGTGGAGCCTTCCTTGATACAGCCCGAAATGAAGGTCCACATAATAAGGCCCACGGTGACGTGGGGGAGGAACTCCGCGACGGGAATCTGGAAGAGCATGGAGTACAAAAGGCCCAAGGCGAGGGCCATCACGCCGGTGGCGATGGTGATCCAAAACGGGCCCAGGACAGAGCGGCGGTAGCGCTGCTTAATATCTTGAATACCCAGTTTGAACCACAGCTCGCGCTGCTGTGCACCCTGCGCAAGGTCCGCGAAGGCGGCCTTGAGGGTCTCGGACTGGGACGCTGGGGTGGCCTCGCCGTCTGGCTGGGAGGTCATGCGGGCGATATCAGCGCGCAGTTGATTGTTATCTTGCACGCTCAACACCCTAGCGCGCGGGCTGGGCAAACGGGAACTACACGCCGCTAGCCTGCGAAAACGACCGTATTCAGCGAAAATCCAGATTTGGGAAACTTGGGCCAAACGCGTATACAGTAGGGAATCGACCGCCACTGAGTGGCGATGCCTAGCGCGAAAAAGAAGGGACCGAAATGCCAGCAGGAGCTTCGGCGCACTATGACGTATTCAGTGTGCGCGGTTTATACACCGGGCTATCTGATGGTTGGACCTACCTTAACGCGCACGCGGTTCCCCAGATTTCTGAGCGAGTAGCCTCCGGCGTGGCCCGCTCTTTCCGTATGTCTACTGCGGTGGCGCCCCAGGAAGGGCCGGGTGGCGCCCACTCTGCCACACCCGCGCCGGGGCGCTTGGAAGGAGATGGGAATTACACCGCTGCGCGCATGGCCGTAGCGGATCTGACCGGTTCCAAAGCAGACCGCGTGGTGCTCGGCCCCTCCCTGCCGGTTCTTTACCAGTCCTTGGCGCATGCGGCGCGCCCGCTGCTCGGCAGCAATTCCTCACTAGTGCTCTCAAAGCTGGACCCGCCTTCCCTGTATTCAGCATTTTCTGAGGTCAAAGCAGAAACCCGCTGGGCCCAGCCGGACTTAGGTACGGGTGAGTTGCCGGGGTTCCAATTCGCCGAGCTTGTCGACGGCTCCACGCGACTTGTCGCTTTCTCTGCCGCCCACGAGCTTTTGGGTACGGTCTCCCCGACGGCTGAGATCATAGACACCGTGCATGAACGCTCTCGCGCCTGGACGCTTCTCGACGTCTCTGCGATCGCCCCCTACCGCCCCATCAACTTCGATGAGCTCGGTGCCGATATCTTGGGTCTCGACCTTGGTCTGCTGGGCGGCCCGCAGCTAGCGGCCTTGGTATTCCGCGATACCCGTATGTTCCGCCGCCTCGATGCCCTTGATCCGGTGCATGCCAGCAAGGGCGCTCGCAAGCTGGAAACGCCAATTTCCTCTGGCCTGGCCGGCGGTGTCGGACCACTCGTGGACCATCTTGCCGCCCTCGCCGGTGGGGAGAATGGCTCCCGCCGCAAGCGCCTGCGCACCTCTATGGATGCGCTTAGCGCCTACCTCGAGGACCTGCGCGGGGACCTTTATTCCTTCTTGAGCACCCTGCCTGCCGTACACATCCTCGGAGTGACGGGAGAGGCGGCCGCAGGCGCATCCGATGATCGCCTGCCGCGCCTCACCTTCGCAGTAAAGGGTGTTCCGGCCGAGACGGTTTATAAGCGCCTCTTTGATAACGGCCTTGTTACCACGCTTGCCCCGCAGACCCCGTTGCTTACGGAGATGGGTGTGGAAGAAATCGGTGGTGCCGTGACGGTTGCGCTTGGCCCCTTCAATACCTATCACGACGTCGAGCATCTCATCCGCGTCGTAGCCTCGCTGGCTTAAACGGCAAGCACCAAGGTGCCGGTGACCTCGCCGCTGTCTAGGGCAGTGTGGGCTTGGGCGGCGTCGGCAAGCGGGTAAGTAGCGTGCAGCGCGTGCTTTACGCGGCCGTCTTCCAGCATGGGCCACACATTTTCTACCGTGCCCGCCACAATCCGTGCCTTGTCTTCTAAGTCGCGGGCGCGCACCGTCGTACCCTGGATGGTCAGGCGCTTGGGCAGCATGGCGCCCAAGTTGATTTCCGCCTTAGTACCGCCCTGCATGCCAATGATGATGAGCTTGCCGTCCTTAGCCAGGCATTTCATATTCTTTTCCAGATATTTCGCGCCGATGATGTCCAAAATGACGTCGCAGCTTCCCTTCAACTCTTCTACGAAGTCGTGCTCCTTATAGTTGATGAGAATATCGGCGCCCAGCTCGCGGCAACGATCCAACTTCTCCTGTGACCCGGCCGTCACCGCTACCTCTGCGCCCAACGCCTTGGCTACCTGGATGGCAAAAGTGCCAACGCCGCCGCCTCCGCCATGTATGAGGACGCGTTGGCCCTCGTGAAGGCCCGCCTCAATGCCTAGGTTGGACCACACGGTGCACGCGACCTCAACCACTGCTGCAGTTTCCTCAACGCTGAACCCCTCGGGCACGGGAAGCAGCTGGCCCTGCGGAACCGCGACGTATTCGGCGTAGCCACCACCCGCGAGCAGGCAGCCCACCTTGGTGCCTACCTCCCAGTTCGTATCCCCGGCATCGGCGATGGTGCCTGCTGCTTCTAAGCCCAAGATTTCCGATGCCCCCGGTGGCGGCGGATAGGCACCCATCGTCTGCAGGATATCGCCGCGGTTAACGCCGGCTGCCTGCACTTTGACGAGTACTTCTCCCGAGCGCAGCTTAGGGACCTCGACTTCGCGGAGCTCTAAGGACCGGCGATCCTGCGGATCGGTCTGAACGATGGCCTTCATGTGTGTTGTAGTCATGGATCCAATCTAACGAACCTTGTGTGTCCTGTGCCACGAAATTCGGAGTAACCTACTGCGACATTCAGTGTTGCAGGTGGCTTTTTGGGAAACCGGGCTATCTATTTAGTACACTGACCAAGTTGCTTCGTAGACACGATGAGTGTTTTCGAAGAACACCATGGAGACGTGGCAGAGCGGCCGAATGCACCGGTCTTGAAAACCGGCGAGGTTTATTCCTCCGCGGGTTCAAATCCCGCCGTCTCCGCCAACGTCATAATTTATGGCTCGGCGATACCTCGGTAGCTTCTGGCTCACGCTAGGAGTTACCGTTTTCTCGTTTTACTTATGTGCGGCTATCCCGGGAGGCCTCACCCTGGATGGTGTTAACCCGAACTTGGTCATGGCGGGGCACCGGAAAACGGCTTGGGGTAAAAACCTGCTTATTGTGGTGCTGCGGCGTTTCATACCGGGGGATGACGCGCCTGGTGCGGCGCAGACTTAATCTTGGAAATGTACAGGGCAAGTGAGATGTGATTGTGATCAAGCTCTGTAGCGAAGATAAAAATTACTCGTCGAAAGGACACCATGAGCACTTCGGAGTTTTACCTAGCAGCAGCGGAATCTACTAACCCTAACGATACGTGGTGGTTCCTCGGGTTCCTTCCCATCCTTTTGCTCGTCGCGTTCTGGATAGCGGCCTTAATTTCTATCATTTTTTCTGGGTACACGCTTGCGGCGAAGGTGCTCTTTATCGTCGCTACCTTCACACTGCCCTTCTTAGGACCGCTGATCTGGTTCCTCTTTGTTCGCGGAAAAGAAGACAAGAATAGAAGGGTCTAGACGGCTCGCAGTGGGGGCGCGTTAACACGCTCCTTGTTGTTCCAACCACGCGTTAATGCCGCCACGCAGGGAAACCACCTGTGAGTATCCGCGCTCGCGCAGAGCGTGGACGGCTTGGGCGGAGCGGATGCCGCTGGCGCAATATATAACGGCTACCTCGTCCCGTGCGATATCGGGGTTTTCACCGGCGAGGATGCGGTTGAGGGGAAGATGCGCTGAATTAGGAATGGTGGACCGGGCGCGCTCGGGGTCAGTGCGGACATCGATAAGCATGGCGTGATCAGGGATCTCGCGGACCTCGGGGGCATCGTCCGGCTGGGTAGGCTCCGCCCCGGTGGAACGGATGGGGATATACTCCCACGTCCCAGAAAGGGCCTCGTAGTAGCCGAGCGTGCCCATAAGCGGGGTGCTGACGCCGGTAATGATTTTTAAGGCTTCCAAGGCCATCGCGGATCCCACCACGCCGACGATCGGCCCCAGAACGCCGGCCTGGGAGCACGAAGGAACCTCGCCTGGGGCAGGGGCAGTGGGAAAGACATCCTCGTACACGGGGCCCTTGCCCGACCAAAAGACGCTCATTTGCGCATCGAATCCCAAGATAGAGGCCCAAATGTGCGGAATGCCCAAGCTACGGGCGGCCCAAGAGCACAGGTAGCGGGCGTCGAAATTATCCGTGCCATCGAGGAGCACGTCGCAGCCGCGCAATTGCTCGAGGGCGGTGGCCGTTTCGAGGCGGCCGTGGCAGCTGATTTCTACCTCAGGATTGAGCGCGTGGAGAGCGGCCGCGGCAGAATCCGTCTTCGGCGTGCCGATGGCCGCGGTGGTGTGGATGACTTGGCGGTGAAGGTTAGAGGGGGAGACCACGTCGTCGTCGAAAAGCGAAATGCGGCCTACGCCCGCGCCAGCTAGGTAAAGCAGGGCGGGGGAACCCAAGCCGCCGGCCCCGATAACCGCTACGTGGGCTTGAGCGAGCTTGCGCTGTCCCTCCTCGCCCCAGAGCGCTTCTTGGCGGGCATAGCGGATGCTCATTCCAGACCCACCCAGTTAGTGGAGCCATCGCCGTGGCTTTGTTCCTTCCAGATAGGCACTTCTGCCTTGACGCGATCGGCGCATTCTTCGGCCGCGCGGAAGGCATCGCCGCGGTGCGCGGCGGCCGCAACTACGGCAAAGGCCAGGTCGCCGACCTGAAGATCCCCCGTGCGGTGAGCGGCCCAGAGGCGCACCGGATGGCTGGAGGAGACGGCGTCGGTGATGTCCTGCAGCTTCTCTGGCGCGGAAGGGTGGGCGCTATAGGAAAGAAGGGTGACATTCGGCCGGCCGCCATCATGATCGCGGACGACGCCTTCAAAGGTGACAACGGCACCCATGGCGGCCGTGGCGGTCTCTTCCTTGGCAGCGGCAAGGTGGGATTCAAGGGGCTGATCGCTCAAAAGCGTGCCAATGGTGCAGCCGGTCTGTTCGGCCACATAGGAGGGATCAGTGCTCATGTACTCCTTCTAACATATCGACGATCGGAACAATTAATTTATCCAAAACCGCACAGCCGTCTTTTACCCCGCCGGTGGAACCAGGCAGCGTCATAGCAAAGGTGGAGTCATTAACACCGGCAATCGCGCGGGAAGCCACCGCGGTGGGCACGCTTTCCAAGCCTTTCTGCCAGAAGGCCACTGCGATGCCAGGCAGCTCGCGGGTGATATGCGGCGCGACAGCCTCTACCGTCTTGTCGTCTTGGGTCAGGCCGGTGCCACCAGAGGTCAAGATGACCGAGGGTTCTTCGGCGAAGGCGGCAGCAACGGTGGCGGCAATATCGGCATCGGGGACGATGCGTGCAGCGGGGCAGTCAAAGCCCTTGCGTCGCAGGAAATCTACCGCGATGGGGCCGGATCGGTCCTCGTAGATACCCGCGGCGGCGCGAGTAGAGGCGACGATGACGATGGCGGTGCGTTGCGGACTCATAGTGGGTAAACCTCGACTTCTTGGCCTTCCGCAAGGCGTTGGCCGGCAGGGATGCGGATGAGATGGGTGGCATCGGCCGCTTGGGCGAGCAGATGGGAGCTAGCGCCACCGAGGATATGGGCGTGGGAATCGACGCGCCCGCGGCGAAATTGGTCCTTGCATGGGAGGCCTTCAATGCCTGCCGCGAGCGGAACGCGGAATGGCTCCGGAGCCCAGCCCAGTGCCGGGGCCACGAAGAGGCGGAAACTTACCAACGTGGAAATGGGATTTCCCGGCAGACAGATCACCGGCGTGCCGTGGAAAGCAGCGATACCCTGTGGCCCGCCAGGCTGCTGATCCACATGACCAAACCAGCCATCGAGCACTTGGCGTACTACTTCAAACTTCCCAGCAGAGATTCCGCCCGAGGTAATGATGGCGTCCGGGTGATGCTGTGCAATGGCGTCTGCGAAAGCGTGGGTTAGGGCCTGCGGGTCATCATCGGTGGTGATATAGCCCGCGACGTCGATGCCGGCGCGGTGGGCCAATGCCGTCAATAACGGCGCATTGGCGTCAGGGATGGCGGCGCTACCACTGCCAATCTCTGCTCCGCCGGTGCAGATGAGGATCCGGGCGGGGCGGTAGACCTCCACCTCGGCGATGCCTTGGGAAGCAAGGGCGGCCAAGCGGACCGGTGTGAGCTTATCGCCTTGGGCTGCCAGGAGGGCGCCTTCTTCTAAGTCCGAGCCGGCGCGGCGGATGAATTGCCCAGGTGAGGTCTCCGGCACGGTGACACGGTCACCCGGGGCGAGGAATTCTTGTGGTTCGCAGTGCTCAATGGGCACGATGGCTGCAGTTGCTTCCGGAACTTTGGCGCCGGTCATGATGGGGCAGGCCGCGTTGAGTGAGCCGTGGAGCACTTGGGCGGGCTCTGTGCCGGCGGCGATGGTGGGGCCTACCTGGTAAGTCCCGGCCGCACACTGGGGAAGGGCGTAGCCATCCATTTGTGAATTATCAAAGCGCGGGGAAGGGAAATCAGCGCGGATATCCGCAGCTAAGACCATATCCTGTGCCTGATTGAGGGCCACGGTGGTCACGTGACGTACGGGCAGGGCCGCGGCGACCTCGCGCGCGTGGGTTTCAGGTGTGCGCATGACGGTTAGTTTACCCACGGTCTCGACACGGCAGGGGTGCGTAGGCATAGTAGAAGGCATGTTGACCGTTCACTATTTCGCTGCCGCACGCGCCGCCGCGGGGGTGGCTTCTGAGCAGGTAGACGCTCCCGCTACCTTGGGTGATTTGGTAGTGCAGCTGGGCAAGGACCATACCGGCACCACTGCGGCCGGCATGAGCCTGAAAGAAGTGCTGGGGCGCTGTAGCTTTCTTATCGACGGCGCTGGGAACACCGTCATGGATTCCCCCCTGGCCGGCGTGACCCGCGTGGACGTCCTGCCGCCTTTTGCGGGCGGCTAATCGCGCTGGCGCAGCGGACTGGTAAAGAAATTGATGACGCTGCTGACAATGGAAAGCACGATGGCGCCGATAATCGCGGCGCCCCAAGAGTCGATGACAAGGTGGCCAATTCCGAGGTCAAGCGTATTGAGCGCCCACTCCACGATGATGAGCGCTGCGCCGTTTATGACGAGGGAGAAAAGCCCGAGTGTCAGGCACGTCAGCGGTGCGCCGAGGATGCGCAGCACCGGCGTGACTACGGCATTAATGATGATGAAGACGATGGCAATGGCGATGAAATTTCCGGTTTCAGCCGGAGTGATGGAGATTCCGGGAATGACAGTGACCACGGCCCACAGCGCCACCGCGATGGCAAAGACATTCAGGGCGAAGTTAATGAGCGATCGCATTTAGCCTCCTATGGTTGTGTTCCACGCCTGCAGTAAGGCGTCGGTTTCTTCCCTGGTGGTAACGGTAATACGAATTCCCTCGCTAAAGGCGCGAACGAGCACGCCGCGTTCGGCGAGGCGGGCGGCTATCTCCTGCGGAGTGCCAAGACTGGCAAGATTCTGAGCCGGCAGCCACACGTGATTCGCCTCGGAATGCGGCACGCCCCAGTCCTGTAGGGCTGCTTCTAAGCGTTCGCGCTGGACGACGGTCTCCTCGGTACGCTCCCGCAGCGAATCCTGCGCCGCCAGTGCCGCGCGGGCGCCAACCTGGGCTACGGTGCTGGCGGAGAAGGGGATAGCCACCTTATTGAGGGCTTCAATGATATTTTCCGGGCCGAAGGCATAACCGATGCGCACGCCGGCTAGCCCATAAGCCTTAGAGAAGGTGCGCAGGCACACCAGGTTGGGATAGGTACCCACCAGCTCCGTGCCCAGCGGGGTGTCGGTGGCGCGGTTGTATTCGATATAGGCCTCGTCGAGGGCTACGAGGACGTCGGCAGGCACGGCATCCATGAATGCGGCGAACTCGGCCTTGGTAATCGTGGTACCCGATGGGTTATTGGGATTGCACACGAAGATGAGCCTGGTTTTATCCGTGATTTTCTTCGCCATGGCAGGAAGGTCCACGCGCTGGTCTGTACTGAGCGGAACCGGGATAGGGTGGGCTCCCACCACTTGGGCAAAGATGGGGTAGGCCTCGAAGGAGCGCCATGGGAAGAGGATTTCTTCGCCAGGGGTGGCGGCAATTTCTACCAGCTGTTGGCACAATGCGGAGGAGCCGGTGCCCACCGCTACCTGCTGCTGATCCACGCCCAGGTGCGCGGATAGGTCCTCGCGCAGTGCGGTGGCCGCAATATCCGGGTAGCGATTAGCCTGTGCGGCTGCCTCCGCCATGGCCGCGGCCGCTTCTGGCAGGGGCGGGTGAGCCGCCTCGTTAGAGGAGAGCTTGAGTACGTCATCGTTGCGCGCACCAGCGACATAGGCAGGGATGGCTTTCAGATCGGGGCGAATCATGCCTACCACTGTAGGGCCTGCGCCTTTGTTGCGGGAGCGAAAGCAGGGGGCTAGTTTGGCAGCGGCGGGGCAGGCAGGTATTCTCAAACGAGGTTCCTTGTGAACCGTGGAGATGTGCCAGAGCGGCCGAATGGGGCTCCCTGCTAAGGAGTTGACCCTTCTGGGGTCCGGAGGTTCGAATCCTCTCATCTCCGCCATCTAATCCCGAGCGCGCACGCTCGGGATTTTTTAATTCGCGTTTTCTATTCTCGTCGGCTCCGTAAAGCGGAGAAATCTGCTATTTGCGCTGGTACTTGGCGCAGCGGCGGAAGAGCGTGAGCATGCCAACGCCGAAGATGAAGCTTCCGGTAAAAGCCGCAGCGCGCAGGGAAGTGACCTCGTGGAAGAGGGCAGGCACCATGAGAATGGCGATAACAGAGCTAATGACTCCTAGGACGAGGAAAGTAATCGTCACGATAGGTCCCGGTGTGGATTGCTGCGGCATGGAGGTCAGTCCTTTCATCACTCAAATCTGATGAAAATAACTCTAGGTTGCCCTCCCAGGAGCTGCAATAGGAAATTCTTAAGGGATCAAGCAGGGCCTTAGAATTCTAGGGCAGGAAAGACCTCGTCGCGCAGCAGGTGGGCGAGCTCGCGATTTGGGTTGGTGGGGTCTACCCATGCGACTTCCGCAATCTCTGCGGCTGCGCGGGTAAGGATTGGGCGCGGATAGGTAAAGATGTGGCCGCGCACGGTTTCGCCGGGCTCGTTGGCGGCCGGCGCGTCGAAGGTGCCGAGCGGGGAAAGCTCCGGGAGGCGGACCTCCACACCGATTTCCTCTGCGACCTCGCGGGCTGCGGCCTGTGCGGGGGTTTCGCCAGCCTCAAGCTTGCCGCCAGGTAACTGGAACTTGGTGGACGAATCTTTGCGCACGGTGAGGACATGGCCAAAGGAATTTCGGAAAACTACGGCGGCAACTTCAATCATGGGCCCGACTATAACTCGCCGCGACGGCTTAATTCAGAATGCCGGGTGCCCACTCGCGCTCCACTTGGGCAAGCGCTGCTTCTATTTGTTGCTCTTTCAAGCCGATATTGGGAGTGCCTGTGGATACCGGGTCACCGGCGAGCACGGCAAGTAGTGTCCAGCCATTATTAACGCTGGGGCTCACACGCAGATCGTCGGGGTTTTCCGCAATGGCAGTGCCATCTGACCTCATCAATTCAGGCGGATAGTCGACAGCTTTCACGGTTGCGAGCTCTGGTAGTACTTCCGTGGAGCCATCAGGAAAGAACACCATGATGCGCGCCTGGTGGAAGTAATAGTGGTCATCGCCTACAGGGTTCTTTTCTTCCTTGGTATCAAAGTGGTAGAAGTTTCCCACCAGTACGGGATAAAACTCGAGCCAGTTATTGGCCCACGCTGTGCGGAGCAGAGTGCGCTCATTGTGGGTCGAGGCCAGCCAGCGAACGGGCTTGGAAATGCCGAATGCGATGATGGGCAGGCTGATGAGCAAGGCGATGCGGAAATCGAGTCCCGTAAGAGCAAAGGGGAAGAGTCCGAGAATTACGATGCTACCCATATGGAAGAGCTGGAAGAGGAAGTCGAATTTCGTATGGTTCTTGGAGGGGCAAGGGCCGTTATTAATAACGGCCTCGCGCAAGCCGGTGGCATCGGGGCGGGTATTTGGGGTGCTAACGCGCTTGATGTTCTCTTTGCTGAAAAACTCGTCCTCGTTCGGGGAGGATGGCACGTAGTTGCACAAGCGCAGGTTCATAGGGGATGGATGCTCCTTTGCTCAGGGGGCTGGCCTGTGCCTATGAGGCTACGGAAAGGCGAAGCGTTGCGTGGGCTTGTCGCGACGCAAGAGACAAATGAATATAAAGTGGTGTCCATGAGTGACTCGAGGTTTCCCCGTTCGGTGTTTGCAGTTGGCGCCGACCCTGATCCGCGTTTCACGCTCGCTAATGAGCGCACGTTCCTGGCGTGGATTCGCACTTCCCTGGCGTTGATTGCTGGCGGAGTAGCACTTGAGGCCTTTGACGTTCCGCTGCCAGGCACCCTGCGTGCCGCGGTATCGGTCTTCATGCTGATAGTCGCCATAATCTTGCCCGTGGTGGCGTGGGGGCATTGGAAGCAATCAGAGCGCGCAATGCGAGAGAATCGATCGCTACCATTTAGTTTCGGCCTTCCGGTCCTTGTTGCTGTAATCGTGGTGGTGGCTGGTGCGCTTTTGGTAGGCGAGTTCCTTGTCTAACCAGCCCTTTGATCCTGGTCTGCAACCAGAGCGCACGCGCCTGTCTTGGCAGCGCACCCTTTTGGCGCTTTCCTTAGTGTTGCTAGGCGTGATGCGGGCGGTGAGTGTGCACGTCTTCTTGCCGCTCGTCCTCCTTGCCGCCGGGGTGCTGGCGCTGGTTTTGGCGGTGTGGCAACGTGCCTCGCTTGTCGACGTCGCCCTGTCTTCCCAGGCTCCCCTTCCGCATGCAATCATTTTGGCCAGTACCGCCGGTCTGGTGTCTTTGCTGGCAGCCTTCGCCCTGTGGGGTCTATTCCTGTAGTCATCCCGGTGTCGTCATTGAGGTGGCTTCTGGGCGTCGTCATGCGGCCAGGGAGGATCTCTGGCGGATTTTCTGGGCAAATGACGTAGTCTAAGAAGGCTGAAGTCAATAACCTGGGGCTGGAAAGGCGGGTAGGCCATGGCGGAGACCACCGAGCGGGCTAGCGATATTGTCGAGGCATGGCTCAAACAAGAAGACGCCATTGACCCCACCAAGGCCCCGCGCCTCCAGGAACTCCTGGAGAGGGTGCCCCTGCAGGAACTCATCGCCGTCGTCGAGCGGCAAAATGCCGTCCGGTCGGCCTTGGCCCTGCGCTTGCTGCCGCGCCAGAAATCAATCGTCGTCTTTGATGCCCTCGATGCAAAGCATCAGGCCGATATCATCGATGAGCTGGGCAATGCTGATGTCTATGAGTTCTTCGACGAGCTTGACCCGGAAGACCGCGTGGCTTTGCTGGATGAGCTGCCCGCGGAGATTGCGGACCGGCTGCTGCGCTCACTGACTCAATCCAAGCGCGATGTCACGGGCGTGGTGTTGGGCTATGTCAAGGGTTCGGTGGGGCGCCGAATGTCACCCGAGGTGCCTGGAATCCACCCGGACATGAGCGTTAGGGACGCGCTGTTTAAACTGCGGGAGACCGCACATGAGCTGGAAACTATCTACACCGTGCCCATTACCCGCGAGGATAGGCGTCTTGTGGGGGTGGTGAGCCTGCGCGAAATCTTCACCGCTGATGCCGCGCTGACCATGGCCGATATTATGCACGACCCCATTTTTGCCCGTGCTAGTGCTGATGCGGAAGAAACCGCGCGTTGGTTCCTCCCATTGGACATTCTTGCGCTGCCAATCGTGGATGATTCGCACCGCTTGGTTGGTCTGCTGACGTGGGACGATGCTACGGACATTGTGGAGGAAGAAGATAGCGAGGACTCCGCTCGTGCTGGCGGTACCGAGGCCCTTCAACAGCCGTACCTATCCACGCCTTTGCTCAAGCTGGTGCGCTCGCGCATCGTATGGCTGCTCGTGCTGGCAGTTTCTGCGCTGTTGACTGTGCAAGTATTGGACTCCTTTGAAGGCACGCTGGCCAAGGCCGTGGTTCTCTCACTATTTATCCCGCTGCTGACCGGCACCGGTGGCAATACCGGCAATCAGGCTGCCACCACTGTGACTCGTGCTTTGGCGCTGGGCGATGTCCGCACCCGCGACCTCGTTGCCGTTTTGTGGCGCGAGCTACGCGTCGGCATGTTGTTAGGCGCCGTGCTCGGCTTGGCGGGACTGGGCCTGGCTACGCTGGTCTATGGCATGAGCATCGGCTTGGTCATCGGTTCGACGCTGTTTTTGATTTGCTCGATTTCTGCGACCGTAGGCGGGCTGATGCCCATCGTGGCTAAGACCATCGGTGCCGATCCGGCGGTCTTTTCTAACCCGTTTATCTCTACCTTCTGTGATGCTACGGGCCTCATTATTTACTTCCTCATTGCTAAGACCGTCCTGGGCATTTAACCCATCCTTCATCGATCGGGGGTGGAGGAGTGGTGGAACCATTTCTGGTTTTAGGCAGGTGTGGTGTGTGCTATTCGGGGGTGCGGGGGTGGTTTATTGTGACGGGATATGGTTTCTGCGTCACATGTTTTGTATGGTCAGTGCATGCTTCGCAGTGAATTAGATAACTTTCTATTTGCTGTCTAGGCCAGCTAATAACCTGGGAAGTACGGAGCATATCCCTCAGCACAGTCCTCTCTTAGTGAAGGAGCGCGCGGTATGACCACCCCGCATACTCACGAATCCACCGCCCACACCGAAGGTGACGAAGCCCCTAAAGTCCCACGCGGCGAATGGCGCCGGCAGTTTATTGGCCTCTTCGCGGGCTTGGCATTGGCGGTACTTGTCTTCTTTATTTTCCCCTCCAATGCCATTGAGACAGTCCAAGGCTCCTCTGGCGCAGATCCGGAAGCCGAGTACACGCTTGGTGCCATCCGCGCTGTTGCAGCGGTGACGATCCTTATGGGCGTGTGGTGGATGACTGAAGCTATTCCGCTCGCTGCCACCGCGCTGCTTCCGTTGGTTATTTTCCCTCTAGCTGGCGTCGGATCAATCAAGGAAGTAGGCGCCCCGTATGCCTCCGCCACCATTTTCTTGTTCATGGGTGGCTTCCTCATCGCGCTGTCCCTGCAGCGCTGGAACCTGCACCGCCGCTTGGCCCTTTATGTGGTGAAGGTGATTGGTACCTCTCCCAAGCGCCTTATCTTGGGCTTTATGCTGGCCACCGGATTTTTGTCCATGTGGGTTTCTAATACGGCTACGGCCGTGGTCATGTTGCCTATTGGTACCTCGGTGCTCGCGCTGACCGCAGAGACCGTAGGTGGCTGGGAGAAGCAAAAGAAATTTGCCACGGCCCTCATGCTGGGCATTGCCTATTCCGCGTCCATTGGTTCGCTGGGTACGCTCATTGGCACCCCGCCGAATGCCTTCCTGAACGCGTATATGGCCGATACCTGGGGCGTTACCCTTGGCTTTGGTCGATGGATGGCGGTCGGTGTGCCGCTCGCCGTGATCTTCTTGCTGATTGCTTGGGCACTACTTATCACCATTTTCAAGCCAGAGATGAAGGATATTCCGGGCGGCCGCGAGCTTATCGACGATGAAATTAAGGCCCTCGGCCCTTGGACCCGCCCTCAGATTATGACCGGCATCATCTTTGTTCTGGCCGCCGCAGCGTGGGTAATCCTGCCGCTGGTGCTTAAGGAATTTGAGAACTATGACGATGCCATCGTGGGTATCGCTGCCGGCATCGTGCTCTTTATTCTCCCGGCGGATAATCAGCGTCGCACTCGACTGCTCGACTGGAAGACTGCCAATGAGATGCCGTGGGACGTTCTCTTGCTCTTCGGTGGTGGCCTATCGCTGTCCTCGGTCTTTAATTCTTCCGGACTGTCCCTGTGGATTGGTGAGATGGCCAAGGGGCTGAGCGTCCTCCCAGTTGTCCTTATCGTCGCCGCCGTAGCCGCACTAGTGCTCTTCCTGACTGAGATCACCTCTAATACCGCAACGGCTGCCACCTTCATTCCAATTATGGGCGGCGTTGCCGTGGGTGTTGGCCTGACCGCGGAGGGAGATATCAACGTCCTTCTGCTCACCATTCCGGTGGCGCTCGCGGCAACCTGTGCATTTATGCTCCCCGTGGCTACCCCGCCGAACGCCATTGCCTATGGCTCTGGCTACGTCAAGATTGGCGAGATGATCAAGGGCGGTCTCGGACTCAATATCATCGGCATCTTCCTCATTACCCTTACAGTGTATCTGCTGGCAGTGCCTATCTTCGGCCTCTCCATCTAGGGACGTAGCCATTCCCTAATGAAAAACGTTATCATTAGGGAATGGCTACACCCGTTACCGTGCTGTCCGGATTTTTAGGCAGCGGAAAAACCACGCTTTTAAACCACCTGCTTGCTAACCGCGAGGGGCGCAAGCTGGCCGTCATTGTCAATGACTTCTCCGAGGTCAATATTGACGCCGCCCTCGTTGCCGGCGAGGGCCACCTTGAGCGCGGCGAGGATCGCTTTGTCGAGCTATCCAATGGCTGCATCTGCTGCACCTTGCGCGAGGATCTCATCGAATCCGTGGGCAAACTCGCCCGCTCCGGCTGCTTCGATCAGATTGTCATCGAATCCACTGGCATTTCCGAACCCATGCCCGTTGCGGCCACCTTTGAGTGGGAGTTTGAGGATGGCACGACGCTTGCCGAAGCCGCGTCTATCGACACCATGGTTTCCCTCGTTGACGCCTCGACCTTCCTGACGCACTTACGCCGCGGCAAGAGTCTCGCATCCCAGAACATCGAAGCCACGCCTGACGACGACCGCACCGTGGCTGACCTCCTAGTGGACCAAGTTGAGTTTGCTGACCTTATCCTCATCACCAAGACTGATTTGGTTGATGCTGCCGAAACCGAACGGGTCATCGCTACCGTGCGCGCCATGAACCCCCGTGCCCGCGTCGTGATTGTTACCAACGGTGTCATCGACCCGCGACTCGTCCTCGATGCCCACTTGTATGACACAGCTACCGCTGCCGCCTATCACGGCTACGCCGAAGAACTGGCCAACCCACATACTCCCGAGACCGAGGAATATGGCATCTCCTCGGTGGTCTTTCGTGCGGATCGGCCCTTTAATCGCGAGCGCTTACTTGCCGCCCTGCGGGCCAGTACCGGTCTGGTGCGTTCCAAGGGTTATTGCTGGATCGATACCGATCTGCGCGTCGCGCACGCCTGGCAGCAAGCCGGCCCGAACCTCCAGATCATGCCCGCGTCCCTCTGGGCGGCCAATGGCGTGACCCCTGGTGCTGAAATTGTTCTCATCGGCATTGACTTCGACCACGAGGCCACCCTGCAAGCTTTCCGGGACGCCCTGCTTTCCGACGCCGAAGTTGCCGCCCTCATTCCTTCCTAAAGCCTTCCTGCTTCTCGTGGGTAAACACTAAGTGAACTGGGGATTTGGTAGTTTCCCAGACCGTGGGTATAGTTATTTCTCGTTGCATAGCAGAGCACACGCACTGCTTACCAACGGTCTGCGCCCGTAGCTCAACGGATAGAGCATCTGACTACGGATCAGAAGGTTGGGGGTTCGAATCCCTCCGGGCGCACAAAATGAGCCGCCTTCGGGCGGCTTTTCTTGTATCTAATCTATTTCACAGGTGCCCATCTATGAAGTCTTCCTCATTGCTGCCGGGGCTCATTGCTGGCATTGTTCTTGGCCTCGCACTATGGCTCGGTTCTGGGAGCTTGTGGCTCCTTCTGGGCGGAGTTGTGCTTAGTCTAATATGCGCCCCGCTTCTCAAGCTTGCTGCTGATCCCTCTCGGTCGCGCAAATATCGCGATGATAACTTCCGCGATTAGGCGGATTTTCGCTGCAGTAAAAAGTCTTAAGTAACCCCTTTATAAAATGCAGGACACGTATAAAACGTTCACAGCAACCTTCCAAACAGGTTTAGTAGAAAAAGAAAGTCTTTATTAATAAGGGGACTGCGGCAACGCGCTCCCCTCTGTCTTGAAGGAGAACGCTCGGTGTCCGCATCTTCGCGCATCGTTGGGCTTGATATAGCCCGTTCACTTGCCATTATTGGCATGGTAGTCCTGCACATGGCCTCCCTCGTGTGGCATACCAAAGTCATTCTCAACGGCCTGCCCGCTGCGCTTTTTGCCATTTTGGCGGGCATCACATTGATGATTATTGCCCGCAATTTCACGGTGACGACGCTTCTGCGCATCCTCGCCCGCAGCTGCATAATTACACTCATCGGCCTCGCTCTACTGCCCCTTGGAGGTGAGATTCAGGTCGTCCTAGTAGTAATTGGCATCACCATGATGTTGCTGTGCTGGGTTCCCCCGTTGCACTGGGCCTGGAAGCTAATCCTATTCGCTGCCGCCACCGTAGCCGCGACCGTGAAATACGCTCCGCTGACCCTACCGCAGGTCTACCCACTGCTGGCCTATATCGCATATTTCCTCGCCGGCATGCTGCTCTATGAAATCTATATTCGCAAGCAACGCGCAGCTGCGCAGTGGGTTTCCACTGCGATAGCCGGCATCGTTGCCGCTATCGGTTTTTACTTCCGCTTTACTACGGACATTCCTGGCTGGCTACGTTTTACCGGCCACACCGGCGTCGTGGGTGAGATCATGCTGTCCATTGCCGTCGCTGCAGTCGTCCTACACCTCTGCCTGCTTGCTGGTCGAGCTGCGCCCAAGCTGGTCTATCCCTTTGCTGCGCTGGGTGCGATGTCGCTGAGCATCTACATCTTGCACGTGCTCACCGCCTACTACTGGCAAAGCCACATCGCCCTGCACAACACCGCCTGGGCCTGTGCCTTCATTGCCCTCTTCCTCGTTATCGCAACCCTGTGGCGCCGCCTGATAGGGAAGGGGCCGGCCGAATGGGCCGTCGCCAAAGCTATTGCCATCGCCGTTCCTGCCGGAAAGAAGGACTAATCATGCAGCACAAAATTTTCCCCGCCTTGCTCGCCGCCAGCATCGTTGCACTGACTGCCGCCCCGGCCACTGCGCTCGAACACGGTGATCCAGCAACGGACTCCCCGGAGGCCCGCACCGTCGCTCAACTCAAGATAGGACGCGTGGGTAGTTTCGGTGATTGTACCGGTACTCTCGTGGCCGTCCAATGGGTGCTCACCGCACGTCACTGCCTCGAGTCTGTGAATAACACGGGCACCCAGGCCCGCATTAACGGAACCACCTACGACACTGATTCCTGGGCACTGTCCCCGCTTTCCGACGCCGCCCTTCTCCACCTCACCGCCCCTGTCACCGATACAAAGCCCGCAGAGATTTCCACCCAAGTTCCGGAACCGGGCAAACGCGGCACACTCTACGGCTGGAGCAGTAGTTCTTCTATGGCGCGCCGCGGTCAGCTGCCCCAAGCGGAAATGGAGGTGGCCGAGCTCCTCGGCGGTAGCCCCGCCGGACCTGCCGGCGCGGACGCTGCCGCGAGCACCGGTGAGGATACCGATGGCGGAGAAAGCGTTCCCGCGGCCGAGGCTATGCCGGGGCTTAAAGCACCGGAGGGTACAGAAAGCGTGCCAGCCGGCGAGGCGATGCCGGGTGGGGCGATGCCGAGCGGGGCGCCCGATGGCCCGATGCCGCTTATCGAAAGCGCCATCCTTGATGTTCACTCCACCGGCCGAGCCGGTATGCAAGGCGGTGACTCCGGCGGCCCCTTCTTTGTCGACGGTAAACTCGCCGGACTCGCCACGGCGGGCACCGCGAACGGGGACCCAGACCTGCCTTCACCTAGCGCGGCTATTACCACGCTGGCCGGCACCAAGGACTGGATCGAGGGAGTGGTAAGCGGACGCGATAAGGAAGCGATTCTCACCGCGGAAACCACTCCCGAACCGCCGAAAACCCCGCAGACCAGCGCCGACCACGCTTGGCTTTATGCCGAAATAGCAGTGCTAGGTCTTATTGCCGCCGCGGTAGTATCCCGCATTCCCGGCCTACGGGGTCGCAAGCGCTAGAAAATCTCGATGCGCCCACCCAGGGACTCGGACTGGCGCAGCTGCGCCACCCAATTCGGGCCGCCTGGGTGTAGGCGCAGCACCGGGCGGGAAGAAATCTTGACCGGGGAGACCGATTCCTTGCGCGCGCCAGAACGGGCATCGATACGGGTGCGGGCGCGATAACCGGCGTCGGAAAGCTCGGCGATGGAAGGCTCGGGGGAGTCGAGCTTCTCGCGGGCGTCGCGAAGCAGATCCAAGGCCTCGTCCAAAGCCTCCACCAACGCCGGGGCATTGGTTTCGCACATCTGCTGCACTAGCTCCGGCTGCGTACCGGCCACGCGCGTCGCGTCCTTGAAAGAACCGGCAGACAGGGACTGCGCCAAGATTCCGCCGTTATCGCCCACTACAGCGAGAATTTCGGCGAAGACATGCGGCAGGTGGGAAATGCGCGCCACCGCTGCATCGTGGTTAGCCACGCGGATAGGAACCGCCTCCGCGTGCACCATCTGCGTCATGCGTACAACCTCGGTAAAGGTCTCAATCCACTGCTTAGGAATCTTTTCCCCACGCGCCTCGCACTCGGCGGCATAGTCATAAGTGATGCCCCACGCCGCACGGCGGAAGAGATCCCGCTGGGAGTTATCCCAACCGGATTTGGAGGTGCCCGCCATCGGGTGCCCGCCCACGTAGCGCGATTCCATGCCGCGTTCGAGGACCTGCTGGCGCACCGCGGTCTTTACGGAAACCACATCTGTAATGCCGCAGCTAGGCGCGTGCTCCTGGATGGCATCGAGGACCTCGCCCACTGCGGTCATGGGAACAGCAATCACAATGAGCGCGTTTTCCGCTTCCGCGCGGGTCAAAATAGCGGGAAGATCATCGGTGACGTCAAAGCCCTGCTTTACTGCAGTGCGGGCGCCAGAAGTGGAGTGGTTATATCCAAAAACGGGGTGTTTATATCCGGCTAGATCGCGCAGCAGAGAGCCGCCGATGAGGCCGAGGCCAATAATGCAGATAGGGCGTTGAACATCTTGAGAACTCACGGTGACAATTGTGGCACAACACGACTAATCTCACGAGGTATGAGCAACGAAAATTACTCCTTCGCGGTAACCGTCGCCCGCACTGCGGGCCAGTGGCTGGTGCGCAGCTTCAACGATGACTTCGAGGATCCGCAGACCTCCATCAATGCGGTGCGCAGCCTGCGCTCTGAGGGCGCTGCGTTCGCGCTGCTGTGCGTGGAGGATGCCTATTTCATCGCCGTGCGCCCCGTGCCGGGCGGGGTGAAGATGCTCATTTCGGATGCCACCTATGGCGTTGATGATGACTTTGCGGCCGATTTCATGGATATCAACGACCATGAAATCCCGGATGTGGACCCTGAAGAGGCCGACCCTTATGGCGAGGGCGATTTCGATATCTTCGCCGATCTCGGCCTATCCGAGGATCAGGTGGGCTACATCATCGACAATGACGAAGACTGGCCTTCTGATATGTTGCTGCGCATCGCCGGCGAGCTCGGCTTCGGCGATGAACTGGAAGACGTCATTGATAACGCCTGAGCCCCTCCAGCGCGCAGAGGCCCGCATGCGCCGCGCCCTGGACGTCGCCAAGTGCACCCCGGCAGGCGATGTACCGGTGGGTGCGGTGCTTTTTGACGCCACCGGAGCCGAACTCGCCACCGGAGTAAACCGCCGCGAGCAACGCGCCGATCCCACTGCCCACGCCGAGGTAGAGGCCATCCGCCAAGCAGTGCGCGTCTATGGAGACGGCTGGCGCCTTTCCGGCTGCGAACTTGTCGTCACCCTAGAGCCCTGCGCCATGTGCGCCGGTGCTTTGCAGGCTGCGCGCGTTTCTTCCGTAGTCTTCGGCGCTTTTGAACCCAAGACCGGCGCGTGCGGCTCGCTTATCGATGTCCTGCGTGCCCCCACCGCCCCCTTTGCCCCGCAGGTTCGCGGCGGCGTTCTGGAAGAGGAATGCGCGATGTTGCTCAGAAACTTCTTCGGCGACCTGCGCTGAAAGTGCGTACACTGGTGCTCATACATTATCCGTCTACTCAAAGGAGTGATTATGGGCGATTTGGAAAACAAGAAGGATGGCCTCGTAGGCAAGGCAAAGGAAGCCTACGGCGAAGCTACCGATAACAAGGACGTAGCTAACGAGGGCAAGGCCGACCAGGTCACCTCCGAGGCTAAGGACAAGCTGTCCGACGCTGCCGAGGGTATCAAGGACAAGGCTAACGAGGTTATCGGCGGCCTGAAGGACGACTAATCCTCATCCGTATTTCTGCATATCGCTGCGCTGGCACCCCGCTGGCGCAGCGATTTTGTCGCTCGGGCGCACTCCCGTAATCTGGAACGCGGTGGCGTGTCCGAGCGGCCGAAGGTGATCGCCTCGAAAGCGATTGTTGGGTAACCCCCAACCGCGGGTTCAAATCCCGCCGCCACCGCACTTGCCATGAGTCGCGACATGTTTGACAGATGAGTCGCGACATCGTTGACAAACCGGCATCTCAGTTGCTTTTTGTTCTGGGGTGCCGGTTTCTTCGATCAGACGAACCTTTCAAGGACTCATCGTTCCGAGCAGCAGCGCCAAGTCGCCGCAACGAGCACTTACGATTGGCGGCCGGAGCCCACCCCTCTCAGACTCTAAAAGGTGCCTTAGGTGCTGCGTGGCCTCGCTTTGTATCGACGCCACCGGGCTGCAGTATTGATGGCGTACAGCTTTGACGATGGCCATATTGCGGTTGGGACTATTCGTAGTGTCAAACATGTCCCGACTCACCAGTCAAACATCACCCGACACGGTAAGGTATCCCTAAGCGCCAAATATGTCGCGGCTGATCTGTCAAGCATCACGACGAATCCCCCAGGCACAGACTGTCAAATATGTCATGAACTCAGACAGCGGGCACGGTGGTGGCGGGGGCGGCGTAAAGCATGTCCAAGTCGTACTCGACGCTGGTGGACATGTATGACCCGGGCGACGCGTTTCTGTACTCGGAGCTGGTGAAGGTGCATCCGCACGTGTTGGCTTGCCGGCTGTTTGCGGTCAAAAACTATGTGTTGCGCTTCACCCAACTCGCCTTTATTCTTAGCAAACCAATTAGTTCAGGCTCGTGGAGCCTAGTTGGCAATTCTTGGAGGTACTGATGACTTCTGCAATAACGTTGATCTCGCATGAAGGTGCTCAGTTCGCTTCACCGTATGGCGAAGGCATGATTCGTTTCGGTGACAGTCCTGAGCAGGTGGTAGCGGTTCTCGGGGAACCGGAGAACCACCGGAGCGAAAGCACCTTGTACTACTCCCAATCAAATATTCAGGTTCATTTCGGTGACAACGGTGTCGAATTCATTGAGACTGCCACCAACCCTGAAAAAGACGGTGTCACGGTGGAATGGGAAGGCCATAACCTCTCCCACATGAACGCGATCGAGTGCGCCGAGCTGTTGAAGGGGCTCAACGACGGGGCTCGGCTTGACGATGATCGAGCTCCAGAGGCTTATGCTTTCGAGAAACTGGGGCTTACCGTATGGCAACCGTACGCGCTTGCCGATGCTCGCGAGGAACTCGAGGAAGCGCGAGCTGGGGGCGCCGAAGGTGACGAACTTGAGTACTTTGAAGAAGAAGTCAGGATGGCAGAGTGCTTTGACGCGATCGGCCTGGGTTCTCGCGACTACATGAACGAGTACTTCTAGGCCGCATTTCTCCAGGCCCACGTCCCGCTCCATGGAGGACGGCCAACGAGAGCGTACGAAATTGTTGCCTCACCTAACGTCGAACACATGGTTCCACTGCGGGAACCCGATCTTGTGCTCGAGCGCCTCTTGTAACTCGTCAAGCGAAATGGGCGATCACAAGTCGTTGGTGTTGAGCTCGCGTCCGTACACGTGCTCGAGAACCGCAATCCGGCGATCCAACAGCAGCGAACGATGCGAACGCAGCGTGTTGATGAGCTCGTTAACAGCGACCGGGCCTGACCCCCGACGTGTTTACTTTCCGGGGGTCAGGCCCGTTGGCGCTATTCATTTGTTAACAATGTCGCGACTTCGGACACCGCCGCCACCGCACCGAGATCCCGGTCTGTTTGCGCAGGCCGGGATTTCTTTCGCCCGATCGATCCGGGATCCGGGGGAGGGGGACTGGCTGGCCGCCAGCTGTGAAAACTGGGACGCAGGTGGCTTCGCGATAGGGGATTATAGGGTGCGGCCACTACACTAGGGCGAAGTTCACCCCGTCCCCCACGTGAATGCGAAGGTACATCTACCCGTGGCTACATTGCTTTATCGTCTTGGGCGCTGGTCTTTCCTCCATAAGTGGAAGGTCATCGTGGCATGGCTGCTGCTGCTCGCCGCCGTTGGCGGTGCCGCCGCTTTGCTGATGAAACCGATGACGAGCGAGTTCTCCATCAAGGGAACCCCGTCTATCGACGCCACCTATAAGACCATGGACCTCTTCCCAGAGGGCGGCAACCCTGCCAATTCACCCTCGGTCAACGTGGTCTTCAAGGCCCCAGATGGCCAGAAGCTTTCTGATCCAGCAAACCGCGAGGCCATCGACGCCACCATCTCCTACCTCGAAGACAACCTGAAGATGGGCGATACCACGCGCTTTGGCAACCCGCTTGAGGTCTCGCCCCGTCTGCAAGATCAGGTCATCCACCAATTCACGGATATGGGGCTGCCGGAAGCATCTGCCCGCGCTGATGCGGATAACCTCGCCATGGTCAACGATGACGAGACCATTGCGTATACCACCTTCAATTTTGACGCCGAGTCGCCTTATAGCGTGGAGCAAGCAGATAAAGACACCGTCACGGAGGCGATGAATATCGCCCGCGACCGCGGCCTTACCGTCGAAGGCAATGGCGCCGGCTTTGGCGATGAGATCGCGGTCAACTCCACCTCCGAGATCATCGGGCTGGGCGTCGCTTTCCTCGTGCTCATTTTTACCTTCGGCTCGCTGGTGGCCTCGGGGATGCCATTGGTTTCCGCCGTCATTGGCGTGGGACTCGGCGCGCTGGGCATGTTTATTGCCACCCACTGGATTGAGCTCAATAATATGACCCCGGTTCTGGCCATCATGATCGGCCTGGCTGTGGGCATCGACTATGCGCTGTTTATTCTTTCGCGCTACCGCGCCGAGCGCCGCCGCATGGATGGGCCCGATGCCGCAGGCATGGCGGTGGGTACGGCCGGCTCCTCCGTGGTCTTTGCCGGCGCGACGGTCTTTACCGCGCTCTTCGCGCTCATCATTGCGCGCATTGGCTTCCTCACAGCCATGGGCTTGGCCGCCGCCGGCACCGTCGCGATCGCCGTCTTGGTCTCGCTCACGCTCATCCCTGCGATGCTGGGCTTGCTGGGCGATAAGGCCTTCCATGGCCGAATCCCCGGCGTGGCCGGCAACCCGACCCGCAAGGGCAAGCGCCGCCGCGGGCCCACCATGGGCAACCGGTGGGTGCGTTTAGTCCAGAAGGTGCCCGGCCTGGCTATGGCGCTGGTCGTGCTCTCCTTGGGGGCTATGACCGCGCCGGTACTCCAGATGGAGCTTGCCCTTCCGGCCGATACCACGTCGAACCCCGATACCACCCAGCGCAAGGCCGCCGACATCATGTCCGAGGGCTTTGGCCCCGGCGTCAACGGTCCTTTCCTCGCCGTGGTCGATGCCCACACGGTCAACGCGGAATCCGGCGCCTTGGCCCCGCTTGTCGACGCCCAGTCCCAACCCGAACCAGCCCCCGCTCCCGAGCAGGATGCGGCCGAGAATGCTGCCCCCGAAGAGGAGATGCCTGAGCAGCCGCAGGGGGACCAGCCCGCAGCCGAGCCGGAGATCGCCCCGGCCGCTGAGGTGGTAGACACCTCCGCAGATGCGGCCGACGCTGCCTCCCCAGAGGACAAGGCCGCGCTTGCGTCCTTCCTCTACACCGCGGATCAGCTCAAGGGCTTGGGCGGGGTGAAGCACGCGCAGATTGTCGGCCTGAGCCAGGACAAGCGCGCCGCACAGATCATGGTTACCCCTGAAACCGCGCCCACGGACGCTGCAACGGTGAACGTCGCGCACGCGCTGCGCTCGGCCACCGGCGAGATCGAGGACGCCACCGGTACCGACATTGGCCTGACTGGCCTAACGGCCGTGCAGCTCGATATCACCGAGCGCCTCGAGGAAGCCATGGTGCCGTACCTGGCCATCGTCGTGGGTCTGGCCATTGTGCTGCTGCTGTTGGTCTTCCGCTCCATCTTGGTGCCGCTGGTTGCGGGCTTGGGCTTCCTGTTGTCCGTCGGCGGCGCCTTCGGCCTGACCGTCCTGGTCTGGCAGGAAGGCCTGTGGAACCTGGTGCCCGCGCCGGGCCCGCTGATTTCCTTCATGCCCATCTTCCTCATCGGCGTGACCTTTGGCCTCGCGATGGACTACCAGGTCTTCCTGGTCACCCGCATGCGCGAGCACATTTCTCGCCACCCGGAGGGCACCGGCGGGCGTTATAGCGCCGTCGACGAGGCCACCATCACCGGCTTTACCCAAGGCGCCCGCGTGGTAACGGCCGCAGCCATCATTATGATTTCGGTCTTCGTGGCGTTTATTAACCAGCCGCTGCCATTTATCCAGATCTTCGGCTTTGCCTTGGCCGCCGGCGTGCTTTTCGACGCCTTCTTTATCCGCATGACCCTCGTCCCCGCCACCATGTTCCTTATGGGCCGCGCGACGTGGTGGATGCCAAAGTGGCTGGCCAAGATTCTGCCCACCCTGGACATCGAAGGCACCGCCCTGGAAGAAGAATGGGAAGCTAAACACGCCACCCCAGCCCCTATCCCTGCAGACAAGGAAGAAGAATAGAAATGGACTTGAGCTTCGACATCGGCAAGCGCCTGCCCGAAGGTCCCGGCAAGCACGGCCGCAGCGGTGTCATCCACACCCCACACGGCGATATTCAGACCCCGGCCTTCATCCCGGTGGCCACTAAAGCCACGGTAAAGACCCTGACTCCGGAGCAGATTCGCTCCACCGGCGCGCAAGCCATTTTGTCGAATGCGTACCACCTTTACCTGCAGCCAGGCCACGACATCGTGGACGAGGCCGGCGGAGTGGCCGAGTTTGAAAACTGGCACGGCCCGACCTACACCGACTCCGGCGGCTTCCAGGTGATGTCGCTGGGCGTAGGTTTCAAGAAGGTCCTCGCGATGGATATCGCGGAACTTAGCGATAAGGACATCCGCGCGGCAAAGAAGGAGCGCATGGCGCAGGTGGACGAGGACGGCGTGGATTTCAAATCCGTTATCGACGGCTCCAAGCACCGCTTCACCCCCGAGAAGTCCATGCAGATTCAGCACGGGCTGGGCGCAGACATCATGTTCGCCTTCGATGAGCTGACCACGCTCGTTGATACGCGCACCTACCAGGAAGAATCCGTCGCGCGCACGCACCGCTGGGCTAAGCGCTGCCTGGATGAGCACGATCGCCTCACTCGCGAGCGCACCCATCGGCCGAAGCAGTCCTTGTGGGGCGTCGTTCAGGGCGCGCAGTATGAGGACCTGCGCCGCCAGGCCACCCGTGGCCTGCTCGACCTCGACTACGCCGCCCGCGAGGAAGGCAAGCGCGGCTTTGGCGGTTTTGGCATCGGCGGTGCGCTAGAGAAGGAAAACCTGGGCACCATCGTTGGCTGGGTCTGCGATGAGCTACCCGAGGACAAGCCGCGCCACCTGCTCGGCATCTCCGAGCCGGACGATATTTTCACCGCCGTCGAGGCCGGTGCCGATACCTTCGACTGCGTGGCGCCGACCCGCTTGGCGCGTCGCGGCGGCGTTTACACCCTCGACGGCCGCATGAACCTCACCAATGCGCGCTTTAAGCGCGATTTCGCTGGGGTCGACGAGGAATTCGGCGGCTACGTATCTGAGAATTACTCCCGCGCCTACCTGCACCACTTGCTCAAGGCGAAGGAATTCCTCGCAGGCACGCTGTGCACCATCCACAACGTGGAGTTCATGATTCGCCTGGTGGATAATATCCGCGCCGCCATCGACGGCGGCTACTACGAGGCCTACCGCGATGAATTCCTCGGCCGCTACTACGCCGGCAAGTAGTCCTCGCGCTTTTTAACCCACGAGATAACCATGGCCGTCACCGGCAGCATGACGGCCTCCATCAGGGTCTTCCACACGAACCCCACGATGACGTAGTTGATGAAACCACCCACCGTATCCACGCCGATTACCGGCGCGGCGATGGCGCAAAACAGCAGCGTATCGCCGAATTCGCCCACCACGGTAGAGGCGATAAGGCGCGCGAAAAGCCCCTTTTCGCCCGAGCGCTTCTTCATCGCAGTCAGCGTCCAGGCATTGAGTAGCTGGCCCACGAGATAGCCGGCTAGCGAGGCGGCCAGAATCTGCGGCATCAGGCCAAGCGTGGCCGCGAAGGCCTCCTGGCCCTCATAGAAATCGGCCGCCGGCAGCCAAATGGCGATATAGAAGCACACGGCCGCCAAGATGGCCATCGCGAAGCCGATATAGACCGCGCGGCGCGTGGATTTAAAGCCATAGCACTCGGAGAGCACGTCGCCGACGATATAGGCCAGCGGGAATAGAAAGAAGGCACCGTCGGTCACCAGCGGGCCGAGCTGGACGCCCTTGGTGGCGTTGATATTGGAAATCAGGAAGGTCACCACAAACACGGTGACCAGCCAAGGGTAGAGAGTAGAGCGGACGGGAATGAAGCGCACTTCAGCGCCGTTCGTTTTTTCCATGCCCGCCATTGTGCCAGCCCGTAGACTGTGGGCATGAATTCTGCGACCACCGGCGCCGGCCGCTACGCGCCGAGCCCCTCGGGGGATCTGCACTTCGGCAACCTCCGCACGGCGCTTCTGGCGTGGCTTTTTGCCCGCTCGACGGGGCGGCGCTTTGTGGTGCGCGTGGAGGACATCGATAAGCAGCGCTCCTCCCAGGAATCGGCCGAGCGCCAGCTGGCGGACCTGCGCGCGCTCGGACTGGACTGGGACGGCGAGGTCATCTACCAGCACGATCGCGACGCTGCCTATGAGCAAGCCTTGGCCCAGCTGCCCACCTACGAATGCTATTGCTCGCGTAAGGACATTCGCGAGGCCTCCCGGGCCCCGCACGCCATCCCCGGCCAGTACCCGGGCACCTGCCGCAACCTCACCGAAGACCAGCGCGCGGCCAAGCGCGCCGAGCTGGCGGCCCAGAATCGCCAGCCCGCCCTTCGCCTGCTTGCCGACGTCCCCACTTTCACCATCCACGACGCCCTCCACGGCACCTATACCGGCGACGTCGATGACTTCATCCTGCGCCGCGGCGGCCAGGACACCGGTTGGGCGTATAACTTGGCCGTCGTCGTCGACGATGCCTTCCAGGGCATCGACCAGGTAGTCCGCGGCGATGACTTGCTCTCCTCGGCGCCGCGCCAGGCCTACCTCGCCTCATTGCTCGGTATCGAGCCGCCGGAATATATCCACGTCCCGCTCGTGCTCAATGAATCCGGTGAACGCCTAGCCAAGCGCGATGGTGCGGTGACCATGCGGGAAATGGGGGACGTGGGGGACGTCGTCAAGCAGCTGGCGGCCTCGCTGGGGTATGAAGCCGGCAGCGCCGCAGAGCTGCTCGCGCAATTCGCGCCCGACCGCTTAAGCCCTGATCCCTATATCTGGCGCGGGTAAAATCTGGGCCCATGGACGTTCTTCTGGTGCTCATTGGGCTCATGCTGCTGACCGTGTTCGTCGTCGCCATCGGTGACAAGATTGGGCTGCCGTGGCCGGCGTTGCTGACGATCATTACTGCCTGCGCCGTCTTCGTGCCGGGGCTACCCAGGTTTGAGCCGCCCACCGAGCTCATCCTGCCGATTTTCCTGCCGCCGCTGCTGTGGGCGCTGGCCCGGCGCACCTCGTGGGGCGTTATCCGTGAACAATGGGTGACTATCTTGAGCCTATCCGTGCTTTTGGTGGTCGCCACCACGTTGGCCGTTGGCTTCACGGCCTATGCCTTCCTGCCCGGTATCAGCCTGGCTGCGGCCATCCTCATCGGTGCAGCCATCGCCCCGCCGGACCCCGTCGCCGTTGACGCCGTGGCCGAGCCCGCCGGCATCCCGCGGCGCATCATCACCACCTTGCAGACCGAAGGCCTGTTTAACGATGCCGCCTCTATCGTCGCCTTCAATCTTGCCTTGACGGCCGTAACCCAAGGCGATGAGCTCTCCTTTGGCGGCGGCGTGCTGAACTTCTTCTACTCTGCATTCGTCGCGGGCGGCCTGGGGTGGATCGTCGGCCGGCTGGTGGCACTGTTTATCACCCACGTCCACGACGTCACCGCGCGCAACGCGCTGACCTGGGTGACGCCGTTTGCCGTCTACCTCATCGCGGAGGAACTCGGTGCCTCCGGCGTTATCGCCGTGGTCATCGCGGCCGTAGAACTTAATTCCCGGGCCGATATCCAGGCCGAGGACCGCCTATCCGGTCAGTCCTTCTGGGAGACCATCGAACTGCTCTTTACTGGCGTGGCCTTCGGACTCATTGGCCTGACGGTCAATACCGCCATCGGCGAAGTGGGCTCGGACCTGTGGCATTCGGTGGTCGTGGGCGTCATCTTGTCCCTCGTGGCCTTTGTTGTCCGTTTGGTGTGGATGTATGCCTATTACCGCATCAACGTCTCCCGCGGCCGCCCACGGGTTGCGCCGCTGCGCCTGCAAGAGGTACTGCTGATGACGTGGTCCGGCATGCGTGGACTTGTCACTTTGGCGCTGGTTTTGTCCATCCCGGCGGGCGTGTTTAGTTTCCACCATGAGCTCGCCGTCATCGCGTTGACGGTCTTGCTGGCCACGATGGTGGTGCCCGGCCTGCTCTTGCCGTGGTTGATGGAGCGACTCGACCTCACGGAAGCCTCCCAGATTGCCAGCGATAAGATGCGCGCTGCCGTGGTTGGCCGTGCGCGTGCGGCCAGCATCGAGGCACTGTCGAACTTCCGGCCGGATGGGCATATCGCGCCCGACGCCGAAAAGGTGGATCCGGAAATTTCCGCCAACGTTATCCAATGGCTGGAAGACCGGATTGGTGATGGCGAGGATGTTTCCGAAGACTCCCGCAAGCAACGCGCCTGGCAGTTCCGCCACGTAGCTCTGGAGGCCCGCCGGACCGCTCTGACGGCGGCACAGGAGGAGCTGCTGCGCATGCGCGGCTACCGCGCCTATAACCCGGCCATCGTGGACGAGGTGCTGGAAGAAATCGACCGCATGGTCCTAGGCACCAAGCGCCACTAGGCTGGGCGGCATGAATGCCTTCGACTATGCGCAGCTTGAGGACGCGCTGGATTACCTCTACGACTTCCTTGACCAGGACCTAGCGGACCGCGTGCGCACCGAGCGTGAATACGTTCCAGAAGGGATGGAAGGCTTGCTTGCCGACGACTCCCTCGACGACTACGTCTGGCTGTGGATCAAAGACTCAGGCCCGAACGGCTTCCGGCAGTACCTGCGCGACGGAGGCTATCCCGAGGCCGAGGTCGCCCAGGCCTTCCTCTGGGCGCGCACTGAGTGGGGCATGAACACCCCGCCGCATATTGCGTGGCTAAAAGAAGACGGCTACGAACCGCCGGTCATCGATTAGCGGCTAGCGCGGCGTCGGCTAGCGCGGCCGAGCGCAGGTATAACAAAAATCCCGGCTCCGTTGCTATGCAGCAGGAGCCGGGATTACCTGTGGCGGAGGATGTGGGATTTGAACCCACGAGGGGCGTGAACCCCGCACGCGTTCCAGGCGTGTGACATAGGCCGCTAGTCGAATCCTCCGAGAAGAAACATTAGCAGCCGTGGCAATTATTTTACCAATCGCCAGGTCAGGTCGTGTTTTCGGGGAATTTTAACCGTTGTGTGGTGGCTAGGTATCGAGAGCGGTACCCGCGAGCGGCGGAGGGCTGCGCGGCCGGAGTCCCATTTGGCTAAACCGGCGCTCGGGCGTTAAAGTATGGGGCAGGATTCCGCGTGGCGTCCATCCTCTGAACTCCCCCAGGGCAGGAATGCAGCAAGGGTCAGGAGGCTCTGACGGGTGCGCGGGGTCCCCTTTTTGTATGGCGTGCGTTACTATTGGGGGCTAAAAGTCGCCCTATACATGGAAGGTAGACATACGCATGTCGCTTCTTACTTTGGAATCGTCCGAACTAACTGAGCTCGCCGCTCAGGTCCGTAAGGACTACGAGGACCTTAAAGCTAAGGGCCTGAAACTGGATTTGACCCGCGGCAAGCCAGCGAAGGCGCAGCTAGACCTCTCCAACGATCTCCTCGCCCTGCCAGGCCTGGGCCATTACACCGACGCGGCCGGAAACGACCTGCGTAACTACGGCAACCAAAAGGGCATCAAGGAACTGCGCGACATCTGGGGCAAGCTGACCAACATGGACCCCGAGCTGCTCGTGGCCGCAGATTCTTCCTCCCTGAACATCATGTTTGACCTGATTTCGTGGGCGTTCCTCTTCGGCACCAATGATTCCGCGCAGCCGTGGAGCAAGGAAGAAAAACTCAAGTGGATCTGCCCAGTGCCGGGCTATGACCGCCACTTTGCCATCACGGAGCAATTTGGCTTCGAGCTGGTGACGGTGCCGATGGAAGAAGACGGGCCGGATGTAGAGGCCGTCGAAAAGCTGGTGGCGGACCCGACAGTCAAGGGCATGTGGGTGGTGCCGATGTTCGCCAACCCCACCGGCGCCGTGATTTCTGAGGACAAGGCCCGCCGCCTCGCCCGCATGCAGGCCGGCGCACCGGATTTCCGCATCGTGTGGGATAACGCCTACGCCGTGCATACCTTGACGGAAGAATTCCCGGAAATCCTGCCGATTCTGGATATCGCCGCGGAAGAAGGCAACCCGAACCGCTTCTGGGCCATGTCTTCCACCTCGAAGATCACCTTCGCGGGCGCGGGAGTGGGTTTCTTCGGCACCTCGGAGGATAACCTCGAGTGGTACCTAGAGCATGCCGGCATTCGCGGCATCGGCCCGAATAAGATCAACCAGCTCGCGCACCACGAGTTCTTCGGCTCCGCAGAAGGGGTGCGCGCGGTAATGCGCCGCCACGCCGCGCTGATTAAGCCGAAGTTCGATGCGGTGCTGCGCATCCTGGAAAAGCGCCTGGGCGAGTACGAGGTGGCGCAGTGGACCAACCCGAAGGGTGGCTACTTCATCTCCCTCGACGTTGTCGACGGCACCGCCAACCGCGTCTGGGAGCTTGCGCGCGACGCCGGCATCCTGCTTACCCAGGCGGGCTCGGCCTTCCCTTATGGCCAGGACGACAATGACCGCAATATCCGCCTCGCCCCAACCCTGCCGCCGCAGGAAGAGGTTGAGGCCGCGATGGACGGCGTCGCTACCTGTGTGCTGCTTGCCGCCGTGGAGAAGCTGGGGGCCTAAAATCAACGCCGACGAGTCTGCCCTGTGGCTGAGCGAGATTATCCCGGCGCCGCTGGAGTTCCGCTACGTCGATGAGCGCCGGCTAGGCCTCGCCGCGCTTGCCGACGCCCAATCGCTCGCCCTCACCACCACCTTCAATAACACCGACACCGGCCTGCAGAGCCAGGACGACGGCACCGATGTGCGCTGCGAGCTGTTGACGGTGGCGCGTACCGGGCAGCCCGAGGTGGCTGCCGCCGTAAACGCCGCGGCCGATACTTTCGAGAAGGCCGACGGTCTGCTTCCGGCGCAGCCGGGCGTGATGCTGCCGTCCATCCTCGACGCGCCGGGAATTACCGTGCACCACGGACTCTTCATCGCGCCGTACCTGTGGGGCGGGCAGACCCCGCAGTTTCGCGAAGAGGGCCGCCTGACCCTCATCCTGCAGCTGGTCATGCTGACAGATTCGGAATATGCGTTTGGGGTAGAAGAGGGCGTCGGCAAGCTGCAGGGGGCAGTGGCCGAGCAGGGCATTGACCTGCTGGACTGGTCGCGCGAGGGTTAGCCGGTAAACTGGCTAACCGTGGCTTTATACCGGAAATACCGTCCAGCAACGTTTGCGGAGGTCGTGGGCCAAGAGCAGGTCACCACGCCGCTATCCGCCGCCCTCGATGCGGGGCGCATCAACCACGCCTATCTCTTTTCCGGCCCGCGCGGCTGCGGCAAGACCTCCTCGGCGCGAATTATGGCCCGTTCGCTCAACTGCGAGCACGGGCCGACCTCGACGCCGTGTGGCAAGTGCGATTCCTGCGTCTCCCTGGCCCCCGGCGGCCCCGGAAACTTGGACGTGACGGAGCTTGACGCCGCCTCGCATAATGGCGTGGAAGACATGCGGGAGCTGCGCGATCGCGCCTACTACGCGCCGGCCGAATCGCGCTACCGCATCTTCATCATCGACGAGGCGCATATGATTTCGCCCTCCGGCGCTAACGCGCTGCTCAAGGTAGTGGAGGAGCCGCCGGAGCACGTCATTTTCATCTTCGCGACCACGGAGCCGGAGAAAATTATCGGCACCATTCGCTCGCGTACCCACCACTATCCCTTCCGCTTGCTGACCCCGCCGGCCATGAAGGGCTTGCTGCAGCGCACCGTCGCGGCCGAGGGCGTGCATGTCGAGGACGCCGTATACCCCATGGTCATTGAGGCGGGCGGTGGTTCCCCGCGCGATACGTTGTCCTTGCTGGACCAGCTGCTGGCCGGTGCCGGGCCCGATGGCCTGACCTATGACCTCGCCCGGCCGCTTTTGGGTGTCACCGATGTTTCGCTGCTTGACGACGCCATCGACACCCTCGCCAACCAAGACAAACCCGGCCTCTTCGCGATGGTGGACCATGTCATCGAGGCCGGCCACGACCCGCGTCGCTTCGCTATCGATTTGCTCGACCGCCTGCGCGATCTGATGATCCTGCAGGCTGTGCCCGGCGCTATCGAGGCCGGCCTCGTCTCCGCGCCCACCGACCGCGCTTCTGTGCTTACCGCCCAGGCGCAGCGTTTTTCCGGCCCGCAGCTGACCTACTTGGCTTCCACGGTCAACGACCGCATCAGCGATCTCACCGGCGCGACGTCGCCGCGCCTGCTGCTGGAAATCATGTGCGCGCACCTGCTTATCGGGTCCACCGGCCCCGCGGCCACCGGCGCCACCGTCCCCGCGGCCGCGCCCGGAACGCCCGTGCCTGCCGGCTCAGCGACCCCGGGCGGTGCCGCCGCGGCAACCTCAGCTGTCGCAGGTGCCCAAGACCCCCAGTCCGCTGCGGCCGCCATTATCGCGCGCCGTCGCGCCAAGTCCCAGGAGCAGCACTCCGCTGGCTCTGAGCCCGCCCCTCAGCCGCAAACGCAAACCCAGCCCCCGGCTAAGACCGCGCAATCGTCCGCCGAGCAGCAAACCCCGCAGCAACAACAGCAGCCGCAGGTAGAGCCGCAGTCGGAGCCGGAGCCGGAGCCGGAGCCGCAAGAGTCCCAGGATCCGTGGCAGCGCGAACGGCGCATACCGCAGTCGGCGCCGGCCCAGCAGGAGCGGCAGGAGCAGCGCGAGCCATTGGAGAAACCCGTACCGGCCCGCGCGGAGGAATCCGCCCAGGAAGCAACGGCGCGATCTGGGGGCCAGCCCGCTGCGGAGACGGCGTCGGAAAGAGTGTCGGAAACGGCGCAACCGCAGGCAACGCAAGAGCCGGAAGGCGACTTTGCGGAAGCCGTGAGGGAGAAATGGGTGGCGTTGAGGGGGAGCGTCGGAAAGCGGAATAAGGTAGCGGAAATTATGCTTGCCGAAGCCCGCGTGCTTGGCTTCCGCGATGGCACGCTAACGCTGGGACACACCACCGGTGCCCTTGCCGAGCGAATCAATGCGCCCGCCAATAACGCCGTTATCGTGGAGGTACTCAAGGAGGAGTTCCAGCGCGATGTGGCCGTGACCTGCGTGGTAGGCACTGACCCGAAGACCGCCGGTTTCAATGCCCCACGGCCGGCGCAGCGCAAGGAGGCGTGGACACCGAATCAGCCCGCGCGCGAGCCTGCCGACGACCAGGAGGCGGAGAGTAAGCAGGAAAACACGCCGGGCTGGCGCTCGCGCATCGCACGGGCGACGCAGGCCGCCAAGCAGCGCGATGAATCGCAGTTCAGCAACGGCGTGCCGCTGCCGCCCGAACCCGAGCCGGAGCCCGATGAGGTACCGCCCGAGGAACCGCCGGCCTATACCCGCGATGACGAAGAACGCGACATGATGGAGGCCGCGCAGTCCACCGGTGAAATGGATCATCGCAGCGCTACCGAGGTAGCTATGGAATTGTTGGAGCGGGAACTAGGCGCGCGGCGTGCCTAGGCGGCGAGCACGGTACACTCGGGCGGTAGCGAAATTTAAAGTTGATTTAGAAAGGAAACACCATGGCTGACCAAGACCCAATGCAGCAGGCAAATGACATGAACGACCTCATCGCGCAGGCCGCGCAGGTGCAGGCGGATTTGCAGAAGGCGCAAGAAGAAATCCTCGCTACCAACGTCGAGGGCCAGGCAGGCAATGGCCTGGTCAAGGTGACCATGACTGGCGGCGCCGAGCTCGTGGACTTGCAGATTGATAAGTCCATCGTGGATCCAGAGGACGTCGATACGCTGCAGGACCTGGTTATGGGTGCGTTCAAGGAGGCCCACGCTGCGGCCGGACGCCTGGCACAGGAAAAGATTGGCCCGCTGTCCCAGGGCATGGGTGGCCAGGGCGGCCCGTCTTTTGAGGATGTCTTCGGCGGCAACCAGTAGCCCGCGCGATACGATATAAGGCCGTTGCCCCGGGGTGGGGCGGCGGCTTTTGCCGATTTTGGGAGTAATTGATGTTTGAAGGACCTCTGCAAGACCTCATCGACGAGTTTTCGCGCCTGCCGGGAATCGGCCCGAAGTCGGCGCAGCGCATCGCGTTTCACGTTTTGCACATGGAACCCGAGGACATCGAGCGGCTGCAAAACGCGCTGGGCGCGGTGCGCGACGGCGTGACCTTCTGCCGCATTTGCTGCAATATTTCGCGTGAGGATGTCTGCCGCATCTGCATTAACTCGCAGCGCGACGCCTCTACTATCTGCGTGGTCGAGGAGCCTAAGGATATCCAGGTTATTGAGCGCACCGGCGAGTATGAGGGCCGCTATCACGTTTTGGGCGGCGCGTTGGACCCGCTGGCGAATGTGGGTCCGCGTGATTTGAATATCTCCACACTGCTGCAGCGCCTAGGCGGCGTGTTGCCGGACCGAGAGCTTGCAGACTCCACCCCCGAAACCCCGCTTTACGACGCCACCCCCACCATCCACGAAGTCATCCTCGCCACCGACCCCAATACGGAGGGCGAGGCGACCGCCGCATACCTGGTGCGCTTGCTGCGCGACTTCCCTGATTTGAAGATCACCAGGTTGGCCTCCGGCATGCCGCTCGGAGGCGATTTGGAGTTTGTGGACGAGCTCACCTTGTCTCGCGCGCTTTCCGGCCGCCTGACCATATAGCACGTTGAGCGCCCCGGCCAGTACTGGGCGAATGCGGAGCTACAGCGGCTAGGGAACGGCGGCCGTAGGCCCGGTGCGCGCGCGACCGGTAAATACCGGCGGGCCATGCGCCTCCTTTGTCGTCGTGCTGCATCTGCTGCTGCGCCCGCTGCGCCTGTTGTCGGGTTCGTTGCTGTTCCCTATGCGTGTATGCCTGTCCTGGCTAGCGGGCGGGAGCCAGGCGATCCGGCCCCGAATGCGCGCCATCCGGCCGCGGCCCGGCAGCCCGTTGATGGAGTTGTGGTACGGGCACAATAGCGTCATGTTCTCAGGATGGGTGTGGCCGCCGCGGGAGTATTCGATGAGGTGGTGGGCTTGGCATTCGGAGGCGGGGCGTCGGCAAGCGGGCCAGGCGCAGCGGGCGCCTTCGGCCTCGAGCATGCGGCGCTGCTTGGCGGAGGCCTGCCGGGTGCGGTAGAGGTTGACCGGGCCGCGCTCGGGATGGATGAGCGTGAAGAGCCCGGCGCTGGCTAGGGTGCGGCGGACTAGTTCGGCGCCGGTGATGGTGGCACCGTTGGTCATAGCGAGGCGGATATCATCGCCGTTTCCAGCGAGAATTTTCAGATAATCCGGCAGCTCGATGATGACATTGGTGGTCACGGTAGCGGGCGCGGTGACGCGGGAGCCGTTAAGCCAGGCTAGCGGGTCGGATTTAGCGGCGGCCCAGATATCGGCCATTTGTGCGGCGGGGCCGGTGAAACTCAGGGTGGTTTTCTCCCCGTGCATTATCCGGCGTCCGCCGTCTTCGCGCTCGGGCGGAGGGTTGAGTTCGCGCAGCAGACGGGTAGCCGCGCGCGAGACGTGCGCGGTGGTGCCGGCGGTGGCGCAGAGCTGCTCGCGGAATTGCCAGCGCTTGGTGGGGTCGCTAATGCTGCGCGAGCGACGGGCGATGAGCGCGAGGGTCTCTAGGCAGTGGTGATTGCGGCGCGCGGCGGCCAGCGCGCGGGCTTGGTAGCGCGAATGGCTGGTGGGCGAGAGAAAGGCCGCGGCGGTCCGGCGCAGGGTGCGCGCTTGGTCCGCGGGCAGGGGCAGGCTGGAGGCGGCGTGGGCCTCTTCGAGAAGATCCACGCCGCGCTTAGCGATGTCGCCCAGCTGCTCCAATAACGTCATACCCCGCAGCCTATTGGCGTGGGATGCGCGGCTACAAGGGGCAGCGGCCGGGCCTGTGGATAACTCGGGGTTTCAGGGCCGTCGGGCGCAGTTATCCACAGTTATGGGCCTATCTTTGGGAGCGCGGGGGCTCGGAGGCGTTGAAACGTTCGACACGCAGGCGGTCAACGGCCGGGATCTCAAGCGGTTCAAGATCCGCGAGGGCCACGCCCATCGCTTGGGCGAGGAGGAGATCGGCCAGCTGCGGGTTTCGGGCCAGCGCCGGGCCGTGCATATAGGTGGCGATGACGCTGTCTTGGACGGCGCCTTCGTAGGTGCGCTGGGTGGAGCCATCGGCAAGGTCGGCGGTGGCGGCCTGGTCTGCATTGCCGTTGCCACGCGTGAGCGTGCCGAGGGGCTGCGCGGAGGGGCCAAGGATTGTGGCGCCCAGGTGGTTTTCAAAACCGGTCAGCGGCTCGGTGAGGCCCGCGGTAACTCCAGCGTGGGTGGGTTCGGAAGCCACCTCGCCGATGGCACGGTCCTGCATGCCGGCCGTGGTGGCATCGAGCAGGCCTACACCGTCGATGATGCGGCCGGAGGCGCGGAAGGACTCGCCCAGGACCTGCAAGCCAGCACAAATGGCAAAGACCGGGCGGCCGGCGTTGGCGGCGCGGCTCAGGCCACCATCGGAAATCAGGTGGTCCGCGGCCAGGATCTGCGCGGTATCTTCGCCGCCGCCGAGGGTGTAGATATCCAGTGTCTCAGGCACGGGCTCACCCAAGCGGATCGGGTGAATCTCTGCTTCGAAGCCGCGCATGCGGGCGCGCTGACGCAGGACGAGGGCATTGCCGTCGTCGCCGTAGGTACCGAGGACGTCGGGAAGCACTAGGCCGATATTAAGCATTGGTGGCCTCCTTGGAAAGCGCCTTCTTCAAATCGCGGAAGGCGGTGTAGTTGGCGAGGACCTCGATGCGACCCTCCGGGCAGGCGGCGAGCGCATCGAGCGGATCCGGGATGAGCTCGTGGGAGATATCGGCGTAGACCAGGCGCACCGCCAGGTCGGTGCCGCGCTCGCCGGCGGCCTTCACGCTGAGGCCATTGAAGCCTTCGAATTTCACGTCCCACAGCCAGGACATGTCAATGCCATCGGCCACCTGGCCGTTGGTGGCGATGATCAAGCCATCGGCGCTGCGGTCCACCATGGACAGCGCTTCTTGCCAGCCGGCCGGGTTCTTGGCCAGCAGCAAGCGAATCTCGCGGCCGCGCCAGTGAATGGTGGAGTAGCGACCGGCCACATCATCGATGCTTTCGGCGGCCGCAATGGCTTTGTCGAGGTCCACGCCGAAGCCTGCGACGGCGGCAGCGATGGCTTGGGCCGCGTTGCCCCGGTTAGCACGGCCAGGCAGCGCCAGGTTCAGGGGGCGTTTAGCGGTGGGGGTGATAATGCCATGCTTATCGACGCCCCACGTTGGCTGCGGCCGGCGGAATTCGCGGCCGTCGGCAAGCGGCTTGACGGCGTACCAGTCATCCTCGGTGCGCACGACGTGCCCGCCGGTGCGCGGGCAGGTAACGGAATCGCCGAGCCAGCCGGCGCCGGCCGAAACCCAGATGACATTCTTGGCGTCATAGGCCACGGAGGTCATCAGAACGTCATCGCAGTTGGCGATGACGAGCATGTCCGGGTGGGCTTCCACAGCGCCGCGCAGAGCCCGCTCGATCTTATTAATCTCGCCCACGCGGTCGAGCTGGTCGCGGGTGAGGTTGAGCAGAACCAGCGCCTGCGGGTTCAGGTTATCGGCTACGTGGGGCACGTGGAGCTCGTCCACCTCGAGTACCAGGTGGGAGGCGTCCTTGCCGGCCATGAGTGCGGAGATGATGCCGGCATCCATATTGTCACCGCCGTCGTTGGTGGCTACGGTGTGCTCGGCGCGGACTGCAGCGGCCAGCATGCGGGTGGTGGTGGACTTGCCGTTGGTGCCGGTCACCAGCACGGCCGGGCGCCCATCACCCAGGTTGGTCATGATGGAAGGGTCAATGGCATTGGCGATTAGACCACCGATCATTCCGCCGGCGCCACGGCCGGTGGCGCGGGAAGCGGTGGTAGCCAGCTTCGCGGCGGTAGTGGCGGTGGTGGTGCGCAACTTCCTCAGCGCACCCGGGACTCTAAAACTCATGTCCCCTAGGGTAGTCGCGCGGGTGGCTTAGTCGTTCTTTTTCCCCGCCGAGCCGCCAGAATTTCGTCGGCCCCTGCCGCGACCACCGCGGCCGCCCCGGCGACGGCGGCGCTTTTGGTTCTTAGCGCCGCCTTTTTTGTTGTTGTGGGATGAGCGTTGGGGCCGGGGGGTGGGTTTGCCGGATTCGGGTTCAGGGACGGCGTCTTCGATGCGCGTGAGGGCGTCGAGAAACGCGGTATCGGACATCAGCGGAATGCCCTTGCGGTGGGCGTGCATGGGCTTTCCCACCAGGTCAGTGGTCACGTTGCACACGACTAGCGAGGATTCGCGGGTGAGCTTTTCGGAATAATTGAGCTCCTCACGCATGAGCGCGGTGATGATGGTGTCCGGGTCCTCGAGGATTTCCGGAGCGACCACGATTTCCATGCCGCGGCGCAGTTCCTTGCCCGGCTCGTATTTGCCGGGGTTGTGGTGTTGGGCGGGGGCTTCGGCAGCGTCGACTCGCACGTGGGAGCGTTGCAGGCCGAAGCGGTCGGCGCGCACGTCCTCGGGCGCATAGCTGCGCACCGTGCCACCTCGTTGCTTGCGGTAGAGCGCGATGAGCAGTTCGGTTTGTTCGCGCGAAGTCTCGGGTTCGGGCCGCTTGGCGCGCTCCACCGAGGCCTGTGGCGAAGCGTCCAAGCCGCTCTGCTTAGCGACACCCCCTAAGCGCACATCATTCGACCGCACCTGCTGCGCATAGGAGGTGCCCAAAGTATCGATGATGCGGACGGGGGTGGGTACGTGTCCGACCTTCTGGCGGCGCCGGCGGCCCTTGTTGCGGCCGCGGTTGCGCGCGCGATTTTGGCGGGCGGCGGCCATCATGGCACGGCGGGCCTCGGCGACGAGAAAACCCCAGGTATAGGGGAGGTCGTGGACGATGAGTGTGCGGCCGTCAATAAGCTTGTCCAGCGATTTGAGGATCTTGCCAAAAGCTGGCGCCTGCTCAATATCGGTGGTGCTCAGCCCGTGGAGGTGGCGCGGCCCGGCATCGATATCGGGCTTGAGGACGGCGTGGAATTGCTGGCCCTGCTCGCTGGCGTCGTTGAACGTAATGGCGTCGATAGTAACGATGCGCCCGGTGCTGGGATGGATGCCGGTGGTCTGGATGGTCAGCGCCACATAGGGAAAGTCCGCTTCCTCATTGGGCGAGTCGGCCTGCTGTGGCTGTTGCTGGGCCGGTGGGTGCGGTTTCGGTTTCGGCTTGGGTTTCGGGGCGTCTGGCTCTCCGGAGGCACGGATCGCGCGGCGGGGCTTAGTGCGGCGCTGTTCCATGCCTGGTTTGGGCGCTGTGGACCTGGCCGCGTGGCGCGAAGCTACCGTCGCGGGCGACGGCGCTGGGGCCGACGCCGACGGGTGCTGCGGGGAGGGGCCAGGTGTGTTGTTCATTAAACTCAGTGTAGTATCCCGCATTTCGTGCAGGGGGACAGGGCGCGCCGCTTAATCTTCTACAACGACGACAATGACCTTCGGCGGGGTTGTTTGTTCCTCAGGTTCTTCAGGGTGCCCCGGTGTCTCTGGCTGCTGCGGTTCAGCCGGCTCTTTCGGCTCTTTCGGCTCTGTCGGTTCTTCTGGTTCGAGCGGTACGAGGGGGTCATCCGAGCCGTCCGGCGCGCCGCGGTCTGCCGTGGGCAGTTCCGGTTCGACCTCTGGTTCTGGCTCCGGGGTGGGCACGATTTCCGAGCCAGGGATGGTCGTCGTTGGGACAGTAGTTTCCGGCTCTGGCGTTGGCTCGAGTTCGGAACCTGGGATAGTGGTGCTTGGCACGGTGGTATCCGGTGCCGGCTCAGCCTGGGGCTCCGAGGTCAATAACGAAGATGTCGTTGTAGGCGCAGTCGGCTCCGCAGGCGTTGGCTCTGAGGACTCTGGTGCGGGCAGTGGCGTCTGCTTATCCGTCGAGGTGGTGGCGCCGGCTTCAGTTGTGGTCGTTTCAGCCGAAGTCTTTTCCGAAGTAGGCGTATTTGAAGTAGGTAGGTCGGACGGCTCGGCAGGTGCGGTAGCCTCCGTCGACGTCGTGGCCTTCGATGGTGACGTCGAAGTTGCAGAATCCGTAGATGCCGTGGTCTGCGCGGGCTCCGTGGTCTGCGTTGTCTGGGAAGGCTCGGCCGATGACGAAGACGTGGAGGTTGCAGTCGGTTCCTTCGCCGCTAGCTGCGGCGCCGGCTCAGAGCTGGAAGATGGCGCCGCGGCCGGAGTCGAAGCCGGGGTCGATTCGACGTTATTAGCCGTAGCGGCGGCGGCAGCGGCTGCGGCGGAGGCGGCGCGGGAAATTGCCTGGGAATCATGGCCCTGGTGCTCGCCACGGTGCTTGTCGTGGTGGCCGGCGGCAGGGGTCGTGGCACGGTCAGTCTGAGGGGTGTGCGTCGGCCGCGCCTGCTTAGACGGTTGGGGCGCGGGGGCGTGGCGGTGCTGCGGTGGTGTCTCAGAGGGGGCGTCGGCAAGCGGGTGCTGGGTCGGGGAATCCGCGCGGGATGGCGCGGCGACACCGCTGGTGGGGCCAGCATCGTGGATGCGGGGCGTGGCGGGGTGCGCGGGGCGCTTGGGACCAATGCCATCGAAATGGGAAGAATCGTCGGTGGAATGATTGCTTTTCGGAGCAGGCGCGGTGGAATGCGAGTGGGTGTCCGAAAGAGCTTCGTCCTCACTAAGCATGTGGGTAGCCACGGTGGTGCCGCCACCAACTAGCACGGCGACACCGGCTGCGGCCAGCAGATTCGAGGTCACGGCCCCAGAAGCGCCGGCGGCATTGGCGGCAGAGGTGATGCCAAAACCACTTGCGGAGGAGGTGCCAGCGGCAGAGATTCCGGCAGTGGGGCCGCCGGGAACGCTGGTTGCGGCCTGTGCGCGGGCTGCGGTGGCCGCGGACATGACGGCGGCGCCACCGGCGACAACGCCCAGAACTAGGCCGGCGTGGTGCCTATTGGCAGCGTTGTGCGCGTAGATGGTCAGCGCGGGGCGGTCATCGGCGTCGTAGTGGAAGTAGCCGTGGGCAATGGCGAGGCGGCCGGATTTGGTGCAGTCGAGCACGGCGGGGGCAATCTCGCGGGCGGCATCGCGCGGGAGGGAGCCTAAGAAGATGCTATTGACATAGACATCAACGGTATTTCGCCGCAGGAAACCACGGGTGCGCAAGGAGACGAGGTAGTGCTCGTCGGTGTGCGGAAAGCCAGTGACGTCTTTGGAAAACTCCGTCAATGTGGCGGCAGCCTCGCCCGGCAGCATGGTCCAGCGCTGCGCCGGCGGGTTATTGGCGGGGATGCACAGGTGCGGTGCCGGCAGGAGCAGGTTGAGCGTGGGCCACTCTTCGCCGGAGGCATCTGTCATGCTCACGTGTGGGCGTAGGCCGGCGCTGAGAACCCAGTCAAAGAGTGCGTAGGCCTGGGAATCGGCGGCGCTGAGACGGCCAAGGAGAGAATCGCCGATCCACACCGCGAAGCCGTCCTGGGCGGTGCGGGGGCCGAGCTCCGCAGAGAGGTAACCGCCTTCTGCGGCGGTGGACTCGAGCAGTTCGCTGAAAACTTCTGGCGAAACATCCTCGATGGGCAGATTATGGATCACGCCAAAACCGTGGTCAGGGACCACGTAGGTGGCGGAATCCAGGGAAGTCATTGGGGCCTTTCGATAGGGGGTAATAGTAACACTGTATGTTAGGCACTGCCGTGGGCCATTTCCAATTTCCCCGGCTGGTGAACAAGGGTGTTACCCTGCCCGAAAGTTTTACAGAATAAAAATGAGCACGGCGATGAGCGCTGCAATCACCAGTAGGGCCATGACGGCGGGCCACCACCGGCGGCGGGGTGCGGGGTCATCGGTGCTTATGGCGCGGAAGCTCGTGGTTTCGAAGGTTTCGGTGGCGGCGGGGGAGGTAGGGGCGGCGTCGGCAAGCGAGGCTTCCTTCGAATCCGGCAGCGGCGCCCCCGCGTAGATGCTGAGCACACGGCCGGTGTTGCGCGGCGCATGGTAGGCATGGGCCAGGGTTATGCCCTGCTTGGCGACGTCCACCCCTTCCAACCGCCCCACAAACTGCGGGCCCAAATAAGCATCGGTGCCGGAACCGGTGGTGCTGGGCGAGAGCGTAACCAATACGTGCATGCGGGCGTGGGCGGGAATGTCCAGATCCGCGGGAAGATCGGCGATGTCGATGGGTGGGGCATAGCCCAGCATTGTCCACGGGCCCGCTGGCGGATTATTCGCCGGCAGGCAAAGGCCCGGCCGGGGCAGCAGCAGCGAGAGAGAGCCATCGGGCTGCGGCGCGGCGGTGGCTGCAGGGGTCAGCCCGGCGCGAAGTAGTAGATCTATTTCGGGATACTCCGCGCGGTCGGCGCTGGTGATGTGCCCGATGGTGGAGTCGGTACGCACCTCCAACCCGCCGTCCGGGCGGGGTGCCAAGGTGACGGTGAACTCTCGGTTTTCCTTCGTCTGCGCATCATAGATGGGCAGGGCCTGCACGGCGCCCAAGCCACGGTGCGGTATGAGGTAGGTAGAAGAAGGCATACCCACCCTTCTACCACGCCGGGCCGCGGCGCCGGCGAGCAGGCCTAGGCCAGGGCGCGGTTGACGGCGGAGTTAATCGCGTTGATGGAAGCCCGCGTGGTGGACCCGGCGATGCCCGCTCCCCAGACCTTGTTCTGGTTGACGTCGGCGGCGATATAACAGGCGGCCTCGGCGTCGTCGCCGGCGGAACGGGACTGCTGGGAGTATTCCATGACCTCGAAGTCGATGCCCAGGGATTCCAGGGCGTTGGCATAAGCCGCAATGGGTCCGTTACCGCTGCCTGAGACGGTGGACTTTTCCCCGTGGAAAGCCACGGTGGCGGTCACCGATGCATCCCCATCTTCTGTTGGGGCATTGTCCATATGGAAAGACTCCAGGGTCAGCGGATCCTCGCGGTCCAGGAACTCGGTGGCAAAGATATCCCACATGTTTTTGGAATTGACCTCGCCGCCTTCGGAGTCGGTGATTTCCTGGACCACGCTGGAAAATTCCGCTTGCATGGCGCGAGGCATATTGATGCCGTGATCGGTCTTCATGATGTAGGCAACGCCGCCCTTGCCAGACTGGGAGTTGACGCGGATGACCGCCTGGTAGTCGCGGCCCACGTCCTTTGGATCGATGGGCAGGTAAGGAACCTCCCAGATGGCCTCGCGCATTTCTTCCCACGAGACCTCGGTATTATTCGCGCCGGGGCGGATGGTGGCTGCCAGCGCGTCCAAGCCCTTATTAATTGCGTCCTGGTGGGAACCGGAGAACGCAGTAAAGACCAATTCGCCGCCATAGGGGTGGCGCTCCGGCACGCGCAGCTGGTTGCAGTATTCAACGGTTTCGCGAATCTGCGGCAGATCGGAAAAATCAATCTGCGGGTCCACACCCTGGGTGAGCATATTCAGGCCCAAAGTGACGAGATCTACGTTGCCGGTGCGCTCGCCGTTGCCAAAAAGGCAGCCTTCGATGCGGTCCGCGCCCGCCATAAAGCCAAGTTCGGCGGCGGCGATTCCCTCGCCGCGGTCATTATGCGGGTGCAGTGAGAGCACGACGTCCTCGCGGCGGGCAAGATTGCGGTGCATCCATTCGATGGAATCGGCGTAGATATTGGGCGAAATCATCTCCACGGTGGATGGCAGGTTGATGATCATTGGATTCTCTGGGGACGGATCCATGATGTCTACCACCTCATCGCAGACCTCGCGGGCGAAGTCCAGCTCGGTACCGGTGAAGGATTCGGGGGAGTATTCCCAGCGCCAAGTGGTATCTGGGTAGTCGGCGGCGATGGACTTAATGAGTGTGGCAGCATCGGTGGCCAGCTTCTTAATGGCAGGTTTGTCTTTGCGGAAGACTACGCGGCGCTGCAGCTTCGAGGTGGAGTTATAAAAGTGCACGATGACGTTCTTGGCGCCCTCGCAAGCTTCAAAGGTGCGGCGGATCAGGTGATCGCGGGCCTGTACCAGGACCTGAATGGTGACGTCATCGGGAATTTTATTGCCCTCGATGATTTCGCGGACAAAGTTGAAATCGGTTTGGGAGGCAGAGGGGAAGCCCACCTCGATTTCTTTGTAGCCCATCTTGACCAGCAGGTCGAACATGCGGTGCTTGCGCTCTGGGCTCATGGGATCAATCAGCGCTTGGTTACCATCGCGCAGATCCACCGCGCACCACTGGGGAGCGTGGGTGATTTTCTGACTAGGCCATGTGCGGTCCGGCAGGTCGATGTTTTCTACCTCGACGGCGAAGGGTTGATAGCGCTCGTGGGGCATGGCGGAGCCGCGCTGCTTATTCCACGCGGGTTGTCCTTCGCGGCGTGGGCCGGTGGGGGTGGTGATGTCGCGCGGGGCGCTGATAAAAGAGTCGGTGGGGGACATGGGGTGCGGTTTCCTTTTCTGGTGTCTATGGGGAAAGACGGCCAGCTGGGCTTGGGTAGCCGGACTCCGCGACGGGGCGCTGGCCAGTGCTTAGGCCGAAATCCCGCCGCGGCAGATAAGGAGTAGGTCATTCCGCTGTGTCATATCGGTCACACTACAGGCTTTCTCACTGTGCGGCAAGAGATTTCATTCAATGAGACGCGGTGGTGGTGGGGTACCATGCCTTTCGTGTCTAATCCCCGCCATGCCAAGCCCCAAACATCATCCATATTGCGTTCCTTGTGGGCGCCTGCCGCACTCGTTGCACTCATTGGAGCCGCATTGCGCGTAGGCGTACTCGCAGCGGTGGCCGCCGCGCAGGACGATAAGCTGTGGGGGCTGCTCAATAAGTGGGACGCTAAGCACTACGTAGAAATCGCCCGCGGCGGGTACTTTGGTGCGGATATTTCTACGGATGGGCCGGTCCATGAGACGACCATGGCCTTCTTCCCGGGATTCCCCTTCCTCGTGCGTGGGTTAAGCAGCATCTTTGGTACCGACGAAGCGGGCACGGCCATTGCGCTCAATGTGCTCTTTAGCATCGCGCTGGCTGCCGGTGTGATGGCCTTGGCTGCGCGCATGGGCATGGGGAAGTGGGCCCAGGTGCTCAGTGCTGTGATGGTGACCTGTGCGCCGATGTCCATCGTGTTTTCCATGCCGTATACCGAGGCACTTTTTGGGGCCCTGGCCATATGGGCGGTGGTGGCGCTCGTAGATGAGCGATGGTGGGCTGCCGCGGCACTAATTTTTGTAGCCGGACTCGTGCGTCTTACCGCGGTGGATCTCGTTGCGGTCTTTGCATTCATGGTGCTGCTGCGGGCGCGAAAGAACTGGCGGGCCTGGGCCGCGGTGGTGTTTTCGGTCGTGCCGCTGGTGGGGTATTTGTGGTGGTCGAGCAGCCATCTCAAAGAAGTTGGCGGTTATTTTGGGATCCAGAAAGAACATTGGAACTCCAGCTTTGATGGCGGCAAAGCCACGGTTATTTGGCTTTGGGAGACGCTTAGCGGGGCTACTAACGGTGGATATCTGCTGAGCGCCGGCGTGATGATCGCTGCCCCGGTTTTCCTTGTGTTGGCATGGCGCCGCCTGCCGCTAGCGGCCTGGTTATTCTCTGCGGTGCTGATGGCGAACGTGCTGCTTTCTGATGGCATTATGCACTCGCGGCCCCGGCTGCTCCTGCCGGCGGTGATTGTGTTGTTGCCGTGGGTGAAAAAGGGGACGTCGGCAAGCGTGGCGGTTGGCGCCTGGGCCCTGTTCGGGGCGTGGTTTTCGGCCTATATGCTCGGCGTATTTGAGTGGGCCATTTAGCCGCGCTGGCTTACCGGGCTGCGGGAGAGCACGATGGTGGAGAGCACCATGACGGTAAGGGCGATGAGCATAATTGCCCAACCGACGGCCGTATCGATGAGGAATTTCTCTCCCAGCACCATGTAGCCCAAGCCGAAGGCCACGATGGGTTCAAAGATGGTCATGGCCGGCAGGGAATGGGCTAGGGGGCCGGCATTAAAGGAATATTGCTGCACTACGGTGCCGGTGAGCGCGAGACCGATGAGGCCGTAGAACTGCCAGCTTGCCAGTAGCGTGGCAAGGCCTTCGTGGGTGAAAATGTCCACCACGGCCTTTGATAGCAGGGCGACGAAGCCGTAGATGACGCCGCAGGCCGTGCCCAACGCTAAGGGACGGTTATCCGGTAGCTTCGTGGCTACCGCAGCAAGTAGGGCGAGGGTGACCAACCCTACAAGGAGCGCCGGCCACCAATCGCTCCATTCCGGGCGGGGGTTTCCTGCGACCGGACGGCCGTAGACGACCATGATGCCCACCGCGATGGTCAATGCAATAGACCAAAAGACCTCGTGGAAAGGCATTTTGCGGCCGGAATACCACGCCGAAAGCGGCAGGGTAAACATTAAGGACAGCACCAAGATGGGCTGGACCACCAGCAAGGTACCAAAACCGAGGGCGATGACCTGCAGGCCATAGGCGCCAATGGCGGCCGCGGTGCCCACCCACCACAAGGGGTTGGACATGGCGGCGCGCATGACCGAATCATCGGCGTCGAGGGCAATGCGGTGGCGGATGACCGTGCCCCAAGCAACCGTCAGCGCGGATGCGAGCGCGAAAAAGATGGCGAGGAGGTTGCTTAACACCCGCTCAACGGTAGTAAAAAATCCTGCTATATGCATATTCTTCCCTGCATGGCGCGCGTTTTTCTGCGCTGAGGAAGCGAGCGTGTGGTGCGCTTAACATTGGGGGCGTGTGAATAAAAATTAAGCATTGTCTAGGAATTATGATGAGGGCAAAGACCCTGCGGGGTAGCATGGGTCTTTGACTAATGAACGACAGGTATTTCCGGGCGTGTACACACACGCCAGGGATGCCTTGAACGACGAAAGGCGGCATCCTTACCGTGGCCCTGATCGTGCAAAAGTATGGCGGCTCATCCCTCGAATCCGCAGACCGCATCCGCGCCGTTGCGGAGCGCATCGTGGCCACCAAGAAGCAGGGCAACGACGTTGTCGTGGTGTGTTCCGCCATGGGCGATACCACCGATGAGCTGCTCGACCTTGCCGCCCAGGTCAATCCTGTCCCGCCGCAGCGAGAGATGGATATGTTGCTCACCGCCGGCGAGCGAATCTCTAATGCTCTGGTGGCCATGGCAGTGGAATCGCTTGGTGCCCACGCCCAGTCCTTTACCGGCTCCCAAGCCGGAGTGCTCACCACCGAGCGCCACGGCAATGCCCGCATCGTGGACGTCACCCCGGGCCGCCTGACCGAGGCTTTGGACGAAGGCAAGATTTGTATCGTCGCCGGCTTCCAGGGCGTTAATAAGGAATCGCGCGATGTCACCACCTTGGGTCGCGGTGGCTCCGACACCACCGCGGTGGCACTTGCTGCCGCGCTAAACGCGGACGTGTGTGAGATTTACTCCGATGTTGATGGCGTCTACACCGCAGACCCGCGCATCGTCCCAGACGCGCAGAAGCTAGACAAGCTCTCCTTTGAGGAGATGTTGGAGATGGCCGCGGTAGGTTCCAAGATTTTGGTCCTGCGCAGCGTGGAGTACGCCCGCGCATTCAATGTACCCTTGCGAGTTCGCTCGTCTTATTCAAATGACCCCGGCACCCTAGTTACCGGATCGATGGAGGATATCCCCGTGGAAGAAGCAGTACTAACTGGTGTAGCAACCGATAAGTCCGAGGCAAAGGTCACCGTCCTGGGCATCCCGGATCGCCCGGGGGAGGCTGCGAAGGTCTTTCGCGTCATTGCCGATGCAGAGATCAATATCGATATGGTCTTGCAAAATGTCTCCTCCCTGGAGGACGGCACCACCGATATCACCTTCACCTGCCCGCGTGCCGACGGCCCGCGTGCCATGGAGCTGCTGAGCAAGCTGAAATCTGAAGGAGGCTGGGCCAATGTGCTGTATGACGACCAAGTGGGGAAAGTCTCCCTCGTCGGCGCCGGCATGAAATCCCACCCGGGCGTTACCGCAGAGTTCACCGAGGCCCTGCGCGACGTCAACGTCAATATGGAGCTCATCTCCACTTCTGAAATCCGCATCTCCGTGCTCACCCGCGAGGCTGACCTGGAAAAGGCCGCCCGTGCACTGCACGAGAAATTCCAGCTTGGTGGCGAAGAAGAAGCCACGGTTTATGCTGGAACCGGACGTTAAACACCCACAGCAACTACAGAGGATTTATAGTCATGACCACTGTTGCAGTAGTAGGCGCTACCGGCCAGGTCGGCCGCGTTATGCGCTCCATCTTGGAAGAACGCAATTTCCCGGCCGATAAGGTGCGCTTTTTCGCCTCTTCCCGCTCCGCCGGCACCGAGCTGGAATTCCGCGGCGAGCAGATTACCGTCGAGGACCTCGCCGAGGTTACCGAGCAATCCGTCGCCGACGTTGATATCGCCTTGTTCTCTGCCGGTGGTTCTACCTCCAAGCAATGGGCTCCAGTGTTTGCCGCGGCCGGTGCGACCGTGGTGGATAACTCTTCGGCCTACCGCAAGGATCCAGAGGTTCCCCTCATCGTCTCCGAGGTCAACCCCGAGGCAGCCAAGAACACCCCTAAGGGCATCATCGCGAACCCAAACTGCACCACCATGGCCGCTATGCCGGTGCTGAAGGTCTTGCACGATGCCGCGGGCCTGAACAAGTTGCATGTGTCCTCTTACCAGGCGGTCTCCGGCTCCGGCCTGGCCGGCGTGCAGGCGCTGGCCGCGCAGGTCTATTCGGTTGGCGAGCACAATGTGGGTTTGGTCCACGATGGCTCTGCACTCAATGACGAGGACTTTGGCCCTTATGTGGCGCCCATTGCCTATAACGCGCTGCCGATGGCCGGCAACCTCGTGGATGATGGCTCCCTAGAGACCGATGAGGAGCAAAAGCTGCGCAACGAATCCCGCAAGATCCTAGACATTCCGGAGCTGAAGGTTGCAGGTACCTGCGTGCGCATCCCGGTCTTTACCGGCCACACCCTGACCATCCACGCCGAGTTCGACAAGGCAATCACCTCCGAGCAGGCCACCGAGCTTTTGAGCGGTGCCCCGGGCGTTAAGCTTGCCGACGTCCCCACCCCGCTCGCTGCCACCGGCATCGACGAATCCTTGGTAGGCCGCATCCGTCAGGACCAGACGGTGGACGATAACAAGGGCCTCGTGCTCGTTGTCGCCGGCGATAATCTGCGCAAGGGGGCCGCGCTCAACACCATCCAGATCGCGGAGCTACTCGTTTAAGCAGGTTCCGCTTCGTCGCAGGTTACACAAAAAGCTCGGCGCCCTCCTTCCTCGTTACGGGATAAGGAGGGCGCCGAGCTTTTATCTTGATTGACGTGGGCGAGAAGGCTAGTCCTCAGAGACTGGCTTGGCGGTGCCCGTAGCCTTGCCGCTATCAGCGGCAGCATCCTTCTTGCCAAAGTCAAGGTCGCTATCGGAGGACGGAACCTCCGGCTTGGTGTGCTGCACGTAGGTCACGGATGGCTCCGGATCTTCACGGTCGTAGTCAAGGTCGTCATCGTTTTCGAGCTCTTCGTGGATCTCTTCTGCGATATTGGTGACGAACTCGGTGGTTTCCATATTGGAAGCCGCAGCCAGCTTGCGCAGCTCGCGCTCATTTTTCTTGGTGAAGCGCTTGCGTGGATCCAAGCGGCGGGAAACCAGCTCGTGTGCGCGCATGCGGCGGTCGGACTCATCCGAGAGCTTGCTGCCGTTCTTGATGCGGTTGAAGACCATCACCACGATCATCAACAGACCCAGGTAACCCAGAATTGGGTAAACATTGCTGACCAGCGTCTGGAAGCCCACGAAGGACAGGACGAAGCCGATGATGCAGCAAACAGCGTAGACAGGGTAGAAGCGCTTGGGATTATTGCGGGTCAAGCGCTTGCCCAAGGCGTAGAACATACCGATAGCCGTATTGAAGACCATGCCGTAGATGATGAAGGTCATGAACACGCCGAATACCGGGTGGATGCTCGTGATGAGGGCCAGCACCGGCATATCCTCGCCGTTGACGGTCTCGGCCTCGAAGAAGAGGGCGAAGACCAGCAGGGCTAAAAGGATCAGGTAGAGCAGGCCACCAATGAGGCCGCCGATGCCGACTGCGCGGTTATCCAGGAAGTTACCGCCAATGACGATGGACATGGACACAGCCGTCATAACGTTCAGGCCGGTGTAGTTCAACGCAGACAGCCACCAGTTAGGTAGCGAGGTATCGACGTTAGCTACTGCCCAGTCATTGAGGGAAGAAAAATCAACATCTGCGTTGAGAATGGTGTAGCCGGTGGCAATCACCACGAAGATAATGATGAACGGGGTGATGGTACCGATGACCGCGGTCACGCGGTCAACATCCATCAGGCCGACGAGCAGTACCAGAATCAGCATCGCGGTGGCGCCCACCCATACCGGAACGGAGGGGAACTGCTGATTGATATTAGAGCCGCCGCCAGCAAACATGACGAAGCCGATGGAAAACAGAGTAACTAGTGTTGACCAGTCCAAAATCTTGGCGGTAAACGGCGATGCGACCTTGTCGTAGACAGCGGTATGCTCCTCTGCCTGGAAATACGAGCCGAGCTGCAGGATGGACACGCCGGTGATCATCATCAGGCCAGCGGCCAAGGCGATGCCCCACAGACCCCACTCGCCAAAGGCTACGAAGAACTGCATGGCCTCCTGGCCGGAGGCAAAGCCTGCGCCCACGACGACGCCGATAAACGCCATGGAAATTCCGATTGCGCGTTTTAACATGAAAGGGAGAAACTCTCTTACTCACACGCGCCGGGCCCGGCATTGGGATCGCACGGGCCCGGATCGACGGTCGATTTATCACGTGTGTACACATCTAATAAACCACACATTGGACAAATCTTTCGGGCAAGAATCGCCCTAATTGTGGCCTCCTTCACCCAGTATCCGGTGTACAACCTGCAGCTAAATGCCAAAAATTGGGGCTCTTGGGGTGCAAGGTAACCAGAGCGTAACAATTTGCAGGTGAAATTATCTCGCCGCCTCAAGGGGCCGGTATGGGGGTATTAACCTGTCCCTGCGATCAGATCCTTGCGGGCGCGCGCGACGCGGGAGCGGATAGTACCTACCCGCACGCCAGCAATCTTGGCCGCCTCCTCGTACGTGTAGCCCAGCACCTGGGTGAGAATGAGGGCTTCGCGGCGGTCGGCCGGGAGGGCGTCGATAAGCGCGCGGGCATCTATCCATTCACTCCATGCCGTGGACTCTTCTGGTGCCGCACCCATGGCGTCTTCGTATTCGGTGGCAGATTTGCGCGGCCGGGCCATATCGTGGCGAATATTATCCACCCACACCCGCCGGGCTAAAGACAGCAACCACGTGCGTGCCGAGGACCGGGCCGCAAAGCGTGGCAGGGCGCTGATCACGCGCAGATAGGTCTCTTGGGTGAGATCGTCGGCGCCTTCCGGCCCGCCTAAATGCGCTAGCAAACGCCACACATCATCCTGGGTAGCCCTAATAAACTCCGTCAGCGCCGCACGGTCACCGCGACCGGCCTGAAGGGCAAGGTCGGTGACGCGGGCGTCATCTGCTGCGGAGTGGTGAGTCACCTGAATGAATCTACCAGTAGCCCCTACACTCCTTTTAGACCCCTGACAACCGGTGATTCTTTTGCCACACTGGTGGTACATATCCACTGATTGCCAGGAGGCAAAATGACTGATTTCACCGCTGATGACATCCTGAACAAGGGCCAGCGCCCCGCTGGCAAGGGCAATACCACCCGCCCGTCTGGCCAACCAGTTCCTTCCGAGAACACCTCGGTGACTGCTGGCCAGCAGGGACCAGTGGTGCTCAATGACATCCACCTCATTGAAAAGCTTGCCCACTTCAACCGCGAGCGCGTGCCGGAGCGCACCCCGCACGCTAAGGGCCACGGCGCCTTCGGTGAGCTGCACATTACGGAAGATGTATCCGCCTATACCAAGGCCAAGGTCTTCCAGAAGGGCACCGTCACCCCGATGATGGGCCGCTTTTCCACCGTCGCCGGTGAGCAGGGATCCCCGGATACCTGGCGCGATGTACACGGCTTTGCGCTGCGTTTTTATACCGAGGAAGGCAACCTGGACATCGTGGGCAATAACACCCCAGTCTTCTTCGTTCGCGATGGCCAGAAGTTCCCTGACTTCATCCACTCCCAGAAGCGTCTGGGCACCAATGGTTTGCGCGATGCGGATATGCAGTGGGATTTCTGGACCCGCAACCCGGAGTCTGCCCACCAGGTCACCTACCTCATGGGTGACCGCGGCACGCCGAAGTCGACCCGCCACCAAAATGGTTACGGCTCCCACACCTTCCAGTGGGTAAATGAAGAAGGCGAGGCTTTCTGGGTGAAGTACCACTTTAAGACCCGCCAGGGCGTAGAGAACTTCACCGACGAGGAGGCCACCACCACCGCCGGCCAGAACCCGGATTGCCACCGCGAGGACCTCTACAACGCCATCGAGGAGGGCAATTACCCAGTCTGGGACGTCAAGGTACAGATCATGCCGCTGGATGAGGCGGAGAACTATCGCTTTAATCCTTTCGACCTAACCAAGGTCTGGTCCAAGAAGGATTACCCGCTGCACGATGTGGGCTACTTCGTGCTCAACCGCAACCCACGCAATTTCTTTGCGCAGATTGAGCAGGTGGCGCTCGATCCATCCAATATCGTGCCGGGTGTTGGTCTCTCCCCAGATAAGATGCTGCAGGCACGCGTTTTCGCCTACGCTGACCAGCAGCGCTACCGCATCGGTGCTAACTATAAGCAGCTGCCGGTAAACCAGCCGCAGAACGTGGATGAGGTCAATACCTACGAGCACGAGGGCAGCATGCAGTTCCTTTTCAATGCCCCGGAGGATCCGGTGTACTCGCCGAACCGCTATGAAAAGGGCACTGGCGTGCTTGACGACGCCGCTGTGAATGACCGCTCCCAGCTCGAGACCACCACCGCGGCGGAGCTTTATATCAATCCGGAGTCCTACGGCGGCGATCTGGTGCGGGCACCGTACGTTCGCCACTCCGAAGATGATGATTTCGTGCAGGCGCGCGACTTGTACGAAAACGTCTATGATGACGCCGCCAAGGAGCGCTTGGTTACCAATATCACCAATGCTATGGCAGGTGTATCTGAGGAAACCGAGGAGCGCATTTATGACTACTGGACTAAGGTACACCCAGCCCTTGGCCAGCGCGTGCGTGAGGTCTACGCCGAGAAGAAGTAATCCTTCCGCGGCAGTCCCTCCGCACTAAAAACGCCGCCCCCGTATCGCGCAGCTATAAAGCGCGGTACGGGGGCGAAGTCATGCTGTGCGACTAGTCGCAGCGGCGCATATTTTCGGTAAGGAAAGCGGGCGCACCCTCGGCGGCCCATTTGTCTACGTCGTAGCACGGGGCGGTCATGCCGGAGGTGGCTTCGCCAATGGGCTCAATGGCTACCCACTGGCCATTGTCGTAGCGTGCCCAAGTCGTCCAGTCCGTGCTGTCCTTGCCGAAGTGCGCCCATTGGCCATCGCAGTCACTGACTCGGATATTTGTCATGCTGGGGGCCGTGGGTTGTAGCGCTTCTGGGGAGCAATCGCCCTGGCCTGTATCGGCGGGCGCGGCGGCTTGGTCTTCGCTCTCTTTATCGCCGGCTTCTGCGGGGGATGAGGAGGGAGCTGCTTCTACGGAAGTAGGTTCAGCCTCGGCGGTGGTCTCTGCGGCTGCCGACGTGGTGGCCTCACTCGTGGCTTCTTCGGAGGAGGTCTCCTCGGCGGAGGAGCTAAGAGCAGCGGCATCGGAAAACTCGGGTTCTGCGGACGTATCGGCGTCGTTGGAGCAGGCAACAAGGCCAAAGCACAGCGGTACGAAGGCCGCGGTGGCAAGGTAACGGGAAGGAGCTAGGGAATAAATGTGGGGCATGCCATATATTCTAGAGTAATCGGCAATGTGGGGTGCTCGGCGCGCCTGCAGCAGGGGAGTGACCTGCAAGGATAGGTTCATTACCATGACCTCACGCCTTGCTTCCCCAGACGCTGCGTCTCCCTCCCGGTGGCGCAGCGTCCTCTTGATCTTCTTGCTTGCCCTGCCGTTGGTTATCGGAGCTACGGTGGCGGGCCTCGCGCAGTGGGAACCTGCCCATGCTTGGTCTAGCGCCGCGCAGCCGTTTGGCGCGCCACGGGAAAATTCTTCCTCTCCAGAGGTGAAAGAAGCCGCCGAAGCAGCCAGCCGCGCCCAGGCACAGGCAAGCATGCTTAAATCGGGCGCCAAGCAGCTTGACGACGGCACGGGGGAGCTCAACAAGGGGGCGGATGAGCTTGGAGGGGGCGTCGACAAGCTGGCGACGGGCTCCCAAGAACTGGTATCCGGCCTCAATCAGCTGCAGTCTGGAACCAATACGCTCGGTGGCGGCGCCACGGAGCTGGCCAATGGCGTAGGTGGCGCTGTGGACCAGGTGGTCGGCCTCGGGGCCGTCCAGGGGCAGATCCTGCAGGCCATCGATGGCACGATGCACGATCTAGAAGGCAATAAATCCAAAGAAGCGAAGGATATTCGCGCGCAGCTGGGTGATCTCCGCGCGCAGGTGAATAATTTCCGCCTGGATAATTCGGTAACTGGCCAGCTCAAGAAGCTCAAGGACGGCTCGCGCGATCTGTCCAATCAGTTGGCAGTCAATGGCTACGCCTATCACGATGGCGTGAATCAGGCGGTATCGGGCGCGCAAGAGCTCAATGAGGGTATAGCGGAGCTTAGCAAGCGCGTCGGTGAGGCGCAGGAAGGCGTGGACAAGCTTGACGACGGCGCCGGCAAGCTCTCCGGCATGGCGGCCCAAAATCAGACGAACGTGGGCGATATTCAGCGTGCCCTGCCGCCGGTGCATACTGCATCCCAAGGCCCGACGCATTTGCTGAGTCCTATTGTGGCGCTGCTGATCTCCGCCTTGGTCTTGCTCGCAGGTGCGGCAGCTGGCGTGGCCTGGCACGTAGGGTTCCGCCCTTGGCTAATGGTGGCTGGCGGAACGCTGGCTGCGGTGGCCATCGGGGAAATCCTCCTCTTCGTGCTTGCCACTGGTATTACTCCCGTGGCGGCGGCCTGGGCTGGGGTGGCGCTTCTCCTGGGCGCGCTGTCTATGACGGCCATTACGCGTGGCCTGCTAGGCCTGTGCGGTATTACTGCCGGCAGTATTCTTGCGGCACTCTTTGGCATCGGCCAGACCGCGCTGGTGGGCTGGTTGTGGAAATCCGCCGCAATTGCCGGGGTTTCTAAGGTATGGCAAGTTATTTCTAATCTTTTGCCGCTGAATTGGACTACCGCGGCTGTCACGGTGGCGGGCAACGAAGGCGAACAAGCCGTCCTCTGGGCTGGGATTGCGGTATTGTTGGCTGTCACTCTCGTTGGGTTAAGTGCAAAATGGTGGGCCTTGTCCACAGTAAAAACTAAAGATTCGGTCAATTAGGTCTGAAAATGCAGACCTAAGAATAAAAAATATTGGTGGAAACTGGGAATCTTGGTGTCCGCTACCGTTTGCATTGTGTGAATGCTACAGTTGGTCTTGCTCACAAAGCCTACTTAGGGGGTAGGCAAACGGTTTCTCCAATCCGTTGTGAGTGATAGGGAATAGGGACGACGCGGCGCTGTAGGGGCACCGCGTCGTTTCCCATATATGGGGTATTTATCTGCATTTTCTGCGCAAGAATCCGTACACAACGGCCGCCGTTTTATCGGGGTGGGGTAGTTTTCACGCTTTGCATACCTTTTTGACGACACTTATCTATAGACAATTCAATTCAAAGTGGTGTGAATTTTTTTGAGGTAGTGGTAGTGCTGCCGGTGGCCAGGGTTTAATCTGAGTCACACCCCGTCTATCTGTGTCACGTGCGGCACGGCGGGACGTCAACTTGTAAAGGAGCACTATGCAGACCCCGCTCGGCCTTACGACCGTAGGCCTTTTGGTCATTTTCGTGACGGTGGGAATTTTAATTCGCGGCCGGGTAAACCCCATCATTCCCATGACATTGGTGCCTGTAGTTGGTGCCCTAGTATGTGGATTTGGTCTAGGCGAAATATCTGACTTTTTCAGTGAAGGCTTAAGTTCCGTCATCAACGTTGTGGTGATGTTTATCTTTGCCATCATCTTCTTTGGCATATTGCAAGATGTTGGCCTATTTACTCCGGTTATCCGCGCGCTCATCAAGGCTACCCGCGGAAAAATCATGGCCGTAACGTTGGGCACTGCGGCGATCGGCGTAGTAGCGCACCTCGATGGATCTGGTTCTACCACCTTCCTTATCACCATCCCCGCGCTACTCCCGCTCTATCGTGCGCTGAATATGTCGCGCTACGTGCTTATCACCATTGTGGCGATGGCCGCCTCCATAATGAATATGGTTCCTTGGGGCGGCCCGCTAGGCCGGGCCGGCGCCGTAGTCGATCAAGAGCCCAATGCCATCTGGGTGCAACTTTTGCCCATTCAGGGCGTAGCGATTGTGCTGGTCTTCCTTTTGGCTGCGCTTTTGGGGTGGCGGGAAAAGCGCCGCATAGCGGGTTTGCGCGAAAGCGGCGAATTAGCAGGCGGCACGGCAGTAGACGTGAATGAATTGGCCGATGAATTCGCTGCTGCACAGGTACGTGAACAACATAAATTGGGCTACCACTTCCGCACGGGACGCTGGGTTACCGTGGTCAACGTTGTCGTAGCCCTTGCGGTCTTAGTGGCTCTGCTATCGGGCGTAGTTCCGCCCGCCCCAGCCTTCCTCGTGGCCACTACTATCACGCTAGCCATTAATTTCAGCGGTTCCATGGAACAAGGCGAGGCCCTACGGCGCCATGCGCCTAATGCATTGGCCATGGCGGGCGTCATTCTTGCCGCGGCCATGTTCTTGGGCGTTCTCAATGAAACGAAGATGCTTGAAGAAATCGCCCTGACGCTAGTTAACGTCTTGCCGGAGGGTGTCGCGCCGCATCTCCACGTTATTGTGGGCTTCTTTGGTGTACCGCTTGACTTGTTGACCTCGACGGATGCCTATTACTTCTCAGTTCTTCCTATTGTTCAGGGAACCGTGGAAAGCTTTGGGGTAAGCGGTATGGGTGCGGCTTGCGCGCTCATCATTGGTAACGTGGTGGGCACCTTCGTCTCGCCGTTCTCACCCGCATTATGGTTGGCGTTGGGGCTAGCGGAAGGCCAGATGGGTAAATATCTCAAGCTGGCTTTCCCCATTGCGTGGCTATTTTCCGCCATCTTGGTGGCCGCGGCGCTGTTTATGGGAATGTTGGCCTAGTAAAGGAAAGGCCCGCAGCACAGCTGCGGGCGAGTCTTTTGCGAAACTACCCATCCACCTGCAACGGCACTAACCACAGTGGTGGTTTCCGTCGGTTTCCGTTCCCGGTTCCGTCGGCTAGTGGGGCTGAAGAGGTAGCGGGTGGTGTCACATCAGGAGGTTCGTCCCCAGCCCTAGCCTGTATCCGCGAGGGAGGCAGGCCAGCACCCCGACCGGAGACACACCCCGCCGCCAAAGTCACAAGCAAGTTTATGTTGCTGGAGGTCTACGCGACGCGCTTAGCGCATACGCTGTGACAGCCCATAGCACGGAGCCAAAACCACCGCGCCCCTTGTTTAAGGAAGAGCCTGATTACTCGGGGATCTCGCTGAGTTGGGCCTCAATCCGATCCAACCGCTCGGTGATGTTGCGTAGGTGCTCCACGATGAGTTGGTTTGAACCATCGATCGCCGTCGCCGTTTCGCGTCGTGCGCTGGTGACGGTGCGTACCACCCAGACGGTAAGAGCAACGAAGATCGCGAGTGGTAGTGCGGCGGCGAGGATGACAAGAAATACGGTAGCGGTAAGTGTCACGAAGATTCCCTTTTCTGTTCTTGATTAATCAGGTGCCTAATGTGGTCTGGAGTTACTTCAAGCTGAAACGGAGCGACCCAGTAGTGCTTCCTCACTCGGCTCTCTCCGAGCTGTTCCAGGCCACTCTCGATGAGTCCAGCAGCTTCCAAGCGGTTGAGGTGCTGGTAGAGCAGTGGCCGAGACATCCCGAGTCGGCGGGCCAGCTCACTGACATGGGTCGAATCCGTCTCTAGGGAGGCGATAATTCGCAACCGAGGCTCACTTCCGAGAGCACTGAGCATCTGAGCGAGCCGTGCTGCGTCCATCATCCCTCCGTATCGTAATCGAACGATGTCGGGTGTAAGTATATGCTTACAGTCAGCGGTGTGCAAGTTCTGCCGGGTCTGGCGGAGACGCTGGCTGCTCACCCGGGGTGGCCGGTCGGACTGCGGGCAGGCCTGCACCGCCGGCGAGTACGGGAGGGGCCGACCTCATGGGGTCTTCGCAGGTAACCGGGACAGCCCCGTCACTTATTTGTACGTTCGTCCCTTCTCTGCATACACCTGTGTGGCTGTAGCCGCTTGCGCAATTGCCTTCCTTGTGTCTGGGTCTTTTAGATCCAGCAACTTGAGGTTATCTGCGTCTTTGCCCGACAGCGATAGGATTTCCAGGAACTGATCGCCGAACTTGTCTGCGTAATCGGCCAAGGCGCGCAGCTTGTCTAGGGCATCGCTTAAGTGCTCGCCGTGCGGGTCAACGATGGACGGCTTTATCGTGTCGTCCACAACACGGAAGAAAATGAAGTCAGGTTGCATGTTCTTCCATGCGCCGGTTGAGTCTTGATAGACCGCGGTTACTGCATCTGCACTTGCCCGTGATGGATTGCGGTACCAACCGAACGAGTCGTCACGTCCCTGCTCGGTCTCTACTACCTTCTTTTCCCAGTCATTGAGCTTCATCGGAGCACAGCCGTCACTTCCTGCAAGGATATGGCCTGCATAGCGCGGGTACTCTTCAAATTCACCTCCCTTGGTCTTGCGTCCAGGAGGTACCAATCGGTTCGTCGGACGAGTCAGTAGCTCACTTACCGGACTCACGGCCATCTCACGCAGTGCAGTATATGCGGCCTTTCGACCGTCAGGAAGCGCCGCGATGTTTGCGCGAGATGTGTCGAGCCAATCGGTCGCCACCTTGTTTGCGTCATAGCAGATTTCATCCTTCACACCGTCAACGTTGCTTAAAGATGCGAGGGAAAGACGCGCCTCATCAATAAGTTCGTCCTCGTCTGCGTCCTCACCAGCATGTTCATCAACAAATGAAGTAATCCACAAGTCAGCCAGTGCACGGGTAAAGACCGGAATGGATTTCTGGTATGCCTCTTCGATCACACGCTGGTCGGCATACAGGTCAATGTCGTCAGTATCCACCACTTGACGGTCAGAGTAGGCGTAAACGAGTTTTACTGTCTCCACTCGCTGAATGTCTTTGCGGTGCGTACTAACCTGCTCCTTGTACCTCACCATGTAGCCGTTGACAATGGAGACCAGTTCCTTTTCAGCCTCCTTTTTTCCTCCGGCACGAAGACCATCGCGCTCCAGTTCAATTCCCAGGTTGAGCAGCATCGAAATCGGTTTATCAGACCGTTTGGGAGCCACCAGGCGAGGAAGCGAGGTAAACACCTTCCATACAGCGTCACTATCCCTCAGTATCATCTGTTGGGCAGTGGGTTGCGGTGCTAACTTGCTGCCGGTGTCTTTGTGAGCCTCGGTGTCCTCAGCTAAGGCAGGTACTGTGTTCGCCGTGGTGTGGGGTGGTGTCTCAGTGGGAGTTTTCGTCTGCGGGGACGTGTCGTTTTGTTCGGACTCCTTCTCCGGCAGGGGCGTAACCCGAGACTGCGGCGGGGTATAAGGAACCAGTTTTTCCGGTTCAATGAAAGCTATCGGATCTCGATCATCATCACCACCATCATCATCCTTCCCCTCGTTGGTGCTGGAATTGATACTTTTTACAATGTCGTCAGCTGCGTCACGGTCGAACTTAGGAAGGATACACAGCACGGAGTTCAGCTCTGCGTTTCCCTCGATTCGACGAGCCAGCGGGGAGCGCACCATACGTCCAATGACCTGAGTGATATGTGCCTTGTCTTTCGCGGTACGATACGACACCATCACTTCAGCACGGGGGCAGTCCCACCCAGTAGACACTGCGGTTTTGGCAAACAACACGCGAATGTGCGTGCGATCTTGGACTGTTTGTGGTTCCACATAGGGAACCATGGTGGTGCCTGCCTGGATGTTGCTGTGCTCACCGAAGACCTGAGCAAAGGAATCTGGGTGAATTTCTGGCCACCCCTCGTAGATAGCGTCAATGGCCTGCGACAAATCCTGCGGAGTGGCCTTATCCCGCATCTGAACCACCATGAGAGGAACTACTTTTTCCCCATCGGAATCCTGGTTTTGGTGGTAGTCCTCCCAGCGGAGAGTAGTTTCCTTTAAGACTCGTGCTGCTTCACGCACTAGGACACCATCGAAACTAGCTCCCTCTTCGTTGGGAATGCGCAGCTCAATGGTGTCTTTGATAAGACCAGACTCTTGCACGTCGGAAACAGGGACTTCCACATCTTCAAGGACAAGCCGCGAGCCGGACATATCGTTAATCATGTCTTTGAACGCGCCAGGAGTTGCCGAAATGCCCAAGACCGTGGGCATGGGAGGAACTGGAGTGGCATGTCCCTCAGGTGTATGGCCCTCGATCATCCGGCGAAGGATAGTGACTTTATCCTTGTTTTGCTTCTTTGCTCCGCGGTGGGCTTCATCAACGACGAGATACAGGTTGAGGTTGTCGGATTCGATGGTATTGCGGATCGTGTCCCAGATCGTGACTTGTAATGTATCGGAGCGCGACATTAAGGCAGCGTCGGTATCAGCGGTGCCTCCGGTGAGCTTTGTTCCTTTGCCAATTTTCTGAGTGTTGAGGAAATAGATACACCCCGGTTCAAAAGTAGGGAGGTTGAACGTGTTGTCGATTTCCACTGTGCGCGAAGCTAAGTCGCTGGAGGCTCCCTCAATACGGAAGCGGGATTGCTGATTAAGATCTGGGTTATCGGACAGCCACAGAACGACAGCCTTAGCGTCTGGAGTGTGGTCGTCACTTGGCAACAGCAGCCGCTCAAAGACGCTGGTTGCGATAACGGTCTTTCCCGCACCCGTAGGAGCGGAGAGTGCGAAGATGGTCTGATCAGTCGATTTTTGGGCGCGAGATAAGCCCTCCATGATGCGATATGCAGCAATTTCCTGATATGGCCTAAGCGTGTACTTCATTAGACGGTCTCCCTGTTTTGCTGAAATGCGAAGTTGTTAAGGTACGTCGAGTACAGGCGTACCAGCTCAGCATCGTGGTTGCTCAGCTCGCGAGCCATGGACTCAAACACTAGGTCGTCGTTGGTGACAATGTAGACAACGTTCACGCCAGTGTGATTGCTTAATTCCTCGGCGAAGGTGGCAGAAGCAGCAACGTTTTCAATGATGGCGTAGGATTCGGCAATATCCCACCCGCGCTCGGGGATAGTTTCGATAATTCGTCCAGTCTGCCCTGCACGCATCCACAACATCGGTGATATGTCGGAAAAGGCGTAGCCGTGCCGTACGCGCGTTGGTGGCTGATAGGTCAGCGTGAAGAACCGGGCATTGGCCTCGAAGCCGTCCTTCATGGGGAACTCGTCGGTGAACTTGTACTCACCCATAATCGGGTCACCTTCGGGGGTTCGTCCCGTAATCGCGGCTTCCACGCGCGGCTTGGTCACGTAGTCGCAGATACCCCGTTTCTCCCACTCTTTATCGCCTGGCTGTAGCCCCTGCTTGCGCAGGTTTACTTGCTCGTCAGCGCTTACCTCGTTGTTCGTCACCGAGATGGACCGCCTACGCCCACCGTCCTGCTTGTTCAACCGCATAACGGCATGGGCGGTGGTGCCGGAGCCGGAGAAAAAGTCCAAGATGGTCGCGTCTGGTTTGTCCTTGACGAAGAACCTGATGGTGTCTTCCACTGCATAGAGGGACTTTGGGAATGGGAATGTTTGCTCGGGGAGTAATTGGGCAACAAGTCGTGAACCGGAATTGCCTGCGTCATGCGATGGGATACGCCACATGTCGGTCGGAACAAATGACATGCGATACCCGTCGGTGTCCACAATGACCGACCCGTCCGCACCTCGGCCGCTAATAGGGAAGGTACCATTCTCTACCTTGGTTTGTTCACCTTTTTTAAGATAGTAAAGGGTAGTTTCGGGCCCGCGCCATCTTCCAATTTTCGCGTATCCTTTTTCGATTGCTTTCTCCAAGTTTACCCGGCTGATCTGCCAGTTTCCTTCGGTTCCATCACGCCTGATAGGCCAAACTGCGCTAGTTCCGGGAGGGGGCGTGACCGTGTTGTAGTCGTCCCCGTAAAAGGGTTCGCCGACAGAGTCGAAAACTGGACCGTCCACAGTTTTCTTGATGAACACTGGATAAAATTGGTTCTTACTATCAGACCTGCGGGCGTTTGTTCCTGACCTAATGAGCAAATTCCAGCGAATCTTAGTCTTGTTCTTTGTTTTTACATCGTTCCATTCTTCTGAAAGCGGAAGAGGTCGCGGTTTAGAGTCACCAATCTGCACAAAATAGATATATTCGGACGACCTGCCGAAAGTACCTTTTCGGGTCACGCCTGCTGCGTTGATAGAACTCGTCACCATCGTGACGCGGCTTTCCGGGAATGTTTGCTCTAGCAGCAGGCCAAGGCGCAGGTATTCCTTCTCGTCGATGGTCACAATGAGTACGGAGTCGTCGGGGTTGAGCAGTTGCTTCGCAATCAAAAGACGACGTTCCATGAACGACAGCCACTTGGAGTGGCGATAGCCGTCGTCACTGTCCACGTAGTCGTTGTTGTACTTCCAGTCCTTCGCGCCAGTGTTGTATGGCGGGTCGATGTAAATGCAGTCGATGGAGTGGTAGTGCGTGTAGGTAAGCATTTTCAGCGCGTGGTAGTTCTCCGCGTTAATCACGCTGTGAAATGGCGCGTCGGGGTCTTCGCTGCCGATAACCTCGCCGGTTTGCACCAGGCCGGGGTAGATAGTGTCGTTGTGCTGAGCTACAACCACCAGATCATCAACAGGCACACTATCGCGCATCTCCGGCTCGGTGTCCTGCTTAGGCTGGAGTTCTACTAGCCGGGCTACACGGCCTAGTTCATTGTCTCTACGTAGCCAATCTACGCGCCACAGGCGAGTGTCCGGGGTGTCTTTGGAGCCACGTGGCGGGAGGACATGCACGCTATCGCCACGTCGTACAGGACGACCTGGAAGCTCCACGTTTTCTGGAAGGTGACGCTCAAAAACGAGTCCAAACGTGCGTTGATTATGGCTGGACAGCTCCGCTTTAAGGTCGGCTTCGAGCCGCGGGTTTTCCCTTTTCAGCTGGTCTAAAAGGTCGGAAAGGCGTGACATTTAATCGTCCTTTAATCAGGCAGTTAAGTCGATGAATCAATAGGTTTAAGGGTAGCCCACAGCCCGACTCAGGACGTGGCCGGTGCCCCATCACGTCCCCCGCCACCTGCCCGGCAAACAAAGAAACCCAGCCGCAGCATTGCACCGCGGCTGGGCCTGCGTCCTTCTCCTAACCTCAGCTACAACCGCTCGATGTCTACATCGCCATCGAGAATCCTCGGCTCTACCTCCATGTGGATCCCGCGGTAGGGAAGTAGTGCGCGGATAATGTCGTGGGTGATGTCGATGCCTGGAGATGGTTCGTCCCGCAAAAGGTGGTACAGGCTAGGGCAGTAGTCCACGCCGGGAAACTCGTCCTTTGCTTCGGGAACGCACCCGTCCGGGTCAAAAGTCGTGCAGCGAATGATCAGGTCGTCGTGGACACTATTGGGCAGATTGATGGTGAGTCCTGGTGTGGTGGCAGACATGTCTGCAACCGTGGCCTCGTTTACAGACCGGGTAAGCGGGATTAGGCCGCGGGCGGACTCACCGCCTTGGATGCGGGTGAGTCCCGCACGGTTTCCGTAAGTGTCGGCCAGGGTGACAAACGTGACGCGCACCGGGGCCGTGGCCACCGACATGGAGTTAAACGCGGTGAGGACGTTGATTTCGCGCTCGGTGATAAGCCCCTGCGGGCCTGTGAAGCTAATGACGTGGTTGTAGAGCGCGGCGGTGGACATGGACAAGATGGTGTCGGCCACCTGTTTTCCCTGTTTCAGGGTTTCGGTGACTTGGGCGAGGTCGTCTACCTCAAGCTCAGCGGTGAAGTACTGGCAGTACAGTGGTGTGCTCATGTCGAGTGTGGACATGGTTCGTCCCTTTCCTTTGAGGGTGTGAGCAGTGGAAATGTCAAGTGTCGGGCACGGTAACAGGTAGAAATTTGCGGATACGCAAACTGTCCGCGCGGTGGGTTGCCGATGTGCGAGGTATGGCAATAAGCCGCGTGAGTTAAGACAAAATTGCGGATACGCAATCGCGCTCGACGGTGGTCACGCTAGTCGGTGCGGGGTGTGGTTGAGGCTCCGCGCAGGTCGCGCACGCATCGGTTAGTCACAACCGGGGGCAGCGGATCTACATGTTGTGGTGGACGTAGCTGTGGGCCACAAAGCGGGGTCTTGAAGGACTTGGTGGGTAGGGTTAAGGCCGCGTCCGAGGCTCGCGCGGGGGTACTAAATATGGCATGTCCCTTTTTGATCTCCACAACATGATGTGGTGGTTCGTCTGGTAGATGTTTGCGGAACCGCAAACATGCAGGCCATATAAGAAATTCCTGCGAAGTTGGCGGTGTGAGGCCACCTGCTTGCCAGATTGCAGATCGGCAAACAAGACTATGTGTAGCGGAGTGCACTGCGTGGCCTAGCTACGTAGCATCCACTACACCGCCCCATTCCACTGCGATCGTGCCGACGAAGGAAAGGCCCATGTCCAGTAACTACACCACCGCCGACTATGAGGCGATCATCGCCAACTACACACCACACGCCGTGCGCTCTGAGCCGTGGAGCCACGTTGCCGACTTCACCCGCGAGTGCGTGCGCGCACTTAACATCACCCCGGATAACACCAGCCGCGACGCACTGCGCAACACGCTCAACTGCGTGTCCAAGCTCGCCGCCTGGGTCTGGGTGAGCTACGGCGTGGTGACTGTTGAGACCGTCTTCCACCCCGACATCACCGGCAACTACTTCCTTGCCGGAGATGGCGCAAAGCTCAGTCCGTCCACCGCTGGAACCCAGCGCTCGCTGCTGTGCCGGGTGGCAGAAGCGATCAACGACGACTGGAACCCTGACTACCAGCACCCGATCGCTTACGAGCCAACCCTTGAACCCTATGACAGTTATGCCTGTGACCGGCTGTGGGACTGGGCCGAGTCGCAACCCACAGCTGCCCGTCGCCGCAACTTCACCACGGTATTAGCTCTTACCCTGGGTGCTGGGCTGCGCGCGGGAGAAATCTGCACGCTGCGCGGCAAAGACGTGCGCGTTGACGGCGATGGGGTGCTGCTGTTTCCGCACGGCTACCGCGGGGCTGGCCCGCGCGAGGTGCCACTTTTGAAGTCTCATACCGAGCTAATACAGCCGGTCATTATGGCTACCGGCCCGGAGGACTACCTGTTTAGGCCGGGCCGGGACAACGAGAACGTTAGCCAGCTCTCTGCCTACCTGCGCCGGGTAACACCTAGTACATCGCCGGACATGGTGCCGGATACCCGCAGGTTGCGCAATACCTGGATCATTGGCCGCATTGCGGCAGGTGTTCCCACTGATGTGCTGTGTGCTGCGGCAGGGCTAAAGTCTTTGCACCAGTTCGAGGACTACGTGGTCGAGGCCGGAGCTAACCGCCGCCATGCCTACCGGATTCTTTTGGCCGGAGGCTCGACCCATGGCACCCCAGGTGGAGGCCTATACGTGCTGTAGCTCGTCTCACGGAGGCTCCCTGAGCTATCCCTAGCGATTGCATATCTGCAAAGTTGAATTGCGGATACGCAAAACTCGTCTCATGGCGCACAGAACGCACCAGGGACGAACCACATTGTGACCTGCGGGTTTAATCGTGGCCTGAGGTAAGAAGGCACCGCCACCTATTTCGTGGTGTAGGTGTGCTCACCTCTCTAGCCATGAACGACACGCCTGTAACTAATACCCGACTCACCAGTGTTGGAAACATGCAGTTTCCAACACTCGGGTCACTGACTGCCGTATCGGTTGCTGCGATGGTAAGGCCACAAGGCCTTGCCTGTAGTGACCTCGATATTGGCAATGACACGTCCCGTCGGGATCATCTCGCCGCGGATGATTCGGGTGATGGTGGAGGCGGGGATACCGCAGGCATCAGCCAAGTGCTTGGCACTGGGGTAGCTCCCGTTCAGGGTGAGCTGCTGGACGTTGCGGGCAAAGTCCTGCAATTTCCGCATGACCGGATCGTGGGCCTCGATATGGGCATTAGGCCAGTTGGCGTAACGCCTGACCGGAGCTTCGGCGGGAAGGTCGGAAGCCACGAGACCACTTCCTTTGAACCAGATGAAAAAGACGAACCACCTCAGTCTAAATACAGTGAGGTCTACGCTGTGATCGACACACTGACGACACGCGGATTACTGCCTGCCACCACGCCTGCGGCAGCGACAAACCGCAAGACTCAACTCGCTGCGTACTTTAGCTACATGCGTGACCGCTGGCACGTGGATGCCACCGTGGACAACTGCATCACGCTGCTGCAAGACGGCGGCTCGATCCGCACCTACCTGCAAGCCCGTAACGCGGATTTATCTAAGTCCAGCCTCAATGCCGCCCGCCGACTCCTTAACCGCTGCGCAAGCCACGTCATTGAACATCACGGTGGGCTGGACTGGGTAGAAGAGCTACCCGAAGTTATCTATCCTGCTGCAAGGTCTCCGCGCCGCGCCTACAACTCCCGCGAACTAATCCGTATTACGGATTGGCTGCGCTCTAGACCTCGCCGCGACTCGCGGCGCGTGGCCTACATCCTTGTGGCCTTAGGGCTTGGTGCTGGCATGACCACAGAAGAGATCTATCACTGCTGTTACGGCGACTTCACTGACTACGGCACCGTGCTGGCAGTACATGCCCGTGGTGGTCGAGGCCTCAAGCCGCGTACCATTCCGCTGACGGAACCTTATGGCGATGTCATGCGCCAAGTCCTGCGCGGTGTGGGCGCAGACCGCAGGGACGAACCACTGGTGAAACCTAACTCAGTACGCCGCCGCGATGATGCCACCGGCCCACACCTGATTCCTGACTTCATCCACAAGACGAGCCAGAACCCATCGAGTACCGGGATTGCACCCATCATTAACAGGCTGCGCTATACCTGGATTGCCGACCATGCCGCCGAGTATGTGGACTTTAACCAGCTGGTCTATGCCACCGGCGTCATACAGCCATTCCACCACGCCTTCCATCAGATGATCGTTGAGGCTGGGGCACTGACTGAGGCCGAGTACTGGGTGTGGGCCAAGGGCAACAGGGACGAACCAGACTACCCGCCGCTTCGAGTCGTCGAACCGAGAGCAGGAGGCGAAGTCTAGGTGGCCCACTTCAACACCACACCCACCCCGCTGCTTCGCCTGGACGGAGCTAGCGTCTCTTGGGCATTGACCATCATCGACCGCACCGACATATGCCACCATCTTGACACCTGGCGGCGCGTAGACGGCTACGACCCCACCAAAGGAGGCAGGCCCAAATCCGTTAACGACCGCACCATCCTCGCGCTCTACCTGATTCTGGCGCGCTCTGGTCAACCCATGCACTTGACCACCATGACGACGCTCCTGGCCTCGCCTGATACGACAGACATGGCTTTAGAACTCCTTAACCTGCCCAGCCGCGATAGGGCACGACGGGTAGGTGACTCTTACGCAACCCAGCACAACAACTGGTACCACCGCCTGTGGCGCGCGCTGCACAGCTTCCTTGATGTCGTTGACCCATTCGACAACATCCCGCATCGCGCCAGGCTTACCCGTGCTGAATTCAACCGGCTGATGGATGAACAAGACCCTGAGCGCCACGAGGAAAAATGGCAGCGCGCCACCTACGTGTTCAATGAGCTGGTTATGGCAAGTACCGAGGACATGCCCGAAGAATACCGAGCCAACTGGCAGGGAGACCTCACCCTAGACGGAACACTTATTCCAGGCGTGCGCCGCGGCAACAACCGATGGACGAACCGACCGGACGATCTCATGTCCTCCGAGCCGGAGGCAGGCTGGTACTCCCGCGATGGGCAACAGGAAACACACGGAGAAAACAAGCGCACAAGGAACGCCAAACACGTCTGGGGCTGGGAGGCCACACTCGTGGCCGGAGTCATCCGCGACCAAGGCCCATACGAACAGCCACACCTGATTATGGGCATGGCCTTCGACCGGCCCAGCCACAACCCTGCCATCCGCGGGCTGCAAGCCATGCGACACCTCACCGACGACCCCACCACGCCTAAAGGCGTGGTGGTTGGCGACCGCGCGTACTTCGCTGTGGCCAAGACCAAAGACTTCCACGAGCCACTACGTAAAAAGGGGTACACGCTGGTTGGCGATTACAAATCCAACCAGCTGGGCCAGCGCGGCAGCTTTGAAACCATGAGCTTGGTTGAAGGCCACTGGTATTGTCCTGCCATGCCGAAACCTCTGGTGGAAGCCACCGAAGACTTCTATGCCGGACGTATTGATGAGGCCACCTACAACCAGCGGATCAACGAGCGCCGCGCCTTTGCCATGCGGCGAAAAGGCAAGGATCTCTCCGGTGAGAGTCAGAGGTTTATGTGTCCGGGACGAGGTAAAGGAAAGACACTGGCATGTCCCTTGGTGGAAAAGAGTCAGCGCCAGGACGCGAGAGACAGAGGACTACCCTCCATCTCCGGGCCAAATCTATCTACTGCGCGCAACGGAAAAGGAAAGTGCTGTACCAATAGGGACTCGGTAACCATTCCCAATAAGGAAGGAATGCGCTACCGCCAAACTGGCCCTGCTTTTAAGACACCGGAATGGAAGAAGGTGTATGGCACGTGGCGCAACGTGATTGAAACGCGCAACGACTATGTAAAGAACAATCGCGGCGGTGCTGCTATTGGTGACCATACGAGAAGACCTGTACGCGGTTTTGCTGCGGCCTTCTTCTATACAGCTCTTGGTGTGGTTGCGGCCAATGTATCTATGATTCGGCGTTTTCTTGGCCGGGTGGATCGGGATGAAAAGACTCCGCCACCTGGCACGCGAGATCCGCAGCCGCCGCGCGATCCGGCGCGCGAGAAGGCAAGCCCGAACGCGCCGCCTGCGCAACATGTTGCCTAATACCAACTGAATACATTTCTCGTATCTAGCTCGGAAAACCGATAAAGGGTTCCGGGCTATTAGTCGTTTTAGAGGGGACGAACCATGCTGTGTTCCTTATTGGTTACCGCCTGGATTGCAGCGAAAACGACTAAACCCACCGCGATCAAGCGGTGGGTTTAGCTATGCGGAGCAGTTTCGCAAATGATTTAAGCTAGATTCGCAAAACCGTCCGGGCTCATGGTCGGGATAACAGGATTTGAACCTGCGACCTCTTCGTCCCGAACGAAGCGCGCTACCAACCTGCGCCATATCCCGGCGTTCCGCCTTGAAAAGCGGTACCTCGATACTTTAACGCAAGCTAAGCGCAATCAACAAAACGGCAGGTGGTTGCGTTTAGTCCACCTCAGTGATTTTTAGCAGCGTGGCGGAGGGCCGGCAGAAGATGCGTACGGGGGCAAATTTGGAGGTGCCCAAGCCATTGGAGACATGCATTTTCATCGGGCCGAAATCGTGGAGCCCCTGCACGCGGTCGCGGTCGATGCCGCAATTGGTTACCAGTGCACGGGATCCCGGCAGGCAAATTTGGCCGCCGTGGGTGTGACCAGAGAGCGAGAGTTGGTAGCCGTCGGCCGCGAACTTCTCCAGCACGCGGGGTTCGGGAGCGTGGAGGAGGGCCAGGGACAAATCAGCATCCTCGTTGGGAGGACCCGCGATTTCGGAGTAATCATCCAGATCGTGGTGTGGATCGTCCACGCCGGCGGCGGCAAGACGGACGTTGCCCACCTTAAACTCATGCCGAGCCTGGTTGGCATCGCGCCATCCGTGCTCCATAAAGGCGGCGCGCATACCGCGCCAGGGCAGATCCACATAGGAAGGCTCCCGCTTTTTGCCCAGCAGATACTTGAAGGGATTGACCGGACGCGGGGCCCAGTAGTCATTGGTGCCAAAGACAAAGAGGCCGGGGCGGGCCAGCAGCGGACCGAGAGCGCGCAGCGTATCGGGTACGGCCTGCTGATCGGAGAGATTATCGCCGGTGTTGACTACGAGGTCCGGCTCCAGGGCGTCGAGGGCGGAGACCCAGGCAATCTTGGTCTCTTGGTCCGGGATCATGTGCAGATCAGAAAGGTGGAGCAACCGAAATTCCGGCTTGCCACGCAGAGTGCCCTTGGGCAGGAGAGGGAGCGTATATTCCTTGAGCTCGAATTTGGTCAGTTCGCTATAGCCCCATGCTGCGGCGCCCAGGCCCGCAGCGGTGAGGCCGCCAAGAATACGTAAAAGTTTCACGGCTACCACCCTACCTGGCGTACATTGATAGGCATGAGCGAGCTAAAACAAACCATCCGTGCAGATCTGAAAACCGCAATGAAGGCGAAGGAGAAGCAGCGCACCAGCGCCATCCGTGCCTTGCTGGCCGCCATCCAGGCCGAGGAGACTAACGGCTCCCGGCACGAGCTGGAGGACGCCGATATCCTTAAGGTAATTGCGCGCGAAATCAAAAAGCGCCGCGAGTCCGCCGAGGTCTATGAGGAAAATGGGCGTCCGGAGTTGGCTGAAGCCGAGCTTGCTGATGTCCCCTTCTTCGAGGCCTACCAGCCCCGCCAGCTAGACGAGTCCGAGCTGCAGGCCTTGGTGAAGGAATCCATCGCCGAGGTCGAAGCCGAAAACGGCGAAGCACCCACCATGAAGCAGATGGGTGCCGTAATGAAGGTGGCCAATGCCAAGGCCGCCGGCCAAGCGGACGGCAAGCGCCTGTCCGCTGAGGTCAAAGCCCAGCTGAGCTAGAGCGGGCGAGACCACACTGGGCGGCGGAGCCTAGCGGCCAAGCAGGCTGCGGATATCGTTGGCAAAGTTATCGATGTCCTCTTGGCGGATGCCAAAGTCTTCCGGCGAGAATCCGCCCCCTCCACCGTCACCGCCTGTGCCGCCAGTCGAGCGGCCCGGACTAGTAGCACCGTCGGTATTAGCGCCGCCGGTGCTATTTTGCGTGCCGGTGGAGTTAGCATCGGCCACGCCGGAGGAGGGGGATTGGGAGGCCCCGGCGCCGTCGGAGAGCTGCAGCGTAATTTCTGCCCCCTTCTTCTTTCCGTCCTTGCCGGTAATGGCGCGAACTACGCGGCCATAAGGCACATCGCCGCCGATGACGCGGGAAGTCTTGACCACATAGCCCTTAGCTTCCAAGGCCTGGCGCGCCTCGGCCTCGGACTTGCCACGCAGGCCATCTAGGGTCTTATCGGCCGTGGTGCCGTTATCGTATTTCTTATTGTAATTCGGCAGACCAGCCTTGGTTGCTATCGGCAGCTGGGAGGCCATGCTGAAGAAGGTCTGCGCCGGCTCCAGGCCGCCGTAGAGGTTGCCCCAACCCGCACACTGGCGCACCGGGCCAGTACACAGCGGGACGGTGGAGGTGCCGTCGTTATAAATATAAGGAGCGGCGGAAATGCCCTCATTGAATCCCAAGAAAGCAGAGGACTGGTTGGACTCGGTGGTGCCGGTCTTTGCCGCGATAGGGCTGGAATAGCCGGCCGCCTGGGCGGCATCTTTGGCCGTGCCCTGCTTGGCATCTTCGGACAAAGCATTGCTCATGGCGCGGGCCACGTCCTTATCCACCGCCTGCTCACAAGGGGTTTCTTTAAGGTAGACCTCGTTGCCTTCCTTATCGGTGATCTGGGCGATGGGGTTGGGTTCACACCATTTGCCATCCGAGGCCAGCGTGGCACCCACATTGGCTAGCTCCAGCGGGTTGACCTGGTCTGGGCCCAGGGTAAAGGAACCCGAATTGGCTTCCTTGGTGTGCTGGGCAATCGAGGTGTCCTTATCAAAGCTGCCCTTGTCATCGTAGGAGCGCAGGCCCAAGCGCACGGCCATATCAACGATGGGGGCTACGCCTACCTGCTCGGTGAGCTTGATAAATGGCGTATTGGGCGAGTGCGCCAGTGCTTCCTGCAGCGTCATGGTGGCCTTATAGGTGCCAGCGTTTTCCACGCAGTAGCGGTCCGCCGGGCAGCCGGCGGCGCCGCCGTGACCAAGGCCTTCCGCCTCGTAGCGGGTGGGCACATCCACGGTGTTTTTAATGCCATAGCCTGCCTCAAGCGCGGCCGCGGCGGTAAAGACCTTAAACACGGAGCCGGCGCCGTTGCCTACCAGGGAATAGGGCTGCGGCAGGATGGTTTCATTCTTGTCCAAGTCCAAGCCATAGTCACGGGAGGAGACCATGGCCAGCACCTTGCGATCCGATTTACCGGGTTTGATGACGTCCATGACTTCCGCCACGCCTGGGGCGTCCGGGTTGGTATGGCTTTGCACGGCCTGAAGGGCCTTATCCTGCACCGTTGGATCCAGTGTGGTTTTGATGGTGTAGCCACCGCGCGCCAGCTGTTCTTCGCTAATGCCCTTCTTATCCAGGTACTTCAGCACATAATCACAGTAGAAACCGCGGTCACCCGCGCCGATGCAGCCATTGGCTAGCGTTTGGGGCTTCTTGCCGACGCCCAGCTTTTCCCCCTTATACTTATCCGCTTCCTGCTGCTTGATATAGCCGTTATCCGCCATGGATTGCAGGACGAGATTGCGCCTTTCGGTTACTTCGCCGGCGTTGGTATAGGGGTTGAGGCGCTCAGAGGATTGGACCATGCCCGCCAGCATTGCTGCTTGTGGCACCGTGAGCTCAGAGGCGTGGGTGCCAAAATAGGTGCGGGCTGCGGCCTCGACGCCATAGGCATGGTTACCAAAAGACACCAGGTTGAGATAGTTGGTGAGGATGTCATCCTTATCTAACTCCTCATCCATCTTGGTAGCCATGCGCATCTCGCGCAGCTTGCGGGTTATGGATTGCTCGGTGGCCGCGGCACGCTCTTCATCGGTGGTAGCAGAAACCAACAGCAAGTAGTTCTTTACGTACTGCTGATCGATGGTAGAAGCACCCTGGGAGACACCACCCGAGGTCAGGTTGGTCCACAGTGCGCGGAAATTGCCCTGGAAGTCTACGCCTTCGTGATCATAAAAGCGCTCGTCCTCAATGGAAACGATGGCGTTTTTCATGGCTTTAGAAATCTTCTTGCCCTCCACTGGGTGGCGGCGCTGGCTGAAGACATAGGCCATGTCCTTGCCCTTGGCATCTTTAATGGTGGTGACGCCAGGGATATTTCCGGCCGTCAGATCTTGCAGGTCAGATTGCATGGTTTCGTTAGTACGGGCAATCGCTACCCCGGAAATGCCCGCGAAGGGGGCAAGGGCCAGGGCGATCAGCGCGCCTACCAAGACCGTAGACAGGGCTATCTTGGCCAAAGATTTGATGACAGTCACGCCCCATACACTACGTGGTCGCCCTCGGTGGGTGGAAGATCACTCGCACCCCCTAAAGTGTGACGTGTTAGACAATCTTCTACCTGGGTGAATAGACTTAGGCGCGTTACATAGTATTCCGTCTGGGAAGGAGCACACTCACCCATGACCGTTCGTGTGAAGACTGCTGGAATGTCTAATACAGCCCGAAATTCCGAGCGTGGCGAGTGGGTTACCCAGGCTAAATGCCGTAAGGGTGACCCGGATGCCCTCTTTGTGCGCGGTGCAGAACAGCGCAAGGCGGCGGTCATCTGCCGCCACTGCCCGGTGTTGACCGAATGCCGTGCCGATGCTTTGGATAACCGCGTCGAGTTTGGTGTTTGGGGCGGGCTGACCGAGCGTCAGCGCCGTGCATTGCTGCGCAAGAACCCTCACATCACGGATTGGGCGCACTACTTGGCTGAGGGCGGCGAGCTCGTCGGGATTTAAGAATTTTGACGGCGTGGGGCGTATTTAATAGTTAGAATGGGACCCATGACTAAATGGGAATACGCAACCGCACCTGTTCTTACCCACGCTACGAAGCAGATCCTCGATTCTTGGGGTGAAGACGGCTGGGAACTGGTTACCGTCACCCCTGGCCCGAACCCAGAAAACGTCGTGGCCTACTTCAAGCGCGAGGTGGCAGAGTAAATGGGCTTTCATGCTCGCTTGCAGGAGCTGGGGTACGAGCTACCGGGCGTCGCCAAGCCGCTAGCTTCCTATGTGCCGGCCGTACGCGTAGGGAATCAGGTCTGGACCTCCGGTCAGCTTCCCCTCGTGGAGGGAACCTTGCCGCTGACCGGCAAGGTTGGTGCCGAAATCACTACGGAACAAGCCCAAGAACAGGCCCGCATCGCGGCGCTCAATGCGCTCGCCGCCATCGATGCTGAGGTGGGTCTAGATAGTATCTCCCGCGTGCTAAAGATTGTGGGGTTCGTGGCTTCCGATCCGGGCTATGCAGATCAGCCAGCAGTCATCAATGGCGCCTCGGATTTCATTGGTGAAGTCTTTGGGGATGCCGGAACGCATGCTCGCTCCGCCGTTGGTGTGGCTGCGTTGCCTAAAAACGCGCCGGTAGAGATCGAACTAATCGTAGAAATTGCTGCTTGATCGGATAGGCTAGTAACTATGGAGCACCCTGCATATAGTCAATTGCGTCCCGTCAGCCAATCCGTTGGCGTAGTCCTTTGTGATAACCCCAGCTACACCGCCCTTGAGGGTACGAATACGTGGATTATTCGCGCCGCTGAAGACTCCCGGGCGATCGTCGTAGACCCGGGTCCAGAGGATGAAGGCCATCTCAACGTTGTGCACCGCAACGCAGGTGAGGTGGCATTGATTTTGATTACTCACCGCCACGATGATCACGCATCTGGCGCGCAGCGCCTGCGGCAGATGACCGGCGCCCCCATTCGCGCATTCGATCCGAGTTACTGCAACGGTGCTGAGGCGCTGCAGGATGGTGAGCATATCTCCCTCGATGGCATCACCCCTCGCCTCGAGGTTGTTCACACTCCTGGCCATACCGCGGACTCCACCTGCTTTTTTGTGTGGAGCGGTGAAGTAGGAAACTCCCGCCTCGAAGGCATTATTTCCGGTGACACCATCGCAGGCCGTCACACCGTTTTGCTTTCGGAGACGGACGGAAACTTGGCCGACTATCTGCACACCTTGGATACCCTAGAGGAGCGCGGTAAGGATATCGCGTTGTTCCCAGGGCACGGCCCAGATTTGGATGACACGTCCCAGGTAGCCCGCAAGTATATCGACCGCCGCCACTACCGCCTTGATCAGATTAAGGAGATCCGCGCCCGCTTGGGTGAGGATGTAGATCTGAATACCCTGGTCAACGAGATGTACGATGATGTGGATCCGGTACTGCGCCACGCTGCGGAGCAGTCCACTCGCACCGCGCTGAAGTATTTGGACGGCAAGACTAAATAAGCCGTATCTCCATATGTGCCCCTTTTTCCTCCTAGTAGGAAAAGGGGCTTAATTGTTTTAGCCCCTGCGCTGGTGCACCAGGGAAGTGGGGCTGGCCTCCACGTAATGCTGGGCAAGGGGGCGAAAACCAGCGAAACCCCCGCTTTAAGCGGGGGTGTGGCGAGCTCGCGCTTACTTAGCGAGCGCGGCGGGCGAGGTGCTCGGTATCGACAATGAGTACGGACTTGCCCTCGAGGCGGATCCAACCGCGGTGGGCAAAGGTGGCGAGCGCCTTGTTGACGGTCTCACGAGAGGCGCCGACCAGTTGGGCAATCTCTTCCTGGGTGAGATCGTGGTTTACGCGCAGGGCGCTGCCTTCCTGGACGCCGAAGCGATTGGCCAGCTGCAGCAAAGTCTTTGCCACGCGGCCGGGAACATCCGTGAAGATGAGGTCGGCCAAGTTGGCGTTGGTGCGACGCAGGCGGCGTGCCAAGACGCGTAGCAGCTGCTGTGCGATTTCGGGGTGGTCACCAACCCACTTCTTGAGCAGCTCGGAGTTCATGGTGGCCGCCTGAACTTCGGTCACGCATACTGCGGAAGAGGTGCGCGGGCCCGGGTCGAAGATGGACAGCTCGCCGAACATATCGGATGGGCCCATGACGGTCAGGAGGTTTTCGCGGCCGTCCGGGGCGTGGCGAGCGAGCTTAATCTTGCCCGAGGTGATGATGTACAAGCGGTCACCAGGTTCGCCCTCGTCGAAGATGGTGGTTCCGCGCGGATAGCGCACGGTCTCCATCTGCTCGATGAGGTGCTGCACTGCAACGGGATCAACGCCTTGGAAGATTCCGGCGCGGGAGAGGATGTCCTGTACGCCTTCCACGTTTTACTCCTTGGATGTCGACTACGAAAGTCCATAGATGCGCCTGCGCCACATCTGGGTGCGGTCTTTCATGCACTCGACAATGCGGAACAAGCGGGGTCACTGTGTAACGAGTTTCATCTTACAGTGTAATTGGTCACTTTTGGTACTTCAGTGAATTTTTGTCACACTATAGAAACTCTGATCGTGCTAGAGGCACAACCCCGGCCAGCGAGTTTGCGGCTTAGTCAGCGAAAACAACTGCCTCGAGCTTTTCCATCAGGAGGGCGAAAAGGGCGATCGCAAGCGGTACCAGAATCACAAGTGAAATCATGTTTTCCTAGTCTACTAAGCTTTATGCCATGACTTCAGCATTGTCAGCGGCCAGCGCGCCGGAGCTACGGGCACCGGAGATAAATAGGCGTTTGGCACAGGAGTATCCAGATGCGCGTTGTGCCTTGGATTATGACTCCCCGCTGCAGCTTTTGATAGCCACGGTGCTTTCTGCCCAGTGCACGGATGAGCGCGTGAACTCGGTGACCCCTGAACTCTTTTACCGCTACCCCGAGGCCGCAGATTATGCAGCAGCGCAGCGGTCGGAACTGGAGCGCATCCTGCGCCCGTTGGGTTTTCAACGAGCTAAGGCGGGACACCTTTTAGGCATAGGGGAGAAGCTGGTGGCAGATTATGCAGGCGAGGTTCCCCGCACGGTTAAAGAGCTCACCAGCCTGCCCGGCGTGGGGCGTAAGACCGCGCTGGTGGTGCTTGGGAATGCCTTTGGGATTCCGGGGCTGACGGTGGATACGCACTTCGGCCGCCTCATGCAGCGGCTCGGGCTCACAGGGGAGACGACGCCGCTAAAGATTGAGCGGGACATCGCCAAGCTCCTGCCAGAAGAAGAGTGGACAATGTTTTCTCACCGCGTCATCTTTCATGGGCGCCAGGTATGCCATGCGCGCACGCCGGAGTGCGGTGCATGCGTGCTGCGGGATATGTGTCCAGCGGCTAGTGGGCGCTAGGCTTAAGGCATGAAGAACTACGTCCTTGGCACGGTGATTGCCGCGATCCTCATTGCCGTTATCGCCGTAGTGGGGGTCTCGCAATTGCGGGGTGGGGACGAAGCCGAGGAGGCGTTGCCAACCGAGGCTGCTCCGCAAGAAGTTCCGCAGCGTCCAGACTGTCCAGCCGGCACCGTAGCTGGGGTAGAGCTGGATTGCTTGGGCGGTAAGGCCACCGGAAAGCGTGCCGATGAAGGTGTGAGCGTGGTCAACGTGTGGGCGTGGTGGTGTGAGCCGTGCCGCGCGGAGCTTCCCTATCTGCAAAAGGTGGCGGAGACGCACCCAGACTGGCAGGTCGTGGGTGTGCACGCGGATAAGAACGCGGGAAACGGTGCAGCTTTCTTGAATGACGTGGGAGTGGATCTGCCGAGCTTCCAGGATGCGGATAATAAATTTGCCGGTCAGTTGAGCCTGCCAGGCGTAGTTCCGGTGACAGTGGTGCTCAAGGACGGCGAAGTGCGCAAGCAATTTGCGCAGCCCTTTAGCTCCGCAGCGGAGATTGAACGGGCCGTGAAAGAGGCGATTGCGGCATGAGCCAACTTCGTCCCGAGTGCACACCAGAATGGCTCAAGCCAGCGTTGGGGGTAGATCCGAGCCAGGTGCAAGAGCTCATAGGCAACCGGCAGGCTTCGTCCCTCAATGGCACTACTGCGCAGGTGCCGGTCAAACGGGAGGCGGCTGTGCTTATGCTACTTAGCGGCGAAAGCGCGGAGGAGGGCAGCATTTTGCTCACACACCGCTCGCCGTCCATGCGTTCTCACTCCGGACAAATTGCTTTCCCGGGCGGCCGCCGAGATCCCGGTGATACCTCGCTAGTGGATACTGCGCTGCGGGAAGCCTGGGAAGAAACGGACCTGCAGCGTAATTCCGTGACCCCATTAGAGCAGTGGAGCCAACTGCATATCCGTGCCACCGGCAATCCCGTGAGCCCGATCCTGGCGCATTGGAACCAGCCGGGGGAGGTCTATCCCGCCAGCCCTGATGAAACCGATGATGTCTTTCTCGTTCCCATCCGGGAATTGGTCGATCCACGCAATCGCTTCGTGGTGGGCTTTAGAAAATGGCAAGGACCAGCATTTCATGCCAATGGCTATGTCATCTGGGGGTTTACCGCCGGCGTGCTTTCGGCTCTCTTGCAGCACTCTGGGTGGAGCGTTCCTTGGGATAATAATTCAGTCATGGACCTGCGTGACTCCCTCAAAAACTCCCGCAATAATGAGAAGATGTCCTAACCGCTTGTGCCGCGGTATGTGTACGTCTTAACCCCCAATAGAAAGAATCCATAGCCATGACTCCTGCGCTTATCGTTGACGGCCTGATTGTGGTCGCCGTCCTGTTGGCGCTACTTAGTGGGTGGCGCAATGGTGCCCTCGCGGCAGTTTTGGCCTCCATCGGAGTGGGTGCTGGGGTAGTGCTGGGCATTGCCGTGGCACCTGCCGCATTGCGCCTGGTGGATCAGCCCTCGTTGCGCTTGCTGCTCTTGGTAGGAATTTTGGTGCTATTCGTGGGCATCGGGCAGCTCATCGGCTCCTCTCTGGGCGGCAGCGTGCGCGACCGCATGAAGGCGCGCAAGACACAGCGCCTCGATTCTGCGGTGGGTGCGGTATTCCAAGCCTTTGCCGCCTTGGTGGTTATTTGGCTGATTTCTATCCCTGTGGCCACCAACTTGGGTGGTGCGGCCGGTCAGGGCCTGCGCGATTCGCGTATCTTGGGCAACCTCAACTCGGCCGCGCCGGCGCGGGTAGCGGCGCTGCCCAATGGCGTGGCGGCAATGCTTAATGAGTCCGGCCTGCCGCCGTTGGTTTCGCCCTGGCAAAACTCCATTAGCAATGAGGAAGTAAAAGAGCCGGACCCAGACGTGCAGGATCCGGAGCTGGTGCGCCGCATGCGGCCCTCCATCATTCACGTGCTTGGCGACGCCGAAGAGTGCTCCCGCCGCCTCATGGGTTCCGGCTTCGTGGTAGCCGATGACTACGTGATCACCAATGCCCACGTGGTGGCCGGCACGCAGACCGTGCGCCTTGATACCAAGCTGGGGCTTAAGGATGCGACCGTGGTCTATTACAACCCGGACGTGGACGTGGCGGTGTTGCATTCGCGCGACCTCGGCATCGATCCGCTGCCGTGGGCCCAGACCCCGGCCCAGACGGGCGATGATGCGATGGTCATGGGCTTCCCGCATTCCGGGCCTTTCGACGCCGAGATGGCACGTGTGCGCGATCGCATCACCATTTCCGGTCCGGATATTTACTCCCACGGGCATGTGGAGCGCGATTCCTACACCGTTCGCGGCAATATCCAGCAAGGAAATTCCGGCGGCCCACTGGTCAATACGGCTGGCGAGGTCCTAGGCGTGGTCTTTGGCGCCTCGGTGGATGACTCTGAGACGGGCTATGCGCTCACCGCTGATGAAGTCAACAGTCAGATCGGGGACGTCGCGCAGCTTACCCACCCGGTCGATACCGGTGAGTGCGTGGCCCATTAGCTATTTTCTTGGAGCCACGCCACCAGCGTAGAGACGAACTCCGCTGGTGCTTCCACGTGCGGTAGGTTCTTCGCACCGGGCACGGTCGTGGCGGTAAAACCGTGGCGGGCGCGCAAGGCGGCGCGACGGACCACGGGGTTCCACAGCCGTTGTTGGGCGTGGATGAAAAGGACGGGTCGTTCCACTGTCAGTTCCACCCAGTTCAGGGGGACAACGGCGGTGCGCATACGGTGGTTCCACAAGATTCCGCGCCGAACGCTGCCGATCCGGGAGGCGCGTAGGCGTAGATCGAGGATGCGGTCAAAGGTGGCTCCGTTAAGCGAAGGCCCCGTATCCAGCTCCAACTCCTTGCGGTAGGCGCGCGGGCTAAGTAGCAGGTTCTGGGCGCGGGTAACGCGGGGTAGGCGGCACAGCAGCGAGCGCAGGTTAATCCACCCAAAATCCCACGGCCGGGCGGCAATCGCTCGGCGCAGATCCACCGGGTGGGCGGCGGAGATGGAAGCCAAGCCGCGCACCCGCTCGGGGCGCTCAGCGGCTAAGCACCAAGCCACCGCGCCGCCGGTATCGGCACCGACCACAAAGGCATCGTCGTGGCCCAAGGCTTGGATGAGCCCGCTGATATCGCCCACCAAGGTACGAATATCTTGCCCCGCATCAATAGGTGGCTTATCGGACATGCCAAAGCCGCGCATATCTACCGCCGCGACGTGGAAACCGCGCTGCGCAAGCGGCGCAATGACGTCTTGGTAGTCGAACCACCCACCAAAGGCGCTGTGGATGAGTACCACTAGTGGCTGCGTGCTCTCTCCCGCCGTGGCCACGTGCAGGCGGATGCCGCGGGTATGGACGAAGTCATGCGCATAAGGTCCCTCCAGCTCCACCGTTGAGGGAGGCAGGGGTGCAAAGGCCATGGTGCCGCCTTTCTATAGTTGGGGCAGAAACGGTAGAGGATAGGGGAAAGTACACAAAATCCGCCCCAGGCTAGCTAGGGCGGATAGAGGGGAGCACGACTGCGTGGCGTGCTGCGTGTGCGTGGCGCCTGCCGGTTTAGGTGTAGAGGCCGTGGGTGGTCTTTCGGTCCAGAGACTTTTGTGCCTTGCCCGGAACCAGGTTCTTGAGCTCCTTGGTGGAGTCAATGGTCTTTTGCGGCGCCTTCACCTGCTTGACGTTCTTCAGACCAACAAAGGCCAAGATGCCGGCGAGGACGATCATGATCAAGAAGACGATCAGGAACGCTGCCCAACGGTCCAGCCAGATGGCGAGGAGCTCTGCCAAGAAGAAGAAAAAGAAGAAAGAGCTATACAGCGCGATGGTGCCAGCGCCGCCGAAGAGACCAGCACCAATTCCACCCTTCTTTGCGGACTCTGCCAGTTCGGTCTTAGCCAGCTCCACCTCGGAGCGTACGAGCTGGGACATCTGCTCGGTGGCGTTGGAGACCAGCTGGCCTACCGAGGTCTCGGACGAGGACGTATCCACGTCACTCAATGGGATCGAGTTCACCTTCGGTGCAAATTGATCAGTACCGTCGGTATACAGTCCATCGTTGCTCACGATTAATTCTCCTCGCGTTTATCTAAACCTTGTAATGTCCCTAATAATAATGGAATCACTATTTCTCCCATGGTGCCACGCATACGTAGGGACTTCCACGGCTATCCTAATGTATATGTCAGAAATTGACGCGTTATCCCCGCTGTTTCGCCTGCCGGGGGTGAAAGAAAGTGCAGAAAAAGCCGCCGCTGCCATTGCCCGTGCACACCGCCGACCTGCAGGATTGCGAAAGTTTGAGGTCATTTCCGCCGAGTCCCTTATTCGCGGCGCCCGTTCTAGCGTGGCGCTTGATGGTTACGCCATCCCCCCACATCCGGGCCCAGAGAATGTGGAAGAAGGGCCGTTGGCCAGCGCCGTAAGCGCCTACTCTGTGGCCGCGCCGGAGCTCTTGGACACCACGGTGCGCTCCTTTGCCCGCGCGCCGTTGCAGGTTTTAGCGCGCATTGACGTCGCGGCCGGTGGCACCGGTATCCCAGCCGGTGAAAGCGCACGACTGCAAGGGCTGGGCCGGCTTATCGCGCAGGGTAATGGTCCCGCCTTTGATCGCCTTCTACCGAGCGTGGTCCATGCCGAGATCGCCGCAGGGCAGTTTTTCGGCCCTCGCAGCGGCCTCGTCGCTCGCGTTGCTTCCCGCCTTGCCGCTGTGCATACGGGTTTTGACCCGCGCGGTTTCGCCGTGCCCGAGGTTTACTACACCCGCCACCGCGCTGAGTATGCCGATGCGGTGGATAATTACCGCACCGCGCTTGCCGACGCCCTCCTTACCCACCTCGCTGCCTGGGCAACCGGTGGTGCAGAGGCCGACGCGATTGCGCGAGCCGCTTAAGAGGTATGCCGTGGCCCGCGCTTGGGGAAGCTGGGGCGGTCAGGGTGCTGGGCAAGCCACAGCCCGGCGCCGATAGCCGCCACGGTCCCCGCCAGCACGGAGGCGCCGATTCCGATTTCTTTAGCGGATGGCGCAGGCAGGAGCGGCACTGGGTCCTTAAAGGATCGAATATCCCACTCATGGCTGATGGCGTGGCGCTTTAATTGCTTGTCCGGGTTGACCGCGACGGGGTGGCCAACCTTCTCCAGCATCGGGATATCCGTAGCGGAATCCGAATAGGCATAGCTGGCATTAAGATCAATGTTTGCTGCAGCGGCAGTGCGCTCTAGTGCTTCCGCCTTATGCGGGCCCTTGCAATAGAAGAGCACCTCGCCGGTAAAGCGTCCGTCTTTTTCTGCCAATTCGGTGGCGATGACGTGCTCGACGCCGAGCTCCTCCGCGATGATGTCTACCAGCACGGCAGCGGAGGCAGAGACAATGACCACGTGGTCGCCTGCGGCGCGGTGGGCACGGATAAGTTCCCGGGCCTCGGCATAGATGGAGGGAGTGACCACGTGGTGCATGGTGTCTCGGGCGATGGAGCGCACTTCCTCCACGGACCACCCCGTGACCATCGTGGTGAGCTGATCGCGGCTAGCGTCCATGCCTTCGCTGGAGAGGCCGGAAAACATATAGCTGGCTTTCGCCAGGGAGAGCTGCAGTGCTTCGGCCGGGGAGATGAGCCCGTTGTGCAAAAACTCGCGGCCAAAGGCATAGGCCGAGGAGGTGGCGATGATGGTTTTATCGAGATCGAAAAACGCCGCGGTGCGTGCGTGTTCGCCGCCGGCGCGACTCGTGCTAGCGGGGCGGGGAGGAAAGGATTCGCGGGAATTCGTCATGGTGTGCTGCCGAGTGTAGCCGCCCTTCGCGCTTAGTGGTGTTGAAGTGGCTGCAGTTAATGGTGGTTGGCGTGTCAATAAAGTGGGATTGGCAGCCCATGCGGGGGATAAAGTAGTGAACACGCATTCGGTGCAGGTCAGCGCCATGGCCGTTGAAAAACTGCTGTTAGCTGTTGTGGTTGGGTGGCGAACATGTCATAATAATGCGTGCAAGGCCCCGATATACTGTGCGGCCTGCCCCGGCTCACCCCCCGAGGCCGGGTTACTGACGGCCCGTGCGCACACCCCCCGATGCACGGGCCGTCACCTATATCTAGCGCCATGTGATACGAGGTTATCCACAGGTTTTTAGTTGAAGTGGCAACCAAATCAGGACCACACGGTGACTTATCGCGGGTTATCCACAGTGCCACCGGAGAGCCCTCGCTGCGGTTGCACGGATGCTTCAGGCTATGAGGCATGAACGCATTACATCCTGATTCCGCTGCCATCGTCGTTGCCGTCGGTGACGAAGCACTGCGCGCCGAGGCTATCCATGCCGCGGCTGCTACCAGCCACGATGTGCTTACCGTAACCGATCCCCGCGACGTCCCGCGCAGTCTGCCAGGCGCCTTTGCGGTCCTGGTTGATTCCCTCATGGCCCGCGTGGTGGCGGCAGCGCAACGCCCCTACACCGCGCCTGTGCCAGTACTATTCCTTGCCGCGGACCCTGGACCGATTGACTATGAAGCGGCATTAGCCTGTCACGCGGAGAGCGCCTTTATCATTCCCGCCCAGGTTAAGGAGCTGCTCGCGGGCATTGCGGCCGCGGGCACCCCGCAGGACACGCGACCGGGTAGCGCCACCATCGCCGTGGTTGGGGCGAGCGGCGGGGTGGGGGCTTCTACCTTCGCGGCCGCCTTGGCCCGCACCCAGTGCGCTGCGGATGGACGCGCCCTGCTTATCGACGCCCACGCATACTCCGGTGGCCTCGACCTCCTGCTTGGCGTAGAGGCGGAAGCGGGGGCGCGCTGGCCGGAGCTTACCGTGGGCGATGGCAGTATCGATGCCGCCGATCTCTACCGCGCGCTGCCCACTACGCCGGATGGGGTAGCGGTGCTCTCGACCGCGCGCAGTACCGTCGCGGATCCCTTCCGCCTGGAAAAGGACCTGCTCGCGCGAGTAGTGGGCGCGGCCCACGCGGGCGAAGGGCTATGCGTGGTGGATTGCACCCCGGAGACCGTTCCGGATGCGTGTACCCACGTGGTTATAGTGGTGGCCGCAGAAGTGCGCTCGGCTGCATCGGCCGCGCAACTTATTGCGCGCTTCGGGGCTGCGCGGCGCAGCTGTGTGGTGGTGCTGCGGCAACGCCAGTGGGCATCGTTAAGCGCGGCGGAAGTAGAAAGCATCATCCACAGCACGGTATTGGCAGAACTGCCAACCGCCCGGGGCCTTACGCGCGCGGTGGAAATCGGCGGCCTCCCGCAGCGCCTCCCGGCACCCTTGCGCAAGGCTGCACACGCGGTCCTCGAGGAGGTAGGCGCGTGAGTGAGCAGAAAGTAGCACAGGAAACGCTGGAAAAGATGCAGCGTATCATCGCCGCCGAGCCCGACTTGGTGCATGATGCGGCAGCCCTGGCTCGGCGCATCCGCGCAGAAGCCGGCGTGATTAGTGACGTCGCGGTACTCGACCTACTACGCCGCCTGCGCCAGGACGCCACCGGAATGGGCCCGCTTGATGCATTGCTGGGGCGAGAGGGGGTTACCGATGTCGTTGTTAACGGGCCGCATGCGGTATTCATGGACCGCGGCGAGGGTCTCGAACGCACTGACATCACCTTCCGCGATGATGGCGAAGTCCGCCAACTGGCCAGCCGACTGGCGGCAGCCTCCGGCACGCGCCTCGATGATGCTCAACCTTATGCCGATGGCCGCGTTAGCCGCCCTGATGGCGTCGTCCTGCGCGTCCATGCCTTGCTGAGCCCGCCTGCGGTGGCCGGAACCTGCCTGAGCCTGCGCGTACTGCGCCAAGCCCAGACCACCCTGCCCCAACTAGTAGACAACGGCACGGTGCCAGAAGATATCGCTACGCTGCTGCGCGCTGTGGTGGACAAGCGAGTCTCATTCCTGGTTATAGGTGGAACCGGCTCCGGCAAAACCACCTTGCTATCCGCACTTTTGGGAACCGTCTCCGAGCGCGAACGCATCCTCGTCATCGAAGACACCGCCGAGCTCTCCCCGCACCACCCACACTGCGTTAGCGTGGTCTCGCGCCGGGCCAACGCGGAGGGAAGCGGCGAGGTCACGATGTCACAATTGCTCCGACAAGCGCTGCGCATGCGCCCAGACCGCATCGTGGTAGGCGAGATCCGCGGCCGCGAGGTGGTCGATCTCCTCGCCGCCCTCAACACCGGACACGACGGCGGCGCCGGTACGCTCCATGCCAATTCGCTCTTTGAAGTCCCCGCCCGCATGGAGGCCCTCGCCGCCCTTGGCGGCCTGGACCGCGTGGCACTGCACTCACAACTGGCAGCGGCCGTACACATGGTGCTGACCATGGAACGCACCCCGCAGGGCCGCCGCCTTGCCCATATTGGCGTGCTCGAGGGAAACCCGGTTACCCCGCGCATCATCTGGAGTGCCGAAGACGGGCCGGCGGATGGCTTTGCGGAATTTTCCGCACAACTTCTGGGCGAGCGCGCCGGGAAGGCCAGCCATGCTTAGTTTCCTCCTGCTCGCCGCCGCGCTGCTCCTGCCCGCGCCCTCTATCGCCGGCCGCCTAGCTTCCGCAACGCGCCAGACACGAGCTAGCTCCGTGGTCATCCTGGGGGCGGTATTTTGCGGCAGCCTGGTCTTTTACTCAGTGGGTCGCATCAGCGTCGCTATCGCCGCCGCCATAATCGCCTGGTGCGTGTCCTGGTACACCAAAGACCTCGTGGCCGCGCGTACGCAGCGGCGCGGCCGCGAAGGGCTGGCCGCCTATTTGGGAGTGGTCACCGCGGACCTGCGGGCAGGGGCGACCCTGGCTGGGGCACTTGCCCGCGGGGTGGAGGCCCTGCCGGGAACTACCCCGCGGGAGGTATCCGCCGCACTGGAAGCAACGGCCGCCCTCGCTGCGCGTGGCGCGCCGCCCCACATGGCGCTCACGGATGCGGAGGATACAAAGGCCCTGCCGGAGCTTTCCCGCTTAGGCCACCTGCTGGAGCTTTCCACTTACCACGGTATTGCGGTGGCCAGCTTGCTCGACCAAGCCCAAAGCCGCCTCGATGCTTCTCGACGCCACCAGCAATCCACCTCCGCTAGTCTGCAAGGCCCCCAAGCGACCGCCACGGTGCTCGCGTGCTTGCCAATAGCCGGCATCGCCATGGGCGGGGCCATGGGCGCTAACTCGCTCGGCTTTCTTTTCGGCGGCGGGCTGGGCGGTGTCCTTCTCGTGGTAGGCGTGGCGCTGGCCTGCGGCGGCTTCGCTTGGTCGCGCGTCATTATTCGGAAGGCGGCTGCATGACCCCGCTCATCTTTGTGGCCTTGGCCGCCCTCGTTGGCCTCCCACCGCACACTGGCCGGCTGGCAGTTACCAGTGCGACTGAGACCACCGCCAAGACCCCGCGCGATGGCCCGAAAGCGCGTGGGGGACTGATAAGCAAGCTCAAGCCCGCAGCACCGCTGGACCCGCTGATAGTAGCTGGCGACGTCGAACTCTTCGCAGCGTGCCTGGCCGCAGGGCTGTCCGTGCACGGAGCCGCCACCGCGGTCGCTCGCACCGCGGACGCTCAGACGCAGGACCTGTGGGAGACCGTCTCCGCGCTGCTAGGCGTTGGAGTTTCCACGCAGTCCGCGTGGGGCCATATGAAGGGCCAGGTGGGGCTGGAGGACTTAGCACAGCTTGTCATCATGTCGGGCCAATCCGGCGCCACCATTGCGGCCGGATGTCATCGAATCTGTACTTCTTTTCGCGCGGAAGCATCCGCCCACGCCACAGCACAGGCGGAGCGCGCAGGAGTATTCATTGCCCTCCCGCTGGCGGTGTGCTTCCTGCCGGCATTCATCGTTCTAGGCCTTGCGCCCGTAGTAATCAGCCTGGGCGCGCAACTTCTCTAAACCTCACTTGAAAGGACACTAATCATGCACGCACTTACTAAGTATCCCCAGCTCATCCGCAATGACGAGGGGATGAGCACCATCGAATATGCCATGGGCTCTCTAGCAGCAGCGGCGCTTGCCGGGGTGCTCTACATGGTCATCAACGGCGGCGGCGTGGTGGATGCCATCGAAGGCATCATAACCGACGCCCTCTCTAATACCCCCAGCTAGCAGCTCTACGTAACCCCAGCCGGCGGGACCATTCCCGCCGGCAGAAAGGAGGAATAATGCACAAGGTATTTGATGACGATGGCTCCGTGACCATCGAGGCCGCCTTAGCTTTAAGCTCCCTAGTCTTGGTCGCGGCGGGAATCGTGGGTGCTATTGCCACGCTGGCATCCTATATCGCCGCTGTGGACATGGCGGGTGCGGCCGCGCGTGCGCATGCCATCGGCGTCGAATACCACCCCGCGCGCGAAGATGCCCAAGTCAGCGTGGAGGAAAGCGGTGGGCTGGTGAAGGCGTCGGTAAGCGTGGAAGCCCCCATCGGCACCATGCGCTCCGAGGCAGTCTTTCCCGCCGAGGTGGGCGGAAATGAGTAAGCCGCAACGCTGGGGCGAGGAAGGCTATGCCACCATCGCTGCGGCCGGCATCATTGTCGCCATCGTGAGCCTGCTGCTTATCGTGGCGGCGGTGGGCTCGCGCGTAGCCGCACGCCACGAGGCGCAAGTGGCCGCCGACCTCGCTGCGGTCGCTGGCGCCTGGGCACTTGCTACTGGCGAGGATGCCTGCACCGCCGCGGGCGATACCGCCGCCCTGAATGGCGCCACCCTAGAAACCTGCACCGAATCCGGTCGCGACGTCATCGTCACCGCGGCAGTGCGCGGCCGCTCTACCCAGGCCAAGGCCGGGCCGGTGTGAGCCAGCGGAAGGAGGCAGCGCGGCTAGCCCTGCGTCATGGTGACCAGCGCGCCGAGTAGCTTGATAGCACCATCTTTGCTGAGCGGATTATTTCCGTTGCCGCACTTCGGTGATTGCACGCACGACGGGCAACCGGATTCGCAAGGACACGAGCGCACCGCCTCGAAGGTGGCCTCTATCCATTCGGGGAAGCGGCGGAAGCCTTCTTCAGCAAAGCCGGCACCGCCCGGATGGCCGTCATAGACAAAAACGGTGGGCAGCTGGGTATCGGGGTGCAGTGCGGTGGATACGCCGCCGATATCCCAGCGGTCGCAGGTGGCGATAAGCGGCAGTAAGCCGATGGCGGCGTGCTCGGCCGCGTGTAGGGTGCCGGGCGTATCGGAGGCCGTCACGCCCATGGCGGAAAGTGCCAGCGGATCGATGGTATAGGCCACGGCTCGGGTAACCAGGCGCTGTTCGGGGAGATCGAGGGGGATGTCGTCACCAATGGTGCCATCGGCAAGCCGCACTTGGTAACCGGTGACGAGATCGGTGACCTCTACCTCCACGTCGGCTACCCACAGGCCCGGGGAATAATTGACCAGGTTATCGGCCTCGCGCAGGATGCGGATATCCGTGGTGGAGCGCGGGGTCGTCGAATAATCCGGGGCCTCGGGGCGGGCGAGCGCCAGGTAATCGCTGAGGATGAGTTCCTCGATGACAAAACTTTCGCCTTGGTGCAGGTACACCGCGCCGGGGTGCACCTGGCTGGTGGCGCGAGCGGCATCGATGGTGCCGAGCAGGCGGCCGTCGGAAGAATCCACGATCATCACTTCCTCGCCTGACCCGCCGCGCAAGGAAACGGCGGTATGCGCCGTCTCCGGGGAGAGTTCCTCCGGCGAGTGGGCAGGAATGGGTACGGCGAACCACCCGCGCTCGCGGTGGCGCAGCAGGCCAGACTCGGCCAGCTGATGGACCACGTCCTGGGCTCCCCAGGCAGCAATCGTGGCATCATCCAGTGGTTTTTCTACCGCAGCGCAGTAGACATGGCCGAAGAGGATATAGGGATTGGCCGGGTTGAATACGCTGGCCTCCACCGGCTTGCCCAGCAGCGCCTCGGGATGGTGGACCAGATAGGTATCCATCGGCTCATCGCGGGCGATGAGTACTACGAGCGAGCCCTGCCCGCGGCGGCCGGCGCGCCCGGCCTGCTGCCAAAAACTGGCGACGGTCCCCGGGAAGCCGGCCGTGACCACGGCATCGAGCCCACCGACGTCGATGCCCAGCTCGAGCGCGGAGGTGGTGGCGACGCCGAGCAAGGAGGCGTCGTCAAGCGCGCGCTCTAATGCACGGCGGTCCTCGGCCAGGTAACCCGCGCGGTAGGCGGCGATGCGCTGGGCAAAATCGGGCCGGCCCAAACTACCGGAGAGCACCTCGGCCGCACGCATGGCCACCACCTCGGCCGAGCGGCGCGAACGCACGAAGGTCATGGTGCGCGCACCCTCGGCGATGAAAGAGGCCATCATCTCGGCCGCTTCGGTGGTGGCGGCGCGGCGCACCGGCGCCCCGTGCTCACCCTCGGCGCCCTCGATGAAGCCTGGCTCCCACAGGGCTACGGTGCGCGCACCGGTGGGGGCGGTGTCCTCCGTAATTGCGCGGGCCGGCCGGCCGGTGAGGCGCTGTGCATGCCGGCCCGGGTCCTTCATGGTGGCCGAGGCATAGATAACCGTCGGCCGCGAGCCATAGTGCGCGCACAAGCGCAGCAGCCGCCGCAACACGAGCGCCACATTGGCGCCGAATACGCCCCGGTAGGAATGGCATTCATCGATGACGATGAATTCCAGGTGCCGCAGCAGCCGCGCCCACCGGGCATGCGCGGCCAGCAGGGACATATGCACCATATCCGGGTTGGAAAAAATGAACCGCGAATGATCGCGCACACCCGCGCGGGATTCCTGCGGCGTATCGCCGTCATAGGGCGCGGGCACCACACCCTTGAGCGCCGGAATCCCCCGGCACAGCTCCAGCACCGCCTGCAGCTGATCCGAACCCAGTGCCTTAGTGGGGGTGAGATACAGCGCGCAAGCGGTCGGCTCCTGCGCCAGCCGGCTCAAAATGGGCAGCTGGTAGCCCAGGGATTTTCCTGAAGAAGTGCCGGTAGCAATCACCGCATCCTCGCCTTTCCAGGCGGCCTGTGCGAGTTCAGCCTGGTGCCGATACAGCTTGCCGACGCCCCCTTCTACCAGCTTCTCCCGCAACTGCGGCAGTACCCACTCCGGCCACTGCGCATACTGGGTGCGCTGAGGGGGCAGGGTGGTGTGAAAGGTGAGAGTGGACTCATCGAGGCGGCGCTGGATGAATTCGAGGAGCTCTGTTCCCAGGGGATTATCTGTTTCCGGGTGAGACAATTTTTACCCCCTTGTGGGTTTGGTCTATCGCTTTGGCGTGGAACGTGTCACACTGATATAAGGCCAATGATGTCTTGGTGCGGTGTTTACACTTTAAGGTACTGCTAAAGGACGCATTTACCGAACCCCCTTGGTGCGGAATCGCTGCACCGATAAGCAAGAAAAGGACTGCACACCATGGCACAAGGAACCGTTAAGTGGTTTAACTCTGAAAAGGGCTACGGCTTTATCGAGCGCGCGGATGGCGCCGGCGATATCTTCGTCCACTACTCCGAGATTCAGGGCAGCGGCTTCCGCACCCTAGAGGAAAATCAGCAGGTCACCTTCGAGGTTGGCTCCGGCCCGAAGGGTGATCAGGCCCAGTCCGTGTCCGTCATCTAGGCGGCCTGTTCTCCCCGCTACGGCGTCTCCGCGTAGCCGCGGCGGGTATCCCACCACTCGGTGAACTTATTCTGCAGCTTCTGCAGGCCCACGCCGATGATGATGGCTGCGATGATGCTGACCACCACGGCGAGTACTGGCGAATTAGAAAAGGCCATGCCGCCGAGATAACCAATGGCCAGCGCCTCGCCAGCCCAGAGGGCGACGCCGATGGTGTCGAAGAAAACAAAGACGATCCACGGGAACCTCATGGACCCCAGCAGGATGGTCATAAACAAGCGGGCTGAAGGGATGAAGCGGGCGATAATAATGGCGGCCCCTCCGCCGCGGCGCATATTTCGCTTGACCCAGTTCAGCCCTTCGTAGGCCTTAGATCCCTTTGGCACGCGCTTAAGCAAGGGCATGAACCGCGTGCCTAGCAGGAAACAGAGATTATCGCCCATCATGGCGGCGATGAGCGCCACGAAAAACATGGTGGGCAGGTGGGGGAAGCCCTGCGAGCCGGACCAGGCGCCGGCCATATTGAGCGGGATTTCTGACGGCAGGACGGGGAAGAAGCAGTCACCAAAGATCAGCGCGGCGACCAGCGGGTAGATCCACTCTGTGGACATGACGGTTTCGATCCACATAGTGATTGTGTCGACCATGAATCCTCCCCGGGTGTCGGCTTAGGTGTGCTATCGTGCCCCACAATGCTTTCACAGTTACTGGGCATTCTAAGTAGGCCAGTATAGACCCGTTCCGTGGGGGTACATAGTGCCCCTGAAAACGGCCTTTTGGCAGAACCGCGTATATGGTGCGAGAAAGGAAACACAGATCAACTGTGTACGCTAGGGGCGATTGCTGAAAGCGTGCATACCTTATTGTTCGCATCATCGAAAGGGATGAAGTCGAAGTGGCAGAAGCAGCCGGGCCGGGAAAGACCTTGGTGATCGTCGAGTCGGCGACGAAGGCGAAGAAGATTCAGCCTTACCTCGGAGATAAGTACATCGTGGAGGCCTCCGTAGGCCACATCCGCGATCTTCCCCGCGGCGCTGCGGACGTACCGGCTAAGTATAAGAAGGAATCCTGGGCGCGCCTTGGCGTGAACCCAGAGGACGACTTCGCCCCGCTATATGTGGTGAGCCCCGATAAGAAGAAGAAAGTCGCGGACCTAAAATCCAAGCTGAAGCAGTGCGATCAGCTCTACCTCGCGACAGACCCCGACCGCGAGGGCGAGGCCATCGCCTGGCACCTGCTTGAGGTCTTAAAGCCCAAGGTTCCGGTGCGCCGCATGGTGTTCAACGAGATCACCAAATCGGCCATCCTGGAAGCTGCGGATAATACGCGCGATCTGGATTACAACCTTATCGACGCCCAGGAAACCCGCCGCATCCTGGACCGCCTCTACGGCTACGAGGTCTCCCCAGTGCTGTGGAAGAAGGTCATGCCGCGGCTTTCTGCAGGCCGCGTGCAGTCGGTGGCTACCCGCGTCATCGTCGAGCGCGAGCGCGAGCGCATGGCGTTCATCCCCGCGGATTATTGGGATCTAGCCGCCACGCTAGATACCGGCGCTGCGGATGCGGATAATCCCGCTACGTTCGACGCCCGCCTCACAGCCGTCAATAGCAAGCGCGTGGCCCTGGGCCGCGACTTTGATGACCACGGAAACGTGAAGAGCAAAGACGTCATCGTCATCACCGAGCCGCAGGCCAAGGCGCTAGAAACCGCACTGAGCGGCGCGGACATGCAGGTCGCTGGTGTCGAGCACAAGCCTTATACGCGCAAGCCTTATGCGCCGTTTATGACCTCTACGCTGCAGCAGGAGGCCGGCCGCCGCCTGCACTTTACCTCCGAGCGCACCATGCGCATTGCGCAGCGCCTGTACGAAAACGGCCACATTACTTATATGCGTACTGACTCCACTTCGCTGTCCAAGCAGGGCCTATCAGCTGCGCGCAACTCCGCCACCAGCATCTATGGCGCAGAGTACGTTTCTGATTCCCCGCGTGTTTATGACCGCAAGGTGAAAAACTCCCAGGAGGCTCACGAGGCGATTCGCCCAGCCGGCGAGTCCTTCGCCACCCCGGGCCAGCTCTCCGGTCAATTGGACGCGGAGGAGTTTAAGCTCTATGACCTGATTTGGAAGCGCACCGTCGCCTCCCAGATGGCCGATGTCAAGGGAACCTCCATGAAGGTCACCGTGGCCGGCACCGCCACCACGGATAATGGCAGCTATGACGTGGAATTCTCCGCCACCGGCCGCACCATTACCTTCCCGGGCTTCCTGAAGGCCTATGGCGCAGATGACGCCAAGGGTGACAAGAAGGGCGAGACCCACCTGCCACATTTGGAAGAGGGTCGCGCCCTGAACGCCAAGGAGGTCTCCGCCGAGGGCCACTCCACCAACCCGCCGGCGCGCTATACCGAGGCCAGCTTGGTCAAGAAAATGGAGGACTTGGGTATCGGCCGCCCGTCCACGTATGCGTCCATTATCAAGACCATCCAGGACCGCGGCTATGTGGTCTCGCGCGGCAATGCGCTGGTGCCATCGTGGGTTGCCTTTGCCGTCGTGGGACTGTTGGAGGAGAACTTCACCGAGCTGGTCGACTATGACTTCACCTCTTCTATGGAGGATGAGCTGGACCAGATTGCTACCGGTATCGAGGACGGCACCGCCTGGCTCAATGGCTTTTATTTCGGCAACGCCGAGGCCAACGAGCAAAAGGCGGCCTCCATTGCCCGCCACGGTGGCTTGAAATCGCTTATCGACGTCAACCTAGAAGCCATCGATGCCCGCAAGGTCAACTCCCTGCGCCTTTACACCGATACCGAGGGCCGCGATGTCTTCGTCCGTGTGGGCCGCTATGGCCCGTATATCGAGCGCGCCGTCGGCACCAATGACGACGGCAGCATCGAGTACCAGCGCGCTAACCTCTCTGAAACCGTCACTCCGGACGGCTTGAACGAGGAGCTGGCGGAAAAACTCTTTGCCACCCCACAGGGCGGCCGCGAACTGGGTGAAAACCCGGCAAATGGACGCATGATTGTGGCTAAGGAGGGCCGCTTCGGCCCGTATGTCACCGAGGTGGTCCGCGATGATGAGCGGGAAAAGGCCGAGGGTGAGGCTGAAGAGGTCGTCGCCAAGGAGCGTGCCGAGGAAGACAAGCAACGCGCCGAGGAAGGCAAGCGCGCTAAGAACTGGGAAACCAAAACTGCCGCGAAGCAGAAGGAAAAGCGCGTCAAGGAGTACATCGAGAACAAGCTGAAGCCGGGTACGGCCTCGCTATTTAGCTCGATGGAACCCTCTACGGTGACCCTCGAAGAAGCCCTCCAGCTGCTGTCCCTGCCACGCGAGGTGGGCGAGGACGACGGCGTGATGATCACCGCCCAAAATGGCCGCTACGGCCCGTACTTGAAGAAGGGGACCGATTCGCGCTCTTTGGCCAAGGAAGAGCAGATCTTCACCATCACCTTGGACGAGGCCCGCCGCATCTATGCCGAGCCGAAGCGTCGCGGCCGCGCCGCGGCTCAGCCGCCGATCAAGCAGCTAGGCGATAATGACGTCTCCGGCAAGCCCATGACCGTCAAGGATGGCCGCTTCGGCCCGTATGTCACCGACGGCACTACCAATGCCTCCCTGCGCCGCGGTGATGACCCGGAGCAGCTTACCGACGCCCGCGCGAACGAGCTCCTCTCCGAGCGCCGCGCCAAGGAAGCATCCGGCGAAACCAAGAAGAAGTCCACCAAGAAGTCCTCTAAGAAGACGACCAAGAAGAAGGCGACTAAGAAGGCCACCAAAAAGTCCACGAAGAAGGCCGGCAAGAAGGCAACCAAGAAACCATCGCCCGGCACGAAGAACGTGGTAAAGGCCGGCTCGCGCAAGAAATAACCGCGTAAGGTAGCGGGCATGAACGATTTCCTTGCCCGCACCCAGGAAGGCGCTGCGGCCCTGCGGCGCGCCGTATCCGATATCAGCGCACAGCCACGACTGCTCGCCTCGGTCCGCGAAGACCCCGCCGTTGGCGCCGGTATCCTAGCCGGGATTATTGCCCAAGTGGAAAAGGCCCGCACCCTGACCCGTCCTTCGGCGCTGGGCGTGGCGGCTGTAACGGCGAACCACGCCGCCTATGCCTGGAGCCTGTATCGCCGCGGCGCGCGCAACGATGCCTTAGGTTGGGGCCTGCGCGCGGCCGTATGGGGTGCGGGCGTTGCCGCTACCCGTAGCCAGCCGACGGCCGCCGCAGTGGCAGTGGGCGGCGCGGCCGTGCTTGCCACCTCGGCGCTGGCGGGCGACCCAGCGCTGCGCACCGATGCCGGTAAGGGCATCGGCCACGGCGCCAATCTGCTCGTCGCAGCCGAAGCGCTAACGGCCTTGCGTGCGGCGCTGAAGCAGCGCAAACACAAGGCGCGGCTAGTGCGCGCGGCCGAAGCCGGCGCCCTAGTTATCGGCCATCTGCTGCTGATTGACGGCCTTCACCGCACCCGGTAACTGCGGCTGCATCGTCGGACCATAGGAAAGGCGGCGGTGCACCGCCTCGAAGGGGCCGCGGCGGCCGCAGGCCTCCAGCACGCAGGCGAAGATGAGAGTGGCCAACCACACCGCGAAGGCCATCGCCGCTTGGCCGAAGGCGCCCAGCTCGTGACCGAAGTTCAGCATAAACGGGTGCACGAGGCAGAAAAAGAGGATGGACTGCCCCACATAGCCGCTCATGGAGCGCTTGCCCAGCGCCGCAAAGGGCCATAATACTGCGGGCAGCGGTGCGCCGGCCGAAAGTCGCTCCTGTACTGGCTGCAGCACCAACGCGAGTCCGGCCAGGATACCGGGGCCAGTGAAGACGCCGAGGAAAGAGTTGGCATTATTGGCCGCATTCGCCCAGCGCTGCTCGATGACCCCAAGCGTGCTCAGAGACCACAAGGTACCGATAACCACGGTAATGATCACCGCGACGGCCACCCAGCGCAGGAGGGTGGGGCGGTGAGAGGGGACGTCGGCAAGCACGCCTTGGCGCGCCCACACAAAGCCCACCAGCATGACGGGCAGGTACATCAATAAAATGATCGGCGTGGCCAAGGCCTGGCTGCCTAGGGTGACAAGCTGGCTGAGCAGCAAATCGGGGTAGGACTCGATGGTGCCGATGCCCTCCGTGGCCACCACGCCGAGGGGATCCAGCGCGCCGGAAATGAAGGCCACAATCCCGCCCAGCGCGCATAGTGCGAATAGAATATAGGCCACGCGCATGAGGGAGGAATCCCGCTTGCGCAGCAGGAATGCAATCACGATTCCGGCCACGCCATAGAAGAACATGATGTCGCCCCAAAACAGCAGCACCATGTGCGCCGCTCCCATCACTGCCAAGAAGGCATAGCGCTTGGCGATGACCCTGCGCGCCCCCTGCACCGGAAACCCGCGCCGCCACAGGCTCAGCGCGATGAGCCCCACGCCAAAGCCCAGCAGTGTAGAAAACATGGGCAGGCCGCGGTTGTGAACAAAGAAGGCGGCGAAGACGACGGCCGCCTTATCCCACACGCTGCCATCGATGATGCCGCCGAAATAACTTGCTGGCCGGTCGGTGGTGATGATCCACGCCGTGGTCATATTGGCCATGGCGATGCCTAGAAGGGCCATGCCGCGCGCCACATCGGGCACGATCATGCGGGGCCGGGGAGCTGAGCTCACTTAAAAACCTCTTTATACCTCGGAACGTTCTGCCAGGGTAGCGCGGATAGGGCGAGCCAGCTGGGTCATGCGGTGACGGCCGCGCAGCTCAATGGATTTCATCATAGTCCAGCGGGCCTGCTCGGCCTCGTTAGCGGTTTTGAGCGTGGCGGCGTTGGTCAATACTTGGCCCGGGGTGTCCTTGGCCAGCTCGGTCAGGCGCGCGGCCTCGTTGACGGCATCACCGATGACGGTATATTCAAAGCGATCGGCGCCGCCGATGTGCCCGGCGACAACGTGCCCCGCGGCCACGCCGATGCCGGCTTGCAACTCGAGTCCGCGCAATTCACTGCGCAGATCGCGGGCGGCCTGCAGAGCCATGGAGGTGGAATCATAAACGTTGAGGGGAGCGCCAAAAACTGCGAGGGCTGCATCGCCCTGGAATTTATTAATAATTCCTTTATTGCGGTGTACCACCTTGACGACGTGCTCGAAGAACTTATTGAGCTCCTCCACAACTTCTTCGGGGGAGTGGTTAACGGCAAACGTGGTGGAACCGATGACGTCAATAAAAAGCACCGCTACTTTGCGGTCCTCTCCGCCTAATTCTGGGCGCTCCTCCAGCGCACGTTGGGCCACCTCGCTGCCGACGTAGCGGCCGAAAATATCGCGCACGCGGTTGCGCTCCCGCAGGCCACGCATCATTTCATTAAAACCGGCCTGCAGCACGCCTAGCTCGGATCCGTCATAGATATCGACCTCGGCATTGGTCTCACCGCGGCGCACCCGATTGATAGCGTTTTGTAGCTCCACAATCGGGTCCACGACGCTCATCACCGCAAAACTGGTGCCGATAAAACCGGTAGCCAGGGCGGTAAGCGCCAGGGCGGTGATGGCGGGAACAAGAGCGCCGGCGGATCCCGGGAAAAGCCCGGTCAGCTGGGCAATCAATACCAGGAGGATGCCGATGAGCGGCACGCCGGAAGTCATCAGCCAGGTGGATATCAGGCGGTATTTGATGGGTGGCTCGAGCGTGGAATCCTCAAAGCGCCGTGCCACCGCCTGGGCGGCAACCGGGCGCACGAGGCGCTCTGCCTGCAGGTAGGTCAGGATGATAACCACCAAGCCAGCCAGGGTAGCGGATACGCCTACGACAAGCCCCAATCTGCCGGACTCCCGCGCGGAAATGACCACGGCCAAAATGATGCCGATGAGCCATACCGCGGCCGCTACTGCGGATTGGTAGACGGGGATGCGCAGCACGAGGTTGCGCACCATATTCGGATCGTGTTCGTCTGGGTTGCGCTGCCAGTCCAGCACCGGGCGGAAGAGCAGCAGGGTAACGGCAATTCCGATAATCACGGCGAAGATGAGGTACACCGCGGCGACACCCATCAAGCTCGGCAGCTCGGCGGCAAAGTCCTCGATTTCCGGCATGGGAAGGAAATAGAGAACGAATGTCATGATCGCGATGGCGCCGATGAGGTTCGCACCGAGGACTAAGGCAGCGTAGACCGGCCATTGGGTTCCCATGAGCCATCGTGCGCCGCGCAATAGTCTGTTCATGTCTTCATACTTTAGTAAGACCAGTAGGCTAGGGCGAGTGAATACCGGAAGCGTTGCGCAAAGATTGGCAGATACCCCAGGCGTGGCCCGCACCATCCTGGATGCCGCTCGGGCAGCTCGGGGGATGCCGGGGGCAGACCCGCGGGCAATGAGCCATTCCTGGCTATTTACCGGCCCGCCGGGCTCCGGCCGATCCCTGGCCGCCCTCGATTTTGCTGCCGCACTCATGTGCACGGACCCGGAAGAGCCGGGCTGCGGCCGGTGCGAGGCCTGCCAGGCGGTGCTGGATGCGAAGCAGCATACTGACTTGGTGCTGGTGGACCCGCAGGAAGTCATCATTCCGGTGGATACGGTGCGCGAGGTCATCGGCCGCGCCGCGAGCCTGCCCACGGTGGCGCCCTGGCGCGTAGTGATCTTCAACAATGCCGACCGCCTCAATAATAACGGTGCGAATGCCCTGCTCAAGACCGTGGAAGAACCGCCGGCGCGCACAGTGATCATCATGTGCGCTCCTTCCGACGCCCCCGAGGACTTCTCCCAGACCCTCCGCTCGCGCTGCCGCCACCTCTACATTCCTTCCCCGTCCGTAGAGAGCATTACCGCCCAGCTGGTCAGCGAGGGCGCCTCGGATCACGACGCCCACTTGGCCGCCCTCACCTCCCTCCGCCACGTCGGCAGGGCGCGACGCCTCGTCAACGACCCGGCGGTACAAAAGCGCCGCGCGGTGGCCATCAACCTGGCAGAAGAGGTCTTCCACGGCTCCCAAGGCTTCCAGGCGGTCACCTCGCTGCTGAAATTGGTCGATTCGGAAGCGAAGGAATCGCATAAGGAACAAGAAGAAGCCGAACTGGCGAAGCTGGAGCAGACCCTCGGCGTAGGTGCGAAGGGCAAAGGCGCGGCTAAAGCGCAGCGCGATGCCCGATCCGCCATTAAGGATCTGCAGGACCAACACAAGAAGCGAGCGAAACGCCGAGTTATCGACAACTTGGACTTAGTTCTTATCGATCTCTCCGGTGTGTACCGCGATGCGCTCATGCAGAAAGTTGGCGCGCAGGTGGACCTGACCCACCCGGACTTCGCCGGTCTTTCTGGCGAGCTAGCGCAACGCGTGAGTGAGGAAGGTCTGCTGGACTGCCAGGCCGCCATCACGTTGTGCCGCGAGCAGCTCACACAAAACGTCGGCACGCAGATTGCCTTCGACGGGTTGGTGGGCCGACTGCGTCGCGCGTGCCTATAAGCGGGTGCGTAGTCGGGGCCGATTTCTATTCCGCGGCGCCCCTAGGTTAAACTTTCTCTTGCTGCACTGGCATATGCCAAGCAGCGTGCCGCCTTAGCTCAGTCGGTAGAGCATTTCACTCGTAATGAAAAGGTCGCGAGTTCGATTCTCGCAGGCGGCTCCACAGTGGCCGCAGGTTATCTAGCCTGCGGCCTTTCGCCGTTGTGGGCACGGCAGTGGGTGCAGAGCGTTAAGCCTCGCCGTGGTTGTGCAGTAGGCGCGGGACCACCTTGCCGGTGGCGTTGCGCGGCAGCTGGGATAGGAAGTGCACATCGCGCGGCACGGAGTGATCGGCGAGCTTGGTGCGGACCCACTCGCGGATGGCGTCGGCCGTGAGGGCCTTTCCGGTGGCGTCGGCAGTAGGCACCGCCCACACGGCGATGCGCTGGAAGGTCTCGCTATCCTCCACGCCACCGGCATGGACCTCGTGGATGCCGGGCATGGCCTCGAGGACCTCGGTGATGGACTGCGGGTGGACGTTTTCGCCGCCGACAATGATCATGTCATCGGCGCGGCCGACCACGTGCAGGAAGTCGTGCTCATCGATGTAGCCCAAATCGCCGATGGAAATGAGCCCGTCCACCTTATTGAGCCGCAGGTTCGGGTTGGTATAGCCGGTCATCGCAGTGGAGTTGGTCAGGTAGATCTCTCCCACCTCGCCGCGCGGAACCGGGTGGCCCTCCTTATCGAGGATGCGCAGCTTCGTGCCCGAGGCCACGCGCCCGGCGATGGTGGGGTTGGCGGCCACCTGATCCATGGTGGCGGTCGTCGCGAGCGCGAGCTCAGTGGATCCGTATACGTTGCATAGGATGGCGCCGAAGCGCTCATTGGTCTCCTTGACCACCTCCGGAGTCAGCGCATTGCCGGCCGAGGCGATGAATTTCAGGCTCGAGGTATCGAACTCACCGGCTGGGTCCCGCTCCACTAGGCGCTTAAAGAAGATGGGGGAGGAAATCATGCCATCGAGGCGGTAGCGCTGGACATCGTCAAGCACCTGCTCCGCGTCGAATACGCGGCGGGTGACGATGGTATTGCGCAGTCCGAGTGCGATATTGATGCAGGCCCATCCCCAGGTGTGGAAGATGGAGGCGGTGATCTGCAGGCGCTGGTCGGCGCGCCATGGAATGGTATCCACGATGGAGGCCAGCACTACCGGCAGGGTCGGTTCCGGCCGCACAATGCCCTTCGGAATGCCGGTGGTGCCGGAGGACATGAGCACGATCGGGCCGTGCTTGGGGAAGCGCGGCAGCTCCACGGCCGGTGGATTCTTCACAATCTTGTCTAACTTCGGCAGCTCGCTAGCCCCGGTATCGTGCGCGATGATTACGGGGATATCGGTGTCCACGCGGTCGATGAATTCATCATCCACGACGAGCACATTGATGCCGTTTTCCTCAATGCAGCCGGCCAGCTGCTCCGGGGAGGAGCCTACGTTGAGCAGGTAAATAGAAGCGCCCACATAGCCCTTGGCGCCGAGCGGAATGATGATGCCGCGGCCGTTGCGCGCCATGACGCCGAGGCGAATCTCGGGCAGGTCCAGCGAGCGGAGGTAGCGGGCGAAGCCCTGCGTGTGGGTGCGCAGCTGGCGGTAGGTGAGGGTGCCGTCGTCGTCGATAAGCGCCAAGCGCTCCGGACAGGCAAGGTAGCCCTGCTCGATCTCGCGTGCGGTGGTAAAGCGGTAGCGGGCCAGGTTCGGCAGCAGGTTGAGCTGGGCCTTCGCGCCGCCTTGGTGGCTGATGAGTCCGGCGTTAAGAAGCGCCGGCACGAACCGGCCGAGGGCTGCAGCGTGGAATGTGAAATCAGAAAAATTCACGGTTGGGGTAGCTCCAAAAAGCGAAGATAACAAAAAGGTAACCATGGACGATCTCGTGAGAGAGGCGCGCGGTGTAGCCGCCAACTCGAAATTACAGAAGTGACTACAGTTACCTGAAGTTACTGGTGTTTCTAGAAAAGGATCTCATGAAATCTCTGCAGCTCAAAGTCCTCTCCGTGGTGGCGTCCGCGCTGGCCGTCGTAGGCGTGGCAGTCGCGCCGCAGGCCACCGCCGCGGAGCGCAACCTAGTAGCCTTCGGCGATTCCGTCCTCGCGGATCCAGATGCCGGCTCCTACTTCGCCCACCGTTACGATCCCTCTAAGGGTGTGGGCGTGGATTGCCCGACCTCCAATAACTACGCCAAGCGTGCCGGTGCCAAGCTGCGCCTTCCGGTGCGGGACTTCTCCTGCTCCGGCGCCGTGTCCATGTCCCGCGGCCCGCAGATTTTCCAGCAGGTGGATGCGGCCATCCGTACCGGCGCGCTGACTCCGGCTACCAACCGTGTGGTAATCACTACCGGTTTCAATGACACCTATAACCACCGCGAGCTCAACCTGTCGCAGATTCGCAAGCAGTTCGCGGACCATACCGCACCGCAGATTGAGCGCATTAAGCGTGCGGCTCCGAATGCGCGCGTGCAGATCGTTGGCTACCCCACTATCGGTTCTGGCCCGTACTACTGCCTCTTCCACTTCGGCCCGCGCCCGGCCGATTCCACCTTCCTGCCGCCAATCCAGGACTTTGAGAATAAGGCACAGTGGATGCAGGTGGACCTGGCGGCACGCACCGGCGTGCAGTTCTTGGATATGAAACCTTCCACCCGCAATAACGGCATGTGCGCCGATGCAAACCAGCGCATGTGGGCTGGTCTAGTGGACTTTAGCGCAGGCGACGGCAACCTGCCCATCCACATGAACCAGCGCGGCCACGAGCATACGGCCAACGTCATCGCTCGCTCTTAAAAAATATTTTCATTAATGTGCCGATTTTGAAAATATCGGTATGCTCGGGCGCATGACTGTAAAAGCTGTTATTGCCCGTTCCAAGGGCGCGGAAGTCGAAACCGTCAATATTGTTGTCCCCGACCCCGGCCCTAATGACGTCATCGTGCGCGTGCAGGCCTGCGGCGTATGCCACACCGACCTTGCTTACCGCGATGGCGATATTGAAGACGCCTTCCCGTTCCTGCTCGGCCACGAGGCCGCAGGCGTGGTGGAGACCGTAGGTTCTGCGGTCACCCACGTGGAGGAGGGCGACTTCGTCATTTTGAATTGGCGCGCCGTATGCGGCGAGTGCCGCGCTTGCAAGAAGGGCGAGCCAAAGTACTGCTTCAATACCCACAACGCCTCGAAGAAGATGACCCTCGAGGACGGCACCGAGCTCACTCCTGCGCTGGGCATCGGTTCCTTCGCGGAAAAGACCCTGGTCCACGAGGGCCAGTGCACCAAGGTGGAAGACACTGACCCAGCCGCTGCAGGCTTGTTGGGCTGCGGCATCATGGCGGGCCTCGGCGCAGCCGTGAATACCGGTGACATCCAGCTCGGCGAGTCCGTTGCCGTCTTCGGCTGCGGCGGCGTGGGCATGGCCGCCATTGCAGGCGCCAAGCTGGCGGCCGCGGCAAAGATCATCGCCGTGGACATTGACGAATCCAAGCTGGAAACCGCCCGCGAATTCGGCGCGACCGATACTATCTGCTCCAAGGACCTGTCGGAACAGGAAGTCATCGACGCCGTCCGCGAGCTCACCGGCGGCTTCGGTACCGATGTTTCCATCGACGCCGTGGGTATCCAGCCCACCTGGCGCCAGGCCTTCTACTCCCGCGACCACGCCGGCCGCATGGTCATGGTGGGCGTGCCAAACCTCACCGACCACGTGGACATTCCCGCCATCGACCTCTACGGCCGCGGCGGTTCCATCAAGCCAGCGTGGTACGGCGATTGCCTCCCGGAGCGCGATTTCCCCGCTTATGTAGCGCTATCCAAGGCCGGCAATTTCCCGCTAGAAAAGTTCGTTTCCGAGCGCATTGCGCTTGACGACGTCGAGCAGGCCTTCGCCACCATGAAGTCCGGCAAGGTCCTGCGTTCGGTGGTGGAGTTCTAATGCGCATCGATAGCACGGTTACTTCTGGCAAGTTCCGCCTCGACGGCGGCGAGTGGGACGTGGATAATAACGTCTACGTCGTGGGCGATGACTCCAATGTTTATGTGGTGGATCCCTCTCACGATCTCGATGCCGTAGCGGAGCTGGTAGGCGATCGCCACGTGGAAGGCATCCTGCTCACCCACGCGCACAATGACCACTGCGAGCTCGCCCCCGAGGCCGCCAAGCGCTTCGATACCGAGGTTTATCTGCACCCGGACGATGACATGCTGTGGCAGGAGTCCAATGGCGATGCCCCGTATACGCCGCTGGCGGATCGCGGTCAATTCGATATCGGCGGCGAGAAAATCACGGTCTACCACACCCCTGGTCACTCGCCGGGCTGCGTGGTGCTGCACGTGGGCGAGACGCTGCTGTCGGGCGATACGCTCTTCAATGGCGGCCCTGGTGCCACTGGCCGCAAGTACTCCGACTTCGATGTGATCATCGAGTCGCTGAAGAACGTGGTCTTCACCCTGCCGGAGGACACCAAGGTCCTGCCGGGGCATGGCGACGCCACCACGGTGGGTGCCGAAGCCGCACGCCTCGACGAATACATCGAGCGCGGTTACTAGCCGTTAGTACGCCCGCAGGTACTCGCCGTAGCCGGACTTAAGCAGCGGCTCGGCGAGTGCTTCTAGCTGGGCGCGGTCGATAAAGCCCGCCTCATAGGCAGCAACCTCGGGCGATCCGATAACGATCCCGGTGCGCTTTTGCATCACCTCAACATAGGCAGAAGCCTCGCTCATGGAGTCCACCGTGCCGGTATCGAGCCAGACGCTACCGCGGTGCAGGCGCTGGACATTCAGCTCGCCGCGGCGCAGGTATTCCTCGTTAACCGCCGTGATTTCCAGCTCGCCGCGGCCGCTGGGCTGGATGCCCTTGGCAATGTCCACGACGGAGTTGTCATAGAAATACAAGCCCACCACCGCGTGGTTTGAGCGCGGGACCTCCGGCTTCTCTTCGATGCTGAGCGCATGCCCCGCAGCATCGAATTCCACCACGCCGTAGCGCTGCGGATCCGAGACCTCGTAAGCAAAAATGATGCCACCCTCCGGATCCTGGCAGTGGGTGAGCTCGCCGCCGAAGCCGTGGAAGATATTATCGCCGAGCACCAGTGCGACGCTGTCATCGCCAATGAAATCCTCGCCAATCAAGAAGGCCTGCGCGAGCCCCTCCGGCCGCGGCTGGACCGCATAATCGATCATGAGTCCGAGCTGGGAGCCGTCACCAAAGAGGCGTTGGAAGGCACCCGCATCCTCCGGGGTGGTGATGATGAGGATTTCCCGAATCCCCGCCTGGATGAGCGTGGTCAGCGGATAGTAAATCATCGGCTTGTCATAGATGGGCATGAGCTGCTTCGAGATGCCCTTGGTAATCGGGTAGAGCCGCGTGCCGGAACCGCCGGCTAAGATGATGCCCTTCATTTAATCCTCCGGGTAGAGCGCTAGGTACAGGGCCAGGGCGGCGCGCCAATTCTGCGGCTTGAAACCGGTGGCCTCGACTTTATCCAGCGCAAACGTCGATTCCTTGGGCCGCGGCGCCTCCGGTCCCGCGATTTCGCGGTACTGCTCGGTCGTCACTGGCGTGACCTCGGACGGATCGTGGCCGAGCCCGATGAATACCGCCATGGCAATCTCATCGCGGCCCACGGTATCGCCCGAATTGGATAGGTTATACACGCCGTAGTCCGCGTCGGACTTGAGCAGGTGCACGATGCCCTTGGCTAGGTCCTCGGCAAACGTGGGGCGGCCACGCTGGTCATGGATGACCTTCGGCTCCACGCCCTTATTAGCCAGCCGGCGCATGGTGGACATGAAATTTTCCCCATCGCCAAAGACCCACGAGGTGCGAATGACGTAGTGCTGCGGCGCGGTCTGTGCTGCGGTATCACCCGCGGCTTTCGATGCCCCGTACGCACTGAGCGGCGACGGCAACTCCGCCTCGGTGTGGACTTCGTTCGCCCCATCGAAGATATAGTCGCTCGAGACATGCACCAGCGTGATCTGGTTTTCTGCGGCGATGCGTGCCAGCTTTGCCGGCCCTTCCGCGTTGACGGCCCAGGCAGCGGCGCGGTCGTTTTCGGCGCCGTTGACGTCGTTGTACGCCGCGCAATTAATGATGGTCGAGTACTGCTTCCAATTTCGCTCCGGCGGATTGGTGATGTCGAAGTCGGCGTGGGAGCAGAATTCGGCGTCGCCAAGCAGGCGCTTCAGCGCCCTCCCCAACTGCCCATTCGCACCCGTGACGAGGATGCGCCGGGCGGGCATCGGGCTCACCTCTTCGAGGCTGTGGTGCTGCTTGTCTTTCTCCGAAATCTCGGTGGGCTCTAGTGGCCAGTCCACGATGTCGAGGTTCACCGCGGCATAGCGCGCCTCGGCAGACCAGTGCTCATTGACCAGGTAACTATAAGAGGTATCCTCCAGCGCTTGAAAGCCATTGGCGACGCCTCGCGGCACAAACACCGCCGTCTCCGGCCCAATCTCGTGGGTAATAACCTCGCCGAAGCTCTCCGACCCCTCGCGCAGGTCGCACCACGCACCAAAAATCTTGCCCTGCGCCACCGAGATGAGTTTGTCCCAAGGTTCGGCGTGCAGCCCGCGGGTAGCGCCGGCGTGGTTGAAGGAAATATTGTTCTGCACCGGCTGAAAGCTCGCGAGTTCGGGCGCGAGACCGGTGAGCTTTTCCCGCTGCCAATTTTCTTTGAACCAGCCGCGATTGTCCCCGTGCACGTCGAGGTCGATGATGAGTAGTCCCGCGATGGCGGTTTCAGTTATGTGCATGTCTACTGTCCTTGCTGCTTGTAGCGGGTCTCTACGTCTTCTTTCTCGGGCTTCCACCAGTCTTCGTTATCGCGGTACCACGCGATGGTGTCTTCGAGGCCGGCGCGGATATCCGTAAACCGCGGGGCCCAGCCCAGCTCGCGGCGAAGCTTGGTGGCATCCATGGCATAGCGCTGATCATGGCCGGGGCGGTCCGCCACGTGCTCATAGAGCGCGCGTCCATCGCGGGTGTGGCCCATGATCTCGCAGATAAGCTCGATGACCTGCTTATTGCTGATATCTGGCTGATCCGCGCCGATAGCGTAGGTCTCTCCAATCCGGCCGCGCTCTAGGATGGCGAGCACTGCCTCGTTGTGGTCATCGACATGAATCCAATCGCGGACCTGCTCGCCCGTCCCATAAAGCTTGGGCGTGCGGCCGGAGAGAATATTGGTGATCTGGCGGGGAATGAACTTCTCGATGTGCTGATACGGCCCATAATTATTGGAGCAATTCGAGATGGTGGCGCGCAGCCCAAAAGAACGCACCCATGCGCGCACGAGGTGGTCAGAACCTGCCTTGGTGGCGGAGTACGGGCTGGAGGGGGCGTAGGCGGTGTTCTCGTCAAACTTGGTTTCTGCCCCAATCTCGAGATCACCGAAAACCTCGTCGGTGGAGACATGGTGGAAGCGGGTATCGTGCTTCCGGCACGCCTCCAACAGCGTGAACGTGCCCACGATATTCGTGTGGAGGAATCGGGAAGGGTCACGCAAAGAATTGTCGTTATGGGATTCGGCGGCGAAGTGAACTACTACATCGGCGGCAGCGACGAGCGGTTCTACCGTCGCAGAATCGGCGATATCACCCTCGACGAAGTCAATATCCAGATCGGCGAGGTTGGCGCGGTTTCCAGCGTAAGTGAGCTTGTCAAGCACCGTAACGCGGGTATCGGGGCGCGCCTGGCGCATGAGGCGCACGAAATTGGCGCCGATAAAACCGGCGCCGCCAGTGACGAGCATCGTTTGCATGGTTATCCAGTGTAGGGCAGTCGGACGGGCTGCTGTGGCAGGCCGCGGGCCCGCGCGCAAGAGGTCAGGCCGCGCCCGGGGGAGACGGTGGTGGCGAGGGCGGATCCGTGAGCCTGCGTCCCGGGGCTTGTTCCGCGGCGGGGTGGTCGTTGACCTCTACTGTGGGCGATAGCCCGCTCGCGTGCGCGGCCCGGTAGCCTACCCGGCCGGTGGCGGGGTCTCGCTCGGCGTGACCCATTCCGTTGCGGCCATCGCGGTAGTCGTTATTGTCTACGTGGTGGCGCCGGCACAGCAGCGTGAGGTTCTTGAGGTCGGTGGCGCCACCGTGAGACCAAGCCTGCAGATGGTGGACATCGCAGTCCTGCCAGGGGCGGTGGCACTCGGGGTGGGTGCAGACAAGCTCGGAGGCCGCGAGGGCGAGCTTCTGCCAGAGGGACGCGGTGCGTTTGGTGCGGCCAAGTTCGAGGGGAAAGCCCTTCTCATCCACCGCACAGAAGAAATCGTGCTGCGCGGCACCCAAGCGGAGGAGATCGAGCGGAGAAAGCTCGATGCCGGTGCTGGTGGCGAAGCGGGTATCGCCGCCCATCGCCTCCAGTTCTTCCAAGGTGGTGGCGACGAAGAAAGAACCAAGGCCCGCTGAGTCCTTTTGGGTGGCAGAAAGGTAGCTCGACAAGGCAGCGGTCAATTGGTCCGCCATGCGCTGGGCATAAGTGCGGGTATCATCCTCGGCGCTGAAATCGGCGCTGCCTTTATTTTTGGCGGGAGCAAAGGCACTGGCAAGGATGGCGGCCGCGGAGGCGTCGAGGTATCCGGAGATATGCACACCGCCGTCAGCATCTTGGCGGGAGATGCTAAAGCGCCGCTTGCGGGTAGCGGCGTGCGGATCGGGCTCGCCGGCAGGATTGAGGGCGTGCTTATTCGCCTTGCGAACTGCCTTACGCAGCCACTCGCGTAAGGAATCGAAGGAGCGGCGCTTGGCCTGCTCGAGGGCCTGGTTGCGCAGCTCGCTTGGGCCGGGGATGGCGTACTTGCTGAGGCTGCGCAGCTCATTCTCGATGAGGTTAAGGATGCGCTCAGGGATAGGCTCTTCTTCGAAAAGCTTCTTGCGGCGCTTTTCCTCTTCGCGGCGCTCGCGGTCGGCGCGGCGGCGGGCTTCTTCCTCGGCCTGTGCGCGTGTGGCGTCATCAGCATCGGGATCAGCAGGTGGGGGAGTGGGCTCCGGTTCGGGGATAGGGGCAAATAGGTTGCGCCCATTGCGCAGACGGGCGGCGGCTTCGGACTCGCTAAGACCTAGGCGGGCGGTCAGGTAGTCCTTGGCCTTGGAGGAGCCCACGCGGCGGCCGGCGTCATCGCGCTCCGCGATGAAGGCGAAGGCAGCGTCAATAGCGGCCTTGTTGCCCAGGGCCCTTTCCAAGTGCTCGAAATGAGGGTGAAGAAGCTCGAAAGAGAGGTCGGAGGGATCCTGCATGAGGGCGCGCAGTTGGGTTAACCCGGCGGCAACTTGGGCGATGGCGGAGTCTATCTCCGCGTGCTTGGTGGTCTGCATAATCCCTCCCCTCCTGTTCGTTTACATGTTCTATTCTACCTAGATAAAACACCCCGTCAACAGGAAAGAAGGGATTGGTCAATAGATTAGACAATCCCCAAACAAACGCAGGGCCAAAACCACTAACTCGGGAATGAAGGAAGGGCCGTGTGGTTGAGCCAAGCGTCTACGGTGGCGTCGAAAAGCGCGGCATCAGGAGCGGCGGCGCGGAAGGAATTTAGCAACATGGAAGGCTCCACCACCGAATGCTGGTGCTCGGTGAGGTAGCTGCGGAGGGTGCTAAAGAAGGCGTCGCCAAGCAGGCGGTGAATGGCGTGCACGGTCAAAGCACCGCGCTTATACACGCGGTCATCGAACATATCGCGCGCACCCGGATCGGAAACGGTGAGGTTCTGCGCCTTGCGGCCTAGGACGTTGTAGTGGGACCGTGCTGCCTCGCGCGCGGTGGTCTCGCCCTTGTGCTCGGCCCATAACCACTCGCTGTAGCAGGCAAAGCCCTCATTGAGCCAGATATCCTTCCACTCGCCTAGGCCCACGGAATTGCCAAACCACTGGTGGGAAAGCTCATGCGCGATAAGGCGCTCGAAGGCGTGGTCTCCCTTCACATGGTTGGATCCAAAGATAGAAAGCCCCTGCGCTTCGAGCGGAATCTCCAACTCATCTTCCGTGATGACCACCTGGTAATCCGCAAACGGGTAGGGGCCATAAATGGAGGTAAAGAAGTCCACCATCTCCTGCTGCTGGGCAAATTCATTCAGCACCCGCTCGCGCAGCGTGGCTGGAGCCCAAGCCCGAGTGGAAGGGCCCAAGGCAAAGCTGGAAAACTCACCTACCTGCACCGTAGCCAGGTAGGTGGCCATGGGCTGGCGGGTACGGTAATGCCAGCGCGTGGTGGAGCCGCCCGCCCTGCGGGAGACGAGGTCGCCATTAGACACAACGATAAAGGGATCATCGGCCGTAATGATGATGTCATAGAGCGCCTTTTCAGACGGTGTATCGTCGCAGGGGAACCAGCTCGGCGCGCCATTGGGCTGGCTGGCTACCAGCGAGCCGGACTCGGTTTCTTCCCAACCAATCTCGCCCCAGGTGGTGCGGATGGGGCGAGGGCTACCGCCATAGCGAATAACCAGCTCAAACTCCGTACAGGCGGCGATTTCTGCAGCGAAACGAAGACGCAACTTACCGGAAGACTGGCGGAACTTTGCCACCCGCGGTGCACCCTTCGCGGTCACGCGACGGGCCACCATCGCCCCGCCCAAATCCAAGGTCAAAGACGTTAAATCGGCGGTCGCTCGGATTGCTAAAACGGCCTCGCCGTGGAGCAAGTTGGGCTCCACGCGGTAGGTCAGATCCAGCGTGTAGTGGGACACCTCAAATCCGAGGTTAAAATCCACGCCGGTATAAGGGTCAGTGTGGGTACGCGAAAGGGCGGTAGGAAGCAACTTCATAATGCTGCAAGCCTACCGCCCTTTTAGCCGCGGAAAGAAACGAGCTTATTTATTGAAAGCGCGCTCGAAGACCGGCCAAGAATCCTTGAGGTCCGCAATCCAGTGCGGCCAGGAGTGGGTGCCGGTATTGCGGAAGTTATAGGTAGCCGGGATGCCAGCCTGGTCCAACTTGGCCTTGAAGTTGTGGGTGCAGTAGTTCACGCCAGCTTCGATGGCACCGCCCTCACCCTGCAGGACAGCGGAGCCTGCCGCGGCCGCCGCAGGGTTCGTGCCCTGAGCCACGTGATAGGAGAAGGTATCCTCCTTGCCGGCCAGACCGGAACCGGAGGAGATGTACAGCTCCGTGCCGTGCAGCTTCTCGTGGTTCATCATCGCATCGTTATAGCGGTTGGTGGGGGAACCGAAGGGGCCCCACATCTGCTCTGCGGAAGCGCCACCGCGGTTAACGGTGAGCTCAACGGCCTTGTGCTCTACCGGATAGGCGGTAGCCGCACAGCCGGCGTAGGAACCAACGGCGTCATAGAAGCCTTGGTTATGCTCCGCCAGTAGCAGGGAGGAGGTAGCGGACATGGACATACCCGCGATGGCGCGGTGGTTATCGGCCTTGATGTGTCCCTCGATAGCGCCCGGCAGTTCCTTGGTGAGGAAGGTTTCCCACTTCTGCGGGCCCTTAAGATACTGGGAGTTCGGCTCGGATACCCAGTCGGTGTAGTAGGAGAAGGCACCAGCCTGCGGGATGACCACGTTGACGTTCTTGGAGTGGTAAAAATCCACGGCATCGGAAAGCTTCAGCCAGTCCATGTCCTGCTCCGCGCCGCCTGCGCCATTAAGCAGGTAGATGGTCGGGCGGTTCTCATCCGTCGCGCGAATGACAGCCAGCGGAATCTTGCGGCCGTTCATAGCCGGGGAGGTGGCCTGCAGCTTATCGACGCGCGGATCGTCCTTGTACTTCTGGTACCAGGTCTGCTGCTCCAACTCCGGGGTGACCTCTAGTGGGGCCAGGGTGGACTGGGCGGCGTTGCCTGCTACCTGCTGCGGGGTGAGCTGTGCGGCGCCCGCCATCGGGGCGCTAGCCAAGCCTGCGCACACTGCGGTGGCGGCCAGGATGGAGCTAAGACGCTTCATTGTGCTTCTTTCCTGTAGTTAATGAACTCGTTGATTATACTTCTGCGCTACTTATTCCGCAGCGCCGGCAGCCTCTGGAGCTTCGGCTTCCTTGCCCTCGACGAAGTCCTTATCAGGGGACTGGTCAGCGGCGCTCGGGGCGTCCTTGATCTGCGCATTTTCCTGAGCCTGCGGCGCATCGATGGAAAGCTCGTTGGGCTTTACTTCCGGCTCGGCCGGAGCTTCTGCGGCGTCCTTGTTAAAGCCACGCTCGAAGGTCTTCCACGAGGAGAAGATGTCATCGCGCCAGCCCGGCCAGGAGTGGGTGCCGGTATTGCGGAAGTTCCAATCCGCCTTCATGCCCTGGGAATCCATCTTGGCCTTGAGATCGTGGGTGCAGGAGCTCATAGCAGCCTCGATGACGCCGCCCTCCACGATGAGGGTGGACGATCCCTTAGCGCCCCAGTCATTGGCACCGCCCAAACCGCTATTCACGGAGACGTAGGTCTCGGATGGGCCCAAATTCTTCGGGGTGGCATTGACCAATGCGTCGTTGTACACGTTGTACTCACTGCCCATAGCGCCCCACATCTGATCGGCCGAGCCGCCGCCGCGGTTGACAGTCAGCTGGGTGTACAGGCGCGGCAGCGGGCGAGAGGTAGCCGCGCAGCCGGAGAAGGAGCCCACCGCGTTGTAGAAGCCCGGGTTGTGCTCCGCCAGCAGCAGGGAGGAGGTAGCGGCCATGGACATGCCAGCGATGCCGCGCTTGCCATTGCCTCCGATATGATCCTCTAGAGCGCCTGGCAGCTCCTTGGTCAGGAAGGTCTCCCACTTCTGTGGGCCCTTGAGGTAGCCGGCATCCGGCGTAGAAACCCAGTCAGTGTAGTAGGAGAAGGCACCGGCCTGTGGGATGACCACATTGACGTCCTTGGACGTGTAGAAATCCACCATGTCCTGCACGCCCTCTTGCTCTGGGTTGACGTCGCGCTTCGCGGTGGCGGTGATCCAGTCCATGCCCTGCTCAGCGCCGCCCGCGCCGTTGAGTAGGTACAGGGTGGGGCGCTTCTTTTCAAAGTTGCCGTCTGGGGAGATGACCGCAAGCGGGACCTCGCGGCCACCCATGGCGGCGGAGGTAGCCGTCATGACCTTGACGTGGTTGCCGTAGTGGTTGCCCTGGGCGCTCTTGTGGCCGAAGGCATAACCCTTCCACTTGTCCTTGTCCTTTAGTCCGGCAATATCTACCACGCGGTTTTCGCCCTCGGTGGTGATGGCGTAGTTGATATTTTCCGGATCTGCCGAGTCAGTGAGGTTTACCTCGCGGATGGTGGATGGGGTGGCGTCCCCCTGAATCTTGGCCGGCTCGACGGCGGAGGCGATAGGGGCGGAGAGGACTCCTGCCGCGATGGCGATGCCTGCGACGCTGGAGCCGATAGAGCGCAAAGTATGCATATTTTTAGCTTCCTCGAGTTAAGAGAATCTTCTCAGTAGGTATCGTTCCGCATAGCGGGAGTGTTAGCAAGACTCTATGCCTTAATAGCCCTTTTAATGTAGCAAAACCTGTGACGCATGTGGTTTGTGTGTCATAATTCTGAACGCAGCGCTAACCCAGCGCTCATGTAACGGCGGCGCTACAATTCCCGTTAGTTCTAAACGTGTGAATAGTGCGGTCCCATCCGCGGGCCCATCCCTCGCTCTAGGCAAAAACAGAAAGAAGAAAAATGAACGTTTTCGATTCCATCCTCGTATCCATCAACGAAGTTCTGGGCCAGTTCCTGCATATGGGTTCCTCCATGTCCTCCAACGCTGCCCTGGCTCTCGGCCTGTTCTAAAATACCGAGCCCATAGCCCTGCACGACGTCGCGCGCTTGCCGACGTCACCGTGCAGGGCCTTTGTGCGTTTTACCCCCGAAGCGTGGGGTACACGGGCAAAAGAGTGTGACCCAATGCGCGACATGGAGGGGAAAGTTACGTATCCTGTAGGGCGTGACTAATGAACATTATGACGTAGTAGTACTCGGCGCGGGCCCTGGCGGCTACGTGGCCGCCATCCGTGCAGCTCAGCTTGGTAAGAAAGTTGCCGTAATCGAGAAGCAGTACTGGGGTGGTGTCTGCCTCAACGTAGGCTGCATCCCTTCCAAGGCACTGCTGAAGAACGCTGAGGTTGCCCACACCTTCAACCATGAAGCAAAGGACTTCGGCATCTCCGGCGATGTTTCCTTCGACTTCGGTGTAGCCCACAAGCGTTCCCGCAAGGTTTCCGCGGGCATCGTCAAGGGCGTTCATTACCTGATGAAGAAGAACAAGATCACCGAGATCAACGGCCTTGGCTCCTTCAAAGATGAGAAGACTATTGAAATCACTGACGGCGATGACAAGGGCAAGACCGTCACCTTCGATGACTGCATCATCGCTACCGGCTCCGTGGTCAAGTCCCTGCCGGGCGTAGAGCTCGGCGGCAACATCGTGTCCTACGAGGAGCAGATCCTCAACGATGAGGCCCCGAAGTCCATGGTTATCGTCGGCGCTGGCGCCATCGGCATGGAATTTGCTTATGTTCTGTCCAACTACGGCGTGGACGTCACCATCGTGGAGTTCATGGACCGCGTCCTGCCGAACGAGGACAAGGACGTCTCCAAGGCCATTGCCAAGGAGTACAAGAAGCTCGGCGTCAAGCTGCTGACCGGCTACAAGACCACCTCCGTGAAGGACAACGGCGATAATGTCACCGTTGAGGTCGAGTCCAAGGATGGCTCCAAGCAGGACACCCTCACCGTGGACCGCGCCATGATTTCCATCGGCTTCGCCCCACGTACCGAGGGCTTCGGCCTGGAGAACACCGGCGTTGAGCTCACCGAGCGCGGCGCCATCGCCATCGATGACACCATGCGCACCAACGTGGACCACATCTACGCCATCGGTGACGTCACCGCGAAGCTGCAGCTCGCACACGTTGCTGAGGCACAGGGCGTTGTCGCCGCAGAGACCATCGCCGGCGTGGAGACCCAGCTTCTGGGTGACTACATGAACATGCCGCGCGCTACCTTCTGCAACCCGCAGGTCGCTTCCTTCGGCTACACCGAAGAGGCCGCAAAGGAGAAGTTCGCGGACCGCGATATCAAGGTCGCTACCTTCCCGTTCTCCGCCAACGGCAAGGCTGCCGGTCTCAACGAGACCGCGGGCTTTGTCAAGCTCATTGCGGATGGCGAGTATGGCGAGCTCATCGGCGGCCACATGGTCGGCTCCAATGTCTCCGAGCTGCTGCCGGAGCTGACCTTGGCGCAGCGCTTCGACCTCACCGCTGAGGAAATCGGCCGCAACGTTCACACCCACCCGACCCTCTCTGAGGCCATGAAGGAAGCTGCCGAGGGCATCGGCGGCCACATGATTAACCTCTAAGCAGGGGCGCTTGGCGACGTCGCCTTGAGCGCAACACCCACGGCACCGCGCCGTCCCCCGCCCACCGGGCAAAGGGACCGCGGTGCCGTTTTGTATGTCTACGCCCCCGAAAAGGCTCGTCGTGGTGATGTGTAACTAGTACGGTGCCACCGCTGAGCGGTGGGCATCGATGCTGATGACCTCGTTAATGGGTGGGAAGGCGCGCTGCGCACAATTCTCGCGCGGGCAGGTGCGGCAACCGGAGCCGATAGGGGTAGCAGAAGAGAGATCTTTGAGGTCGAGACCTTCTGCGTAGACGGTGCGGTCGGCGTGGCGAGCCTCGCAGCCCAGGCCAATGGCGAAAAGCTTATTGGTATCGCCAAAGCGGCCTTGATGGTGCTGTACCGCGCGGGAGATCCACAGGTAATTGCGGCCATCGGGCATCTGGGCCAACTGACGGGAAATAATGCCCGGCTGGGTGAAGGTCTCGTAGACATTCCACAGCGGGCAGGTGCCGCCATTATTGGAAAAGTGCACGCCGGTGGCGGATTGTCGCTTGGACATGTTTCCGGCGCGGTCGACGCGGACGAAGGTAAAAGGAATGCCGCGCAGGTTATCGCGCTGCAGGGTGGACAGCCGAGAGGCGACGGATTCATAGCCCACTCCGAAGACCTGGCAGAGGTATTCCACGTCGTAGCCGGAGCGTTCAGCCTCAGAATGTAGCAGGGTATAGGGCATCACGGTGGCGGCGGCGAAGTAGCTGGCCAATCCGCGTTGTGCTAGGTTACGCGAGGCATCCGAGGTAAACGGCTCATTTTTTACCAAAGATGCGATCTCCTCGCCAGCCTCGAGGAAGCTCAGCTCCGCGGCCATGCGGAAGGCGCGTTGCCCTTCGCTTAAGCGCGAGGCGAGCCGAAATTCGCCGGTCTCGCGGTCGAAGCTGTGCAGCGTGCCATCCATCTGTGAGGTGATGTGAATGTCTACGTTGTGGAGATCGCGCAGGCGCTGGGCTAGGGCATGTTCGGTGTCGCGGATGCCGAATTGGGTGACCGAGAGGGCGTCGGCAAGCTGCTCCGCATGGTGGTCCAGGCCGTCCAAGTAGTTCTGGCGGGCATAGAAGAAATCGCGCACCTCATCGTGCGGCATGGACAGTGCCTGAGTGGCCTCGGTGGTGCGGCGGGTATCGGTGGCGAGTGAGAGCTTATCGCGCACATTGCGGTAGCGGCGGTGGACATCCACCAGCGTGCGGGCGACGGTGGGGTGGTTATAGACCAGCTCGGAGAGCTCCTGCAGCTCGACGGGGGAGGGGCACAGCTCCTTGTCCTGGATGACGTCCTGGATCTCCGCGAGGAGGCGCGAGTCATCGTCGCGGGAGAAGAAGGTGGCGTCAACTCCGAAGACCTCGGTGATGCGAAGGAGGACCGGAACGGTAAGTGGCCGAACGTCGTGCTCGATCTGGTTGACGTAGCTGGCCGAAAGGCCCAGCGTGGCGGCTAAGGAAGCCTGGCTGAGATCGCGCTCACGGCGAAGTTGGCGAAGGCGGGATCCCACATACGTCTTACTCATGCCGGAAAGGTTACTGGGTGGCCTGCGCGTGTGCACCTTAATCGCAAAGATCTTGTGAAGAATATTCACCCTCCTGTGGGGAATATGTGGGTTTCATGCGAAAGTTTGACACATAAAGGGGTAAGGGGATCACTCCCGTAACACTTGGTGACCAAGTTCACAACTGGAGGAAGATTTACGCAACGTCAATATTGCGAAATTGCGAGCAGCCAAGGTAGTGGCGTTTTGAATCCGGCCATCTAAGGCAACCCTTACCTAAAAGAATTCTGAGTTTAACCGTACCGCCGTACCGTTAGATGAAACGCCGCCGGAATTGACTGGTAACCAGCGGTTAAGCCCAGTTAAGGTGAGGACGACAATGGAGGTGTCATGACTTTAAGAAATCCCGACCGTGAGGCAGTAGCTCACGGTCACATTACTAACGAACCAATCCGTCAGAAGCCGGGAGTGCCCTCTTGGGTTCTGAAGCTCATCATGGCCGTCACCGGCCTGCTATTTGCACTTTTCGTCGTCGGCCACATGGCCGGCAACCTGAAGCTGTACTTGCCGGCTGAGGGCGGCGACGAGGCTCTTGATGAATATGGTGCATTCCTGCGCTCCATGGGCGAGCCACTGTTCCCGCATGAGGGTGCGTTGTGGATCATCCGCGCAGTCCTGCTGGTTGCCATCATCGCCCACATCTATGGTGCGTTTGCTCTCACCGCACGTTCCAAGGCGTCCCGCGGCAAGTTCCGCCGTAGCAACCTGATGGGCGGCCTTGATTCCTTCGCTACCAAGTCCATGCTGGTTACCGGCATCGTCTTGCTGCTGTTCATCATCTTCCACTTGCTAGACCTGACCTTGGGCGTACAGCCCATCGCCCCAGGTGACTTTGTGGAGGGTGCGGTGAAGGCCAATATGATCGCAACCTTTAGCCGCTGGCCGGTCACCATCGTGTATGTGATCGCCATGTGCTTCCTGTTCCTGCACCTCACCCACGGCATTCGCCTCGCTGCTTCTGACCTGGGTATTACCGGTGCGAAGTGGCGTCAGACCTTCCTGATCCTGGCGTACGTCATCCCGGCCGTTGTCTGCATCGGCAACATCGTTATGCCTTTGTCCGTTGCCCTGGGCTTGGTCAGCTAAAGGAGTTAGAAACCCATGACTAATACTGAACTCAAGCGCGAGCACCCCAAGTTCTCGCATCCGCAGTCCATCGTTCCGGGCGTATCTGCCGGCAACATTCTGGAATCCAATGAGCCGCACGGCGTGCCAATGAAGGATATGTGGTCCCACCAAAAGGACCACATGCAGCTGGTTTCCCCGCTGAACCGCCGCAAGTTTGAGGTCCTCGTGGTTGGTACCGGCCTATCCGCCGGCGCCGCTGCGGCCGCACTGGGCGAGCTGGGCTACAAGGTAAAGGTATTTACCTACCACGACTCCCCGCGCCGCGCGCACTCCATCGCCGCGCAGGGTGGCGTCAACGCCTCCCGTGCCAAGAAGGTGGACAATGACTCCGCCTACCGCCACACCAAGGACACCGTCAAGGGTGGCGACTACCGCTGCCGCGAGTCCGACTGCTGGCGCTTGGCCAACGAATCCGTTCGCGTTATTGACCACATGAATGCCATCGGTGCACCATTCGCTCGCGAGTACGGCGGCACCCTGGCTACCCGTTCCTTCGGTGGTGTGCAGGTCTCCCGTACCTACTACACCCGTGGCCAAACAGGTCAGCAGCTGCAGCTGTCCACCACCTCTGCGCTCTACCGCCAGATTGGTCTGGGCAACGTGGAGCTCTTTGCCCACAATGATCTGCAGGACATCATCGTTTACAACGACAATGGCAAGAAGCGCGCTGGCGGCATCGTTACCCGCAACCTGATCACCGGTGAGCTCAAGGCCTTCACCGGCCACGCTGTCGTGCTGGGTACCGGCGGCTACGGCAACGTCTACCACATGTCCACCCTGGCTAAGAACTCAAATGCCAGCGCCATGATGCGTGCGTACGACAGCGGTGCTTACCTGGCTTCCCCAGCCTTCGTGCAGTTCCACCCGACGGGCCTACCGGTCAACTCCGATTGGCAGTCCAAGACCATCCTGATGTCGGAGTCCCTGCGTAACGACGGCCGCATTTGGTCCCCGAAGAAGGAGGGTGACGACCGCGACCCGAATACCATTCCGGAAGAAGAGCGCGACTACTTCCTGGAGCGCCGCTACCCGGCATTCGGCAACCTGGTTCCGCGTGACGTTGCTTCCCGTGCTATCTCCCAGCAGATTAACGCTGGTCTGGGTGTTGGCCCGCTGCACAACTCGGTGTACCTGGACTTCCGCGACGCCATCGAACGCCTGGGTAAGGACAAGATCCGCGAGCGCTACTCCAACCTCATCGAGATGTACGAAGAGGCCATTGGCGAGTCCGCTTACGAAACTCCGATGCGTATCGCTCCGACTTGCCACTTCACCATGGGTGGCCTGTGGACCGACTTCAACGAGATGACCTCCATCGACGGCCTCTTTGCTGCCGGTGAGTGCTCCTGGACCTACCACGGTGCTAACCGACTGGGAGCTAACTCCCTGCTTTCGGCTTCCGTTGACGGCTGGTTCACCTTGCCGTTTACCATCCCGAACTACCTGGCTGACCACCTCAATGAGGAGAAGCTGGCTGAGGATTCCCCAGAGGCACAGGCAACCCTGGCCCAGTCCCAAGAGCGCATCGACCGCCTCATGGGCGTGCGCGGCGAGAACCCGCACGGTCCTTCCTACTACCACCGCCAGCTAGGCGACATCCTGTACCACGGCTGCGGTGTGTCCCGTAACGTGGAAGACCTCAAGGAAGCCATCACCAAGATCCGTGAGCTGCGCGAGGACTTCTGGGCTAATGTCCGCATCCCGGGCGAGGCCAACGACATGAACCAGGTGCTGGAATACGGCCTGCGCGTTGCCGACTACCTGGACCTGGGCGAGCTCATGTGTGTTGACGCCCTGGACCGCGACGAGTCCTGTGGCGCTCACTTCCGCGAGGACCACCTCACCGAGGACGGCGAGGCAGAACGCGACGACGAGAACTGGTGCTTCGTATCCGCCTGGGAGCCGGGCGCTAATAAGAACGAGTTCATCCGCCACGCCGAGCCGCTGTACTTTGATTCGATCCCGCTGATGACAAGGAACTACAAGTAATGAAACTGACACTTGAGATCTGGCGTCAAGCCGGACCGACCCAAGAAGGCCACTTCGAGACCGTCCAGGTGGACGATGCCTCTGAGCAGATGTCTATCCTGGAGCTGCTGGACCACGTCAACGAGGGCTACATTGAGCGCGGCGAGGAGCCCTTCGCCTTCGCCTCTGACTGCCGTGAGGGCATTTGTGGTACCTGTGGTCTGACCGTCAACGGCCGTCCACACGGCCCTGGACAGAACACCCCGGCCTGCCAGCAGCGCCTGTTCAACTTCACCGAAGGACAGACCATCAAGCTGGAGCCATTCCGTTCCGCTGCCTACCCGGTTATCAAGGACATGATCGTCGACCGTGCGGCACTGGATCACGTGATGGAGCAGGGCGGCTACGTTTCCATGGATGCTGGTACCGCTCCGGATGCGGATACCCTGCACGTCAACCATGAGACTTCCGAGTACTCGCTGGACCACGCTGCCTGCATCGGCTGCGGCGCCTGCGTTGCTGCTTGCCCGAATGGTGCTGCACACCTGTTTACCGGTGCGAAGCTGGTGCACCTGTCCCTCATGCCGCTGGGTAAGGAAGAGCGTGGCCGCCGTGCCCGCAACATGGTCGATGACCTGGAAGCCAACTTCGGCCACTGCTCCCTCTACGGTGAGTGCGCTGATGTTTGCCCGGCCGGCGTTCCCCTGACCGCAGTATCCGCGGTTACCCGCGAACGTGCACGTGCTGCTTTCCGTGGCAAGGACGACTAAGCTAAGGTTATTCCGTAGGAATACAAGGAACGAGAGAAAGACAGAAAGACTCCGCCATGAGCGATAACACCCACGCAGTCGCTGACTACACCAGCGAGACTTACCCGGAGTTCTCCGGAAAGATTCAGGACACCTACATTGAAGGCTACGACCCAGTTTCCTTCGGTGCTCCTCATTCTTCCCTCATTCGCACCTCCACCTGGGTGGGCATGGGTCTGATCCTGTCTTGCCTCCCGGCTGCCGGAATCCTCATCTGGGGCCTCGGCGTGTGGGATACCCCGCTGGGCACCGCCGGCGAGGGTGACTACACCCTGACCACCATCATCGGCATCATCGCTCTAGCCGTTGTGGCTATCGCCGCCTTCAGCACCGTCCACTATGGCCGCCGCTACTACCGCAAGTACCGCAAGGAAACTGGCCGAGCTAACTAAGGCGCTTGCTGTACCAGGCAATGCCTAAGTTTCTGTACTGACTCGACGTCACCCCCGTCTCCACAGCATGCAATCCATGCAAGGAGGCGGGGGTTGCGTGATCTCTCAGTACCCAAGTGGCAATGTCAGATGGACCAGCCGGCGATTCAGGACATCATTGCAACGACGACTGCCACCGAGCATGTTCGTTGCTGGCACTAGTGTTAGAGAATGAAGCTCGAAAGCACCTTCACAACCCCAAGGAGAACTCATGACCCACCGCGCGGACGAAGGCCTCGAATCGGCAGCCGCATCGGCGTCGGCACCGGAGTTGGCATCGTCGGGTGCTGCTCCCGTGCCGCAGGCTGGTAACCAGGAGGCCCGGCGGGCGGACTTGCGGCGGTGGAAGGCGATTGCGCTGTCGTTCCTGATTGGTGCGGCGGTGATCTTTTTGGGATGTTCGTGGTGGCAGGCGTCGGAAAGCGGGGCACCTGTGTGGGTGGGCTACGTGCGTGCAGCGGCCGAAGCCGGCATGGTGGGTGGCCTTGCGGACTGGTTTGCGGTGACCGCGCTCTTTCGCCGACCCTTGGGACTGCCCATTCCCCACACCGCGCTGATTCCGAAAAATAAGGACCGCGTGGGCGATGCCTTGAGTGACTTCGTGGAGGAAAACTTCCTCACCGCGGATGCGCTGAGCGCCAAGGTGCGCGAGGCGGAGCTGCCATTGTGGCTGGCACGCCAGGGAGTCGAGCCCGGCAAGGCGGAGGAGGTCTCCGCCTGGATTGGTGAGCGTGCGGCCAGCGTGGTGTCGGATTTGGATGCGGAAGAGGCGGAGCAGTTTATTCGCACCCAGGTCATGGACCGCCTAGCCGCGCCGGAATGGGGCCCGCCGCTGGGAAGGTTGTTGGAGGGCTATATTGCAGATGGCAAGGCACGCCCCTTGGAGGATGACCTCATCGACTGGGCACACGGCAAGATTCTCAGCATGGAGTCCACCGTGGTCACCGCCATCGATGAGCGCATGCCCGGCTGGGCGCCGCGCTTTGCCCGCGAGATGGTGGGGGAGAAGGTCTATACCGAGCTCGTAGAATTCGCCGATGAGGTCCGCCGCAACGGCAACCACGAGGCCCGCCTAGCCATTCGCCGCAACTTGTCCAAGCTGGCCTCCGATCTGCAGTGGGATGAGGACATGCGCGGGCGCATCGAGGGCATCAAGCAAGAGATGCTCGCCTCTGAGCAAGCGCAGCAGGCACCCGCGGCCATGTGGCGCACGGTCTCCACCACGCTCATTGACCAGCTCAATGACTCGGAGTCTTTCCTGCGCCAAAAGATTACGGCCAAGGTCAAGGAGCTGGCGCACCGCCTACTCGAGGACTCCGAATTTTTAGCCCAGGCAAATGCGCTCGTAGACAAAGCCGCGCGCTACGCGGTGGAGAAATTTGCCCCGGAAATCATTGCGATTATCCCCGAGACCATCAAGCGCTGGGATGCGGAGGAAGCCTCCCAAAATATCGAGCTCATGGTGGGCAAGGACCTGCAATTTATTCGTTTGAACGGCACCGTCGTCGGTTCCCTGGCAGGATTGGTGATATTCGCGGTCAATCACCTTATCTTTGGCGCTTAGAAAAAAGGAGTAATGAACAATGAACGATAATAAGAAGATTTTTGATTCCCTGAAGGATGCTGGCAGCGCTGCCTTTGACGTAGCCAAGGACTTCGGCGGTCGCCTGCAGGAGGAGCGCGCCCAGCACGCTCATGGCGCCGAGGCCAAAAGCCCCTATGGCGCCTCCGGCAAGGAGGGCTTGGTGGATAAGGCCACTGCCACCGCGAAGGAGCTCGGTGCCACTGTGAAGAAGGCCGCCGATGGCACCCGTGAGTCCGCTGCTTTCGACGCCGCTAAGGGCAAGTTCTCCACCGTCTATAACGAGACCCGCGAGGGCGTCATGGACGCCTATAATTCCGCCCAGGCCCGCCGCGCGGAAAAGAAGAATGCGGCGCGCCCTGGCCAGGATTCGGCTCCTTCGCAGGGCGATAATATTATCGATGGTGAAGTAATCGAGACTGACGATCCACAGAATTAAACTACATGTATTTTCTTTATGATCTTGCCTTGCATCTAGACAGCTACCTCTTCCAGGTCCTCGCCCTGACCGCCATCATCGGCGCGGTCCTCGCTGCCACCACCCGCGAGGATGCCTTCCGAGCCGGCGACCGACAAGGTAAGTGGGTATGGGTAGGCCTGCTGGCGGGCTCGGCGGTAGCGATGGCCACCGGCATGCCTTTCCTGTCTTGGATCGGCGCGGTCATTACCGGCGTGTACTGGTTTGATGTGCGCCCGCAGCTCAAGGCCATTATCAACGGCGACTACAGCTACTAATGCTTAATTTGCTTGACGCCCCGGCCGCGACGGTCAAGGAGCGCGCCGTCGATAACACCGTCCTTGTCTCCCCGCACCATGTTTCCCTTGCCGCAGGCGCAGGTGCGGCCGATATTATTTCTGTCGCGGGGTATCCCACCGGCCGCCACCACACTCTTATCAAGGCCTCCGAGGCGCGCCTGGCCATCCAATCGGGCGCCAGCGAGGTATGGGTCAGCTTCGATGAGACCTTAACGGATGCCAATGCCGTGCTCTCCGAGCTCATTGCCATCCGCGAGGCCTGCTCGGATCCGGCCCGCTTGGGCCTCATCGTGCCGGACGCCCCGCTTGCCGACGCCACCCTTAAAGCCGCCCATCAAGCCGGCTACCAGCGCCTCATTGTGCGCAGCCGCGGGGCCGCGGATTGCGCGGACACCGGTGCCGGTGAAGAAGGCAAGGAAAAAGGACCGGAGTTGGCCGCTGCCACACTTCCGGTCCTCGAGTTTCCCGCTCCCGCGGTTTAGGCGGCTTTCTCCTGCGCGTCCTGCTGCGGCGCGCCATTGCCCGTGGCGCCGCCCTGGCCCGCGGAGTCACCGCCGCCGGCGAACTTATCCACGTCCTTCATCGGAACATCGGTGCCGGTGATGGTGAGCTTGAGCTCGCCATCGAGCACCTCTACGGAATCGACGTTCATGTCAGAACCCACGAACTGGTCCGACATTCCATTTTGCAGGGCGGAGGAGATGGCTTCGGTGGCCTGATCCGGCAGCTCGAGGCCAAAGATGGAGGCCTCGGTGGCGCGGATATCGAGCTTTCCATCGTGGGCGGTGGGCTCCAGCGAGAGGTTGGCAAGGCCGCCGGCAAACTTCACGTCCAGCACGTGGTCTTGCTCATTGGCGTTAATCTCCGTGACCACCATATTGCCCACCTTCTCGCTGCCGGCCTGCTCGGAAATGCCTTTCTGGAAGGAAGCCAGCAGGTAGTCATCCGGCACGGTGGTGGAAGCGCGCAGCTTGCCGGCCACCGGATTCTCTTGGTCGGTGCTCATATCTTCTACGTGGATCTCGGAGGCAGGTTGGCCCTTGATATCAGTGCCATCGATTTGCAGGGTGGACGGCGTGGTCATATCCATTTGGGAAATGGAGCCCTTAAATAGCCCTACGAGCAGCGGGCTGCCGCCAAAGCTGACGGAGGGATCTTCTTTGACCTGGATACCTTCTTCTTCGGCAGCCTGGTTAAATTGCGAGGTCATCTGGTGACCAATGAACCAGCGCAGGCCGAATTCGGCCAAGAGGATGAGCACGAGTAGTGCTACGAGGATGCCAATGATGATTTTCCAGGCGAGTGAACCTGCCGATTTCTTCGAAGCCATGCGTACCAGTGTGGCGCATGAGACGGCGCGGGGCAAAGTTTGCGGGAGTTCTCGGGCACATTGCTAGGCACTTCACAGCTGCCCCAGCTGTCATCACCGCGCGGCGCGGTTAGTCCCGTGGCGCGACGGACTCCCAGTCCACGGTCAGCACATTATCGCGCAGGCGCCGGCGGATGGGGTGGATAGTAAAGGGGGCGTCGGCAAGCGCGGCTCGTGCCATGCGCCAACGCACGCGCGGGCCGTAGGGCGCCCACCCCGCCGCGTGGTCCCAGGCCTCGTCGGCGGCCTTAAGCAGCTCGTGGATGGGCTCGCCGGGAACGTTGCGGTGAATGAGGATTTTGGGCAGGCGCTCGGCGATGTCTGAGGGCCGCGCCACATCGAACGGGTCCCACGCCAGGGTGAGAGTCCGTGGGCCGTGGGCATCCAGCAGCAACCAGGCCGCGCGCCGGCCCAGCTCATCGCAGGTGCCTTCCACAAAGAAGCCACCGGGGGCAAGCCGAGAACACACCGTCTGCCAGGCCTCCTGGACCTGGTCCACGTCGTATTGGCGTAGCACATTGAATGCGCGCACCAGCTGTGGCCGGTAGCCGGCCAGTTCAAAGCCGCCAAGCTCGAAGCGCACGCCGTCGCGCGGTGGCAGGACCCGGTCCGGGTGGATTTCGAGCCCGCGGACGTCTACCTGCGGATTCGCCCGGCGCAGCCACCCTGCCCATTCCACGGTGGTGGCGTGCGAGGCCCCGTAGCCTACGTCGAGCGCGAGCGGCTTTTCCACGTGCCGCAGCAGCGTGGAAATCTCCGGGTGCGCGAGCATCCATCTATCGCAGCGGCGCAGGCGATTGTGATTGGTGGTGCCGCGGGTAATAACGCCAAAAGGCCGACCCGCAGCTGCGCTAGCGCGCAGATTATGTGCGTGGTCGGCCATAGATTTCGGTGCTGTAGAACTTAGGCGTTCTCAGAGATCCACTGCTCGGTGAGCTTGCCTTCGTTATCGAAGAGCTCAGCCAGGGATTCGCCCACCTTCGGCTCGATGGCGGCGCCCATCATCGGGATATTGACGGAAACCTCGTTGACGTAGGACAGCTTGGTCATCTCGCCCTCGCCAGCCAGGGAGATATCGCCCTTGAAGTCCACCGGGGTGCCCTTGACATCTGCGGTGTAGTTAACGTCAGCGGCTTCACCGTTGAGCTCGCCTACGGTGACCACGCGCTTGACCTTGAGGTCCTGGGAGACCATGGCGCGCACTGCCTCTGGCAGCAGGGTGGTCGGCAGAACCTCGAAAAGGGTGGCAACGTTATCGCTGAAGTCATGCACCTGACCCGCCTCAGGGGAGAGGTTGGCCACGATGTACTCCCAGTATTCCTTGGTGAGCAGCGCCTTGTGCACCTTTTCGATGGGCTGATTGATGGTTACGGTGTTTTCACTACGGGTTGACATGCTTAACAGACTACCTTGGTAGGCGTGCTTGATAAATCTTTGACGCAACAGCTCACAGCGATCGACGGCGTGGAACTGGACTCCACCACCACCTTCGCGGATCTGACTACGCTGCGTGTGGGTGGAAAACCGCAGGCCGCACTGCGCTGCTCGCAGCCGGATGCCGCCGTGTCCGTTGTCCGCGCCCTGGATCGCGCTGCGGTGAAGTTCATAGTCGTCGGCGGCGGCTCCAACCTCTTGGTGGCCGATGGCTCCGTGGACGTCGTCGCCGTCATCCTCGACTTTGCTGAGGTGTCCATGGACACCGAATCCGGTCTGGTGCGCGCGCAGGCGGGCGCCAACTGGGATGACGTGGTGGCCCGCTCCGTTCAGCTTGGCCTGGGTGGCATCGAGTGCCTGTCCGGCATCCCCGGCACGGTGGGCGCGGTTCCGGTGCAAAACGTGGGTGCTTATGGCGCGGAAATCTCCGAGGTACTTACCCGCGTGCGCCTCTATAATCGCCGCACCGATACCAATGAGTGGGTCCCCGCCTCCGATCTGGAGCTGGCGTATCGCTATTCCAACTTGAAATTCACCGGCCGCGCCGTCGTGCTCGAGGTAGAACTCCAGCTCAACAACGATGGCTTATCCCGCCCGTTGCGCTTTGGCCAACTTACTCAGAACCCCGGCGAGCGCCGCCCCGTGGCCGAGGTCCGCGAGGAGGTCTTAAAACTGCGCCGCGGCAAGGGCATGGTGCTCGACCCTTCCGATCATGACACCTGGTCCGCCGGCTCTTTCTTTACCAACCCGGTGGTGGACTCCGCTCTTGCCGACGCCGTGCAGGCCAAGGTTCGTGCCTCGCTTGGCGACGCCACCGCGGACTCCATGCCCCGCCACCCCTCCTCCGAGGCCGACCGGGAAAAGCTTTCCGCGGCCTGGCTCATTGATCGCGCCGGGTTTGCCAAGGGCTACCCAGGCTCTGGCTGGGCTACGCTTTCGACAAAGCACACGCTGGCGCTTACCAACCGCGGCGAGGCTACGGCTGCCGATATCGTGGACCTTGCCCGCACCATCCGCGATGGCGTCCGCGATGCTTTCGGCGTGGAGCTCGTGCCCGAACCCGTCTGGATTGGCCTCGCCCTCGACGAGTAGCGTGGGGTTGCCCCTGCACACTGGGGCCTAAAACCTATAAAGCAGCCACGATAGCGCCCTAAACCACACGGTTTTCGGGTCTATCGTGGCCGCTTTGCGGGCGTGGCGACTGTCGCGTTTGTCGCGCCCGCGAAGGTTTCTGGATTAGGCCGCCATGACCTGAAGCCACTCATCCTTAGCACCTAGGAAAGCGCGGGCCGCCTCCTGCGCACCCTCCAGGCTGTGGTGCGCACCCCAGCCGCACTGCTCTTCGTTGGCTGCGGGTACCTCGGTGGCGTTAAGAATATCGTTGAGCGCGCCTTCTACCGCGCGCAGCAGCTCGTCTTGTTCCATGCCATTAGTGATGGCGTAGAAGCCGGTACGGCAGCCCATTGGGGCAAAACCGATGAGCTTATCGGTGTAATTGCGCATGAAGTTGGCCATCATGTGCTCCACCGAATGCAGCGCCTTGGTATCAAGGTGATCCTGATTAGGCTGGCAGAAGCGCAAGTCGTACTTAATGATTTCGACGCCGCCACCCAAGTCCGTGCGGTCGGCCACGCGAATATACGGCGCGCTGACGAGGCGGTGGTCGAGTTCGAAGGACTTTACGTTGAGCTTCTTATCATTCTGTTCAGTCATGCTTCTCCAGTGTAATCACAGCTGAGTGTCACTTCCTGAAATAGATTCTTTACCGCATACGCTGGGATAATATGAGCACACTGGACGATTCCGCCGAGGTTCCTGGCGCCGCGAACATGGCGGCCGACGATCTGTCTGCTGGCGACCCGTCCGCCACTGCACGGCCGAGCGCTTCAGCCACTCCGGTAAGAGAATCCGTCTATGAGGGCGCGGATAAAATCGTGCCGAGTACCGCGCCCACCGTGGTCAAGATCGAAGGCCACACCGAAAATGTGGACCCGCTGGCCCGCGGTAACCGCTTGCGCAAGGAAAGCTGGGGGCTGGTGCTCCGCCGCGTGTGGGCGGACTTCTTCCACGATGCCTTGATGGATCGCGCCGCCACGATGACGTATTTCACGCTCATGGCCTTTGCTCCTACGGTGCTCGCGGCCTATTCGATAGCCACGCTCATCTTTTCCTCTCGGCGCGCCGAGGTACATGAATTAACCTCGCAGTTCATTGCGGATTACGTGCCGAGTTCGATGACGGAGCAGGCCGAGCACCTCGTGGGCTCCATCATTGGCTCCACAGCCCAAGGCACCTTCGCGCTGGTGGTATCCGTGCTGGTTTCTCTTTTTGCCGCCTCGGCCTATGTGCGTGCCTTCTCGCGCACCGCCAATACCGTTTACGGGCGGGTAGAGGGCCGCGGAATAATCCGCACCTGGGCACTCATGTGGGGGCTTACTATCGTCCTGGTCATCGGCGCGGTGATCGTGCTTTTTGCTAACCTGCTGCGCGATACCATTGTCAGCGGTGTGGTCGAACCGTTAGCCGGCAAGCTAGAGATGCAAGGCACCGCGGACTTTTTGGGCGGCATCTTTATGCCGGTGTGGAATTGGCTGCGCTTCCCGCTCACCGTGGTGGTCGTGCTGACGTTGATTGCCATCCTGTACCACTTTTCCCCGAATGTGCGGCCAGCGCGCTTCCGCTGGATAACTCTCGGTTCCGTGGTGGTGCTTAGCACCAATGTCGTGGTGTGGGGAGCCTTTGCGCTGTATACCCAGCGCTTTGCTGGGGCCAGCGTCTACGGCGCCTTCAGCCTCATCATGGCCGTATTCATGGCCGTATGGTTATCTAATACGATGCTCATTTTGGGCATCAAAATCGATGCGGAGGTATTGCGAGCCAAAGAGCTGCAACTGGGTCTGCACGCCGCGCGGCATATTCAGGCTCCGCCGCGTTCCGATGCCGCCGCCAAATCCCAAGCCCGCGCCCAACTTGACCTAGAAGAGCGGTCCGAGCGCATCTACAAACAAGCGGTGTGCAAAGCAGAAAACGACGCAGACTAGTCGCGGTGAAGGCGGGCGAGGAGATCGCGCTGGACATCGCGGCGGCGCAGCTTACCTAGCTGATCTTCGGCGAGCTTATCCATGGCAAAGAATCTTTGCGGCACCTTATAGCGCGCCAGCAGCCCGCGGCAGTGCTCGCGCAAGGCAGCTTCGTCGACCCGGGCGCCGGGGGCTAGGACCACGCAGGCAGCGACGTCCTCAGAACCATCGGAGCGGGGAGTGCCTACGACGGCGGCTTGGGCGATATCGGGGTGGGAGGTTAAGGCCTCCTCAACCTCGCCGGGATAAACATTGAATCCGCCGGTAATGATGATTTCTTTAATGCGGCCCACCAACCGGATATGGCCATCGGGTTCGCGCACGCCCATGTCTCCTGTGCGGAACCAACCTTCATGGAAGGCGGCTGAGGTAGCGGGGGCGTCGGCAAGGTAGCCGCCAAAAACCTGCGGGCCGCGGGCGAGGATCTCGCCGGCCACGCCATCCGGTTGGGTGCGGCTGAGATCGGCAGGATCGCCGATGCGCAGCTGCGTATCCGGCAGCGGCAGGCCGATGGTGCCGGCGCGCCGGGTGTCATCAAGGGGATTGATGGTCAGCACGGGAGAGGTTTCCGTCAGCCCATAACCTTCCACCAACATGCCACCGGTGCGTGCCTCCCAGGGGTCGATGATGCGCGAAGGCAACGAGGCCGCGCCCGAGATGGAATAGCGCACCCCGCCGAGATCCGAGGGAGACTCGGAATCAGCGGCAGTGGCAGCGTAGTTCATGGCGCGTTCGTAGATGGTCGGCACGCCCGGCATCCAGGTGGGGCGGCGGGTGGCAAGCGCTTCCGTCACTGCGTCGGTGTGTGGGGCGGCAAGCAGGATAATCTCGGCCGCGCAGCGCACCGCGAGCAGCACGCTCATCGTCAGGCCATAGGAATGGAACATGGGCAAAGCGGCCAAGAAGCGCTCATGGCCGGGGCGCAGCGGGGCCTGGGTTTCTAGCTGCAGGCAGTTGGCAGCGAGGTTGCCATGGGTTAAGACCACGCCCTTGGGGCGGGCAGTGGTGCCGGAGGTGTAGAGGATAAGGGCGGCGTCGGCAAGCGTGGCTGGGTACGGCTCCACCGGGGTACCGGAAAGGGGAAGCGGCTCAGTGAGAGAGACGGAGATAGTGGTCTCCACCTGCGCGGATACGGTGGGGGCAATGTCCTCCCAGGCAATGGCCACGTGGGCGCCATGATGGGCGAGCAGCGGGGTGAGCTCGTGCGCGGTATAGCGCGGGTTATGCTCCACCACCACCGCGCCCAGGCGCAGGATGGCGAAGAATGCCACCACGTGTTGCGGGCAATTAGGGAGCAGGAGCGCCACCCGGTCGCCGGGGCGCACGCCCATCTCGCGCAAGGCGCCGGCCGCGGCCGCCACCTGGGCATCGAGCTCGCTATAGGTTAGCGTGTGGCCGGCGAAGTAGGTGGCCGGGCGCTGTGGAAACTGTGCGACGGCCGCCGTGAGGAAATCCGTCAAGGTAGCGCCATAGTGAATTTCTGCCATAGCCGATAAGTTTAGGCCTTTGCCTCCAACAGCTCGAGCAGGTCCTTACGCACCTGGTGGCGGCGAATCTTGCCTAGATGGTCGCGCGCCAAATCCTCAAAGTGATAGAACGTGCGCGGGACCTTGTAGCGGGTAAGGCGCTCGCGGCAGAATTCCTTCAATCCCTCGGGATCGAGCACGGCACCATCGCGCAGGGTGACGCAACCGACGACGTCCTCGGAGCCATCCTGGCGGGGGCGACCCACGGCGGCGACGTCCACCACATCGGGGTGCTGCGCGATGGCCTCTTCCACTTCGGCGGGATACACGTTGAAGCCGCCGGTGATAATGATTTCTTTGATGCGGCTGACCAGCTTGATATAGCCATCCGGTTCCATCAGTGCCATATCGCCGGTGCGGAACCAGCCATTGTGGAAAGTCTTTTCGGTGGCGTCGGCATTGCCAAAATAGCCCTGGAAAATTTGCGGACCGCGCGCGAGCATCTCGCCCGGCTGGCCATCGGGTTGGGTTTCATCCAAGTTATCGGGGTTGGCGATGCGCACCTCCGTATCTGGGAAGGGCACGCCCACATAGCCGGGGCGGTGCTTGCCATTCATGGGGTTGGCGGTGAGGACCGGGGAGGTTTCCGTCATGCCAAAGCCCTCCACGAGCCGTCCACCGGTCATGGTTTCCCAGCGCTCCACAATCTCTACAGGCAGCGTGGCCGCGCCGGAAAAGGCGTTGCGAATTCCGCTTAAGTCAACGTCTTTTTCTTCGGCCGCGTCCATGATCTTCTGGTAGAGCGTGGGCACGCCGGGCAGCCAGGTGGGAGTGCGCTTCTTTAGGATGTCCAGGATGAGCGGCATCTGCGGCGAGGGAAGCAGGATGAGCTCGGCGCCCAGGTAGATACTGAAAATGCACAGCGTGGTCATGCCATAGGCGTGGAAGATGGGCAGCGCTGCGAGGAAGCGCTCTTGCTGCTTGCCCATCTGCGGTACCCAGGCTTTGCCTTGGATGGCATTGGCGATGAGGTTGCCATGGGATAATAGTGCGCCCTTGGGCTTGCCGGTGGTACCAGAGGTGTAGAGGATGAGCGCGATATCGTCCGGGGAGATCTCGGAGAAATCGAGGTCCGTGCCGTCGCCGCCGATGGCCGCGCCGATGAGCGTGGACCATTCCACGGTATTGGGGGCAGGGGTGGTCAGCTGCTCTCGTTTGGCAGCCAGCGGTGGGATGGGCAGGCGCAGCGCGAGGCGCTTGAGCGGAGGCATGGCATCTACCATATTGACGGAGATGATGGTCTCCAGCGGGGTAGTCGAGCGCAGTTTTTCCAGCGTGGAGGCGGTCTTATCCCAGGCAATAGCCACGCGCGCGCCATGGTCCTTGAGCAGCCCCTCAAACTCCGGGGCGGTATAAAGCGGGTTGTGCTCGACCACGGTGGCGTCGAGTAGTTGGACCGCATAAAAGGCGGCGATGTGCTGGGGGCAGTTGGGAAGGACGATGGCTACCTTATCGCCCGGGCGAATGCCAAAGGCCTTGAGACCGGCCGCGGCGGCGCGCACCTGGCTATCGAGCTCTGCGTAGGTTTGCGTGCGCCCGAAGAAATAGGTGGCGGATTTATTGGCGTTGACCCGCAGGTTATTGCGGTAGTAGTCGACGATGGTCTTATCGCCGTAGTCCAGCGTGTGTGGGGTCCAGTCGCTGTAGTGCTGGAGCCAGGCTTGGGAGGGGGAAGTGGACACGCGAAAACCTTTCGTTTGGCTACAAAAACTATTTCTGAGGGGATAGTTTATCCCAAACCGAAAGAATCCTTCTAGATTTCTTCCAGCGTCAGCAAAAATCGTTTGGCAGCTAGCCCGCCCGCGTATCCGCCCAGCCCGCCATCGCTACGCAGCACCCGGTGGCACGGCCGCACAATAAGCAGGGGATTGGCGCCGCACGCGCTGCCCACGGCCCGCGTCGCGCCGGGCCGGCCGAGCATCTTGGCGACGTCGCGATACGTGACCGTTTCCCCATAACCAATCTCCGTCAACTGCGCGTGTACGGCCGCGCGAAATTCGGTTGTGGTGGGCGGGTCCAAAGGCAACTCGAAGGCGCGGCGCCGGCCAGCGAAGTACTCCGCAAGCTGCGCCTGCGCCGCATCGAGCACGTCTGTGCTGTGCTTTTCGACGTCCCTTTCATCCGCACTGCCCACCGCTTCCGGCAGGGCGCCGGTTGCGGTGAATTCCACACGGGAAAGCCCCCGCGGGCTCGCCTGCAGGCGCAGGGGTCCGAGGGGGCTATCGATGAGGCGGAACACGCTAGTCCTTTTCGGCCTCGAGGCGGCGGATAAGGTCTGCCTGGACCTCGCGGCGGCGGATCTTGCCCATCTGATCCTTAGCCAGCTCTTCAAAGTGGTAGAAGGTGCGCGGGACCTTGTAGCGGGTAAGGCGTTCGCGGCAGTATTCCTTGAGTCCCTCCGGGTCGAGAGCGGTGCCATCGGCCAAGTCGAGGCAGGCGACGACGTCCTCGGAGCCATCTTCGCGTGGCCGGCCTACCACGGCGACGTCATCAATGCTCGGGTGCTCGCGCAAGATTTCTTCCACCTCGCCCGGATATACGTTGAAGCCGCCGGTGATGATGATCTCCTTGATGCGGCTAACCAGGCGGATGAAGCCATCTTCTTCCATAACGCCCATGTCACCGGTGCGGAACCACTCGCCGTGGAATGCGGCCTCGGTGGCCTCCTCGTTATTGAGGTACCCCTTGAAAATCTGTGGCCCACGCGCCAAAACTTCGCCTTCGGTGCCATCGGGCTGGGTTTCATCGAGGTTATCTGGGTTGGCGATGCGCACCTCGGTATCCGGGAAGGGGATGCCCACGTAGCCGGGGCGGCGGTCGGTGCTCATAGGGTTGCCCACGATGATGGGCGAGCATTCGGTCAGGCCATAGCCTTCCACCAAGAGGCCACCGGTATAGTTCTCCCACTTCTTGACCGTGTCCGAAGGCAAGGTAGAAGCCCCGGAGAAGGCTGCGCGCACGCCCTTGATAGGAATCTGCTGCTCGTCGGCGGCTTTGACGATTCGCTCGTAGAGCGTCGGCACACCCGGCACCCAGGTCGGGGTGTGCTTTTTCATCAGCTGCATAATGAGCGACATATCTGGCTTAGGCAGGATAACCAGCTCGCCGCCGATAAACTGCGCCAGGGTCACGTTCATGGTCAGGCCATAAGCATGGAAGAAGGGGAGGGCGGCGAGCATGCGCTCGGGCTTATCGCCCAAGCCCGGCACCCACGCCTTGCCCTGCAGGAGGTTGGAAAACAGGTTCCCGTGCGAGAGCATGGCGCCCTTCGGGGCGCCGGTGGTACCAGAGGTATACATGATGAGCGCGATGGTGTCCTTGTCCACGTCTTCCGGCGTGGTGATATCGCTGCCGTCGCCACCGATTGCGTTGCCCACCAAAGTTTCCCACGGCACGGTATTTGGCGCCGGGGAAGATAGCTGCTCGCGCTTGGACTTGAGCGGCGGAATAGGCAGGCGCAAAGCGGCGCGCTGCAGGGTGGGCATGGCGTTGATCATGTTGATGGACACGACCGTTTCCAGATTGGTGGTTGCCCGCAGCTTCTCCAGCGTGGGCGCGGCCTTGTCCCAAGCGATGGCGATGCGCGCGCCGTGATCTTGGAAGAGTCCTTCCAGCTCGTGGGCGGTGTAGAGCGGGTTATGCAGTACCACCTGCGCACCGAGCTTCAGAATGGCATAAAACGCCGCGATGTACTGCGGCGAGTTGGGCGCGACGATCGCTACGCGGTCACCTGGCCGCACGCCGAAGGCCTTCAGGCCCGCGGCCGCTGCGCGAACCTGGCGGTCTAGCTCAGCATAGGACTGCGTACGGCCAAAGAAATAGGTAGCCGGCCGATCCGCGTTGATTTTTAGGTTGTTGTCATAAATATCCAGCAGCGTGGTATCGCCGTAGTCCAGCGTATGCGGTGTCCATTCCGGGTAATACTGGAGCCAAGCCTTTGTTTCATATGCGGACAAAACGTGACCTTTCGGTAGCGTAGGTTTCTGGCAGGGGCCAGTATAGCGCCGCTAGAATGGAGCGCCATGCGCATCGCCATGATTTCTATGCATACATCCCCTATCGAGCAGCCTGGCTCAGGGGATGCGGGTGGAATGAACGTCTACGTCCTCAATATTGCCCGCCAATTGGCCCGCCGGGGAATCGAGGTAGACGTCTATACCCGCGCCACCCGGCCCAGCCAAGGCGAAATCATTGCGGTGGAGCCTAGCCTGCGCGTTATCAATATCGTCGCGGGCCCGTACGAGGGGCTAGATAAAGAGGATCTCCCTACCCAGCTGGCCGCTTTCGCCGGCGGCATGGTGCAATTTGCCAAATGGCAGGGTAAAAAATATGACCTTATTCACTCCCACTACTGGCTTTCTGGCCAGGTGGGCTGGCTGTTGCGGGATCTCTGGGGTATCCCGCTTATTCACACAGCGCATACCTTGGCCGCGGTGAAAAACGCCTCGCGGACGGCGGATGACACCTTGGAGTCCGAAGCCCGCCGCATCTGCGAACAGCAATTGGTGGATAACGCGGACTTGCTGGTGGTCAATACCGAGCAAGAAGCCCGCGACTTGGCCGAACATTATGATGCCGAGAGAGCCAATATTCGCGTGGTCTCGCCCGGCGCCGACGTAGAGCTTTTTACCCCTGGCACGGACCGCAATACCGAGCGCTCCCGCCGCGAGTTGGGCATTCCGCTGCACACCAAGGTGGTGGCCTTTGTCGGCCGCTTACAAAAATTCAAAGGCCCGGAGGTACTCATCCGCGCCACGGCCGAGCTCTTCCGCCGCGAGCCGGCCCGCAACCTGCGGGTGGTTATCTGCGGTGGCCCGTCGGGGGCCAATACAGCGCCGGAGGCATATAGGGAGTTGGCGCGTGAGTTGGGCGTCGATAAGCGGGTGCGCTTTTTGGGTGCCCGCCCGCCGGAGGAACTGGTGGGGGTCTACCGCGCGGCTGATATTGTGGCGGTGCCCAGCTATAACGAGTCCTTCGGCCTAGTGTCTCTGGAGGCCCAAGCCTCTGGCACGTCGGTGGTTGCTGCCGCCGTCGGCGGGCTACCCATTGCCGTGGCTGACGGGGAAACTGGCCTGCTGGTGCACTCGCACGATCCGGAGGATTGGGCTGATGCCTTGGCCCGCCTGCTTGACGACGACCCCATGCGCATCGCCATGGGCGAAGCCGCCGTCGCCCACGCCGCGCGTTTTAGCTGGGCCAGCTCCGCCGCAGCGCTCGCAGAAATCTATGACGAGGCCAGCCATATCGAGGTTCCAGACTGCCATCAACGGCGGGCAAGTGGAGACTAAACCTCCTACGCTGGGAGCCATTTCGTGGCATGCTGGAAACATGACTAACGGAAAGCTAATTCTCCTTCGCCATGGCCAATCCAAGTGGAATGAGTCCAACCAGTTCACTGGCTGGGTCGATGTAGACCTGACCGAAAAGGGTGAGGCGGAAGCCAAGCGCGGCGGCGAGCTGCTCGCGCAGGAAGGCATTCTGCCGGACGTCCTTTATACTTCTCTTCTGCGCCGCGCTATCCGCACCGCAAATATCGCGCTCAATGCCGCCGATCGTCACTGGATCCCAGTAGTGCGCGATTGGCGTCTCAACGAGCGCCACTACGGCGCCCTGCAAGGCCTGAATAAGGCTGAGACCAAGGAAGAGTACGGCGAGGAAAAGTTCATGGCATGGCGCCGCTCCTATGACACGCGCCCGCCAGAGCTGGCCGATGACTCCGAATACTCGCAGGCCAATGACCCGCGCTACGCAGACCTAGATAAGGTCCCGCAGACCGAGTGCCTCAAGGATGTTGTCGCCCGCTTTGTGCCGTACTTTGAAGAGGAAATCCTCCCGCGCGCAAAGAAGGGCGAGACCGTGCTCATCGCCGCTCACGGTAACTCCCTGCGCGCACTGGTCAAGCACCTGGACAATATTTCTGATGATGATATTGCCGGATTGAATATCCCCACCGGCATCCCGCTGGTTTATGAGATTACCGAGGACGGCTCGGTAGCAAACCCAGGCGGTACCTACCTGGATCCGGAAGCTGCTGCTGCCGGTGCCGCCGCCGTTGCTGCGCAGGGCGGTAAGTAAGTAACTGCGCTAAAGTCCCCGGGGAGTATTCCCTGGGGACTTTGTGATGGATAGGCTAGACACGTGGAATTGATTCTTTCCTTTGCCGCCGGCGTGGTGGCCTGCGGGTTGGCGCTGCCGGCGATGTCCTGGGCGCGCGGGCGCATTGCGCGCTACCGCCAGGCTACCGATGTCGGGGCCAATCAGGTTACGACGGTTAGCCAGGTGCTGCACTTGGCCGTGCAAGGCTCGCCGACGGCGCTGACGGTGCTGGACCGCAGCCAGGAAATCGTCATGTCTAATCCGGCCGCGCATGAGATGTCCTTGGTGCATGACCGCGCCGTTAACCCAGAGGTATGGGAGACCGCGCAGGAGGTCTTCGAAGACAAGGAGACCCGCACCGTTGACATAGCTATTCCCAAGCGGCGCACGGGACACCGCGTCACGCAGGTCAGGGCGGTGATTAAGCCACTGACTCTTAATGACGGCCGCTTTGTCATCGTCTACGGCACCGATGAAAGCGAAAATGTCCGCATGGAGTCCGCCCGCCGTGACTTCGTGGCGAACGTCTCCCACGAGCTCAAGACACCCGTCGGCGGCATTGCCTTGCTGGCAGAGGCCCTGCTACAAGATCCCGGTGACCAAGAGACCGTGGAGTACTTTGGCAATAAGGTCTATAAGGAAGCCAACCGCATGGCCGATATGGTCAGCGAACTTATCTCCCTGTCCAAGCTGCAGGGCGCCGAGGCCCTGCCGGAGATGGAACCGCTGGCCGTAGATGATCTCATCGATGAAGCCCTCTCGCGCAACCACCTTGCTGCCGAGGCCCGTTCCATCGAGCTCAACCGCGGCGCCTCTGTCGGCGTGCAGGTTAAAGGCGATCGATCCCTGCTGGTAACAGCACTATCCAACCTGGTCTCCAATGCGATTAACTACTCGCCGGAGAAAATGCCGGTGTCTGTCTCCCAAAAGGTGGTGGATGGTGGGGTCGTACTCATCCGCGTCACGGACCGTGGCATTGGCATCGCACCGGATGACCAGAAACGTGTTTTTGAACGCTTCTTCCGTGTAGACCAAGCCCGGTCGCGGCAGACCGGAGGCACTGGCCTAGGATTAGCAATTGTTAAACACGTGGTGGCCAACCATGGTGGCAATATCAAACTATGGTCCCGGCCGGGTACGGGTTCTACATTCACCATTGAATTGCCCATCTACAGGGAAGAAAAGCCAGCGCAGGAAGCTGGCATGAAGGATAATGAGAAAAGGGATGCCGTCGACGCGGCGGCGCCTGGGCTCCCGCGTGCAGTGGCACGCGTTGCAGCACGTCGAAAGGATAAAGCACAATGACCACCATCCTCATCGTTGAAGATGAAGAGTCGCTGGCAGATCCGCTGGCATTCCTCCTCCGCAAGGAAGGTTTTGAACCCATCATCGCGCATGATGGCCCTACCGCGCTGGAAAAGTTTGCCGCAAACGACATCGATATCGTCCTTTTGGACCTCATGCTGCCCGGCATGTCCGGCACCGAGGTATGCAAACAGCTGCGCACTACTTCGTCCGTGCCCGTCATCATGGTCACCGCGCGCGACTCCGAGATTGATAAGGTCGTCGGCCTCGAGCTGGGCGCCGATGACTACGTCACCAAGCCTTATTCTTCCCGCGAGCTTATCGCCCGCATCCGTGCGGTACTGCGTCGCGGCCATGATTCTGGAGCCGGTGCCGAGGCCGAGGCCGAGGAAGAGGTTGCCGAGCAGATCCTCGAAGGCGGCCGCGTCAAGATGGACGTGGAGCGCCACACCGTTACCGTTGCCGATGAGCCGGTATCCATGCCTCTCAAGGAATTCGACCTCTTGGAGTACCTATTGCGCAACGCCGGCCGCGTGCTCACCCGCGGTCAGCTCATTGACCGCATTTGGGGCGCTGATTATGTCGGCGATACCAAGACGCTCGACGTCCACGTCAAGCGCCTCCGCTCCAAGATTGAGGAACAGCCCTCCCGCCCGAAGCACTTGGTCACGGTGCGCGGTCTGGGCTATAAATTCGAGCTCTAATCTTCCGCCTGCGGGCTTTCCGCCTGCAGGCTCCCGGCCTTCACACTGGCCGGGTGCTGCGTGAGCTGGACGCCGTGTTCGGCCGCCGCCGCTCGGGCCTTGCAGTGCGTGGCCAAAATTTCATAAGACTCGCGGCCCATTAGTGCTACCAGCTCGTCCTCGTGCGACTGCCACATCGGCAGCGGGTTGGCGTGACAGGCGGAATCGGCTGAGCAATACCAATCAAAATCTTCGCCGCCATTGCCCCAGCCGCGACGGTCATACTCGCCTATCTGGGTGCGTAAAATCTCCTGCCCATCCGGGCGTTCTTCATAATCCTCGTACCGGCGCAGCGGTAGCTGCCAGCACACCTCCGGCTTGACCACTGTGAGCTCTTCGCCAGCATCCACCGCCCACTGGTGCAGCGCGCAGCCCGTGCCCGTTGCCCAACCGGTGCGGTTGGCAAAAATGCACGCGCCATCCACAATCGGCGTCTTAAGGGCCGGCTCCGGTTCCCCGTCCTCGCCGTCGAGCTCGTCCCATTCCAGCCACGGCTCTAATTCATCCGTATCGTCTTGCGCGAGGAATTCATCTACCCCCGCTGGGCGCAGCTGCCAATATTCGGCGGGCATGCGCGCGACGGCGTCATAAAGCTGGTCGCGGTCTTCCTCATCAGCCATATAAGCGCCATGCACGCAGCAGCCCACTTCGGGCTGGCGCTTGTCGATGCCCCGGCATGCCGAAGTACCAAACTGGCAGCTGTAGTGCGATTCCACCCATGTCAGGTCGATGGAAAAGACGTGGTGCGGGTCGTTCGGGTTGGTAAATTCAAACCACTCCCGCGGGAAATCGGGGGCCTCTTCGCGGCCTGCTCTTATCGACGCCGCCGCGGGCGAGCTCGCGGGAAAACCTAGATATACCGTGTCAGATTTTGGGCGATTCACACCTAACCACGGTAGACCTACTACGCTATTAGTGTGCGATTAGGTGTATTAGACGTCGGAAGCAATACTGTCCACCTTGTTGCGGTCGATGCCGCGACGGGCGGACGGCCGACTCCGATGAGTGATTGGAAGACCCCGCTCCGGCTGGTAGAACAGCTGGACAAGAAGGGAAACATCCATGAAAAGGGTGTAAAGAAGCTGGTCAGTGCCGTAGCTGAAGCTAGCGAGCTGGGCGAAAAACTTGGCTGCGCTGAATTCATTGCCTTTGCTACCTCGGCGGTGCGCTCCGCGCCCAATTCTGAGGAAGTGCTCGATGAGGTGGAAAAGCATACTGGCGTGCGCCTGCAAATCCTCTCCGGCGTGGAAGAAGCCCAGCTGACCTTCCTCTCCGCGCGTCGCTGGTATGGCTGGTCCGCTGGCCGTATCACCAACCTGGATATCGGCGGCGGCTCGCTGGAGCTTTCCACCGGTACTGATGAGCACCCCGACCTTGCTTTCTCCCTCGACCTAGGTGCCGGCCGGTTGACCCATAATTGGTTCGATACCGACCCACCAGAGAAGAAGAAGGTAAGTGCGCTGCGCGATTTTATTGATGCGGAGCTTGAGGACGTTGCCGCACAGATGAAGGCGATGGGTCCCGCCGGCCTCGCCGTGGGCACCTCTAAAACCTTCCGTACGCTTGCACGACTTACCGGTTCTGCGCCCTCGTCTGCCGGCCCATACGTCAAGCGCACGCTGACTGCACCGGGTCTGCGTCAGTTGATTTCCTTCATCTCCCGCATGACTGCGGCAGACAGAGCGGACCTAGAAGGTGTAAGTTCTAACCGATCGCACCAAATCGTTGCCGGCGCTCTGGTGGCCGAGGCATCCATGCGAGCCTTGGAAATCGAGAAGCTGGAAATCTGCCCATGGGCGCTGCGTGAGGGCGTCATTTTGCGCCGGACCGACAAGGGATTGGAATAGGAAGAGATCATGGCTGACCAGAATAAGTTGACCGTGGCGGAGCTGCTGGCTCGCAATAACAAAGCCCGCGGCGAGAAGGAAAGCAAGAAAGACAACCGTTCTCGTCGCCACCGCCGCAGCCTGGATGAAGGCGGCATTTCCGTTGCCGAGCTGACCGGCAACCTCAAAAAGGTCAAGGCTTCTCCTGCCGAGGCCAAGCACACCTCCGTCTCTATCGACGAAGACGCCCCCGTCATCCGTTCCCCCAAGTCAGCCGAACAGGCCGGTGCCGAGAAGGCGGTTGCCGGGAAGGCCGGTGCCGATTCCACGAAGAAGCCCGCCGCGGACCCAGCCGCAAAGCCGGCGGCAAAGCGCGCGGCACAGCCCGCAGCTAAGGCGGCGCAGACTACCAAGCCTGCCGCAAGGCCCACCACAAAGACCGCAGCTGCTTCGTCCGCTACTCCGGCTGCCGCTGCTCCGGCCGCACAAAAGCCTGCTGCCACCGGCGCGGCTCAGGACGCGGCGAAGAAGAACCAGCCTTCAGCCGATGACACCGCGGTAATCCAGCGGGTGGATAAGGCGGGCGAGGCTAAACCTGCTGCTGCAAAGCCTGCTGCGGACACGCCAGCGGCAAAGAAGCCAGCCGCAGAAAAGGCCCGCGCTGAAAAGCCTAAGGATGACAAGCGCGCGAAGGTAGCCGGAGCGGGAGCTGCGGCAGCGGGCGCTGGAGCGGCAGGTGCTGGAGCGGCCGCGGCGGCGGTGCCGGCGTCGAAGAAGGCGGGCGTCGCCAAGAGCGCAGAGGAAACCGGCAACCTACCCAAGGTCGAGGACAACGAGGATTGGGTGGAAGAAGAGCACGAGAAGCTCAACCCGGTATCCATCCTGCTGATGATTGTCGCGGGCATCCTGCTGGCGATTGTCATCTTCAAGGGCTTTGAGATTCTGTGGGATAACTTCCCACGCCTGGTCGTGGCCGTCCTAGCGCTGTGCGTCACCGCGATTATGGTCGGTGTGACCCACGCGCTGCGCACCGCACGCGATGGTTTCTCCATGTTCCTGGCCGGCTTTACCGGTCTCGTCCTCACCTTCGGCCCGCTGCTATTGGTTATGCTTTAACCCCGCGCTTGTCGATGCCCCGGTTACCCCACGTGGTAGCCGGGGTTCCACATTTTTGGCATGGTGGAGACTATGACAAAGATTGCAATTTTAGGCGGCGGACAAATCGGTGAGGCTTTGACCTCGGGACTCGTAGCTTCGGGCTTTGCGGGCTCGGATATCACGGTTACCAATCGCACCGAATCGCGCAGCCAAGAACTCGAACAGACCTATGGCGTGAATACCACCAGCGATAATGCAGCGGCGGTAGACGGCGCGGACTATATCTTCGCGTGTGTGAAGCCCTACGCCATCCTGGACCTGCTCGAAGGCCTTGAGCCGGCCAAGAATGCCGTGGTCGTGTCCATGGCCGCGGGCCTGACCCTAGAGCAGCTGCAGGATGCGGCGGGCGAAGGCGTGCCGGTGGTGCGCGTTATGCCCAATACCCCCATGTTGGTGCGCCGCGGCATGTGCACCTGCGCGGCCGGCGAGCATGTGAGCGATGCCCAGATGGACGGCGTGCGCGAGCTGCTCGAAGCCGTTGGCGAGGTTGCGGTTATCCCAGAGAAGAATATCGACGCCGCCACCGCGCTGGCAGGCTCCTCGCCGGCCTATTTCTTCCTCGTGGCAGAAGCGCTTGTCGATGCCGGCGTGCAGCTCGGGCTTCCCCGCGACGTCGCCGAGAAGCTTGCCGCCCAGGCCGCAGCCGGCTCCGGCGAGATGTTGGCCAGCTCTCGCCGCTCGGCCACCCAGCTGCGTGCCGGAGTGACCTCGCCGGGCGGCACCACCGCGGCCGCTGTTCGCGAGCTGGAGGAGTCCGGCCTGCGCGGAGCGTTCTACCGCGCGGCAGAGGCCTGCTCCGACAAGGCTAAGGAGCTTGGCTAAAGCTTCCGTGCGCGACCTTCCCGTGGTGGGGGTGTACCCGCCCGGGAGCGTTGGGGCGGGTGTTAAGCAGCGCTTTCGGGGTAAACCCTAATGAATGCTGTGAAGAAATTTGGCACTTGGGTCGCATTAGTCACATGTTTCACGATAGGCTAGGACAAGCACGTGCGTGAAGTCCTGTGGGAGGGGAAGCCTACAGCGCGCACCGAGCTGAAGGGTTAGATATATATGGCAAATGAAGATAAGGGAACCTTTCTGACGATCGCGGAGGTCGCCGAGATTATGCGCGTCTCCAAGATGACCGTCTACCGTTTGGTTCACGCAGGCGAAATGCCGGCTGTTCGCGTTGGACGCTCTTTCCGCGTCCACGAGTCCGCCGTCAACGAGTACTTGGAGGCATCCGTCTACGGAGCCTAGGCTCGCGCCGCACTAGACAGCGCCCACCTCTGCTGGCCATCGTGGTCAGCGGTGGTGGGCGCTGTTCTTTCTCCTGGGCCCTTTTTGGTCACGGGCTGGGGGCTGGGTAAGATGGTGTGCATTCGTGTCGGCTCGCTGATGTGGCCCGCGGTCCGTGTGGCCACGGCGGCAAGAGTGCACCTTCGCCGTTTTAGCGCTGACAAGTTTGACAGTACGTACTATTTGAAAGTGAGGACTCTATGGGTTCCGTCATTAAGAAGCGCCGCAAGCGCATGTCCAAGAAGAAGCACCGCAAGATGCTGCGCCGCACCCGCGTGCAGCGCCGTAAGCTGGGCAAGTAAACCCAGCCCGCTTCTGGCCCTCCGCCATTGTGCGGAGGGTTTTTGCATGCTTGCCGATGTCCCCCCAGCGCCCGCTACCGCCCTCGCTACCGCCGGTAGTAGCGCCAGCCGCCATAGGAAAAGGCAGCGGTGGCCAGGGCCGGCAGGCCATAGGTGCGGATAGCGCGACGCACGGATCGATAGTCGCGCACCAGCCAGCCGTGCTCGCTGGCGATGGTGCGCAGCTTACGGTCTGGGTTAATGGCCACGGCGGTACCGACCATGGACAGCATGGGCACGTCGTTGGCGGAATCCGAATACGCGGTGCAGCGCGAAAGGTCCAAGCCCTCGATGGTCGCGAGCGCGGCTACGGCGTGCTTTTTGCCGGGGCCGTGCAGGATATCGCCGACCAGCCGGCCGGTGAACTTGCCATCCTTGACCTCCGCGACGGTGCCGAGCGCTCCCGTAAACCCGAATCGCCGCGCGAGCACCTGCGCTAGCTGCACCGGGGTGGCCGTGACCAACCACACCTGCTGGCCGGCGGCTAAGTGCATTTCTGCTAATTGGGTGGTGCCGGGGTACGCGCGGCGTGCGAGCGAGGCGTCCACGATCTCCTCACATAGCTCGACCAGCTCGTCGACGCTGCGGCCTTTGACAAACTCCAGCGCCTGCGCACGGCCGGCGGCGACGTCCCTGGCATTTTCGCTGCCGGAAACGCGGAACTTAAGCTGTTTCCATGCAATCGGCACGATTTCCGATAGTCGGAAGTAGCGCTTGCGGGCCAACCCGAAGGCGAATTCCACGAGGGAGGAGCCTTGGATGAGGGTATTGTCGACGTCGAAAAACGCCGCCGCGCCCACATCTACCGGTACGTCTGGGTCCTGGGCGGTAATACGCTGCGCGCCCGCCGCGTCATAAGAGCCGGTTACCGAATCCACACCGGAGGCAAAATCCTCTAGATCCAGCCCGAATTCTTCCAATGCCGCCGCGGCCGCGGCTTCGCCGGCGGTGCGCTGGGATTCCTCGTCCAGCGGGGCGAGCGCCTGGTTTTCTAAAAAATTACGCAGATTGCCGCGCGAGGCGGTCCAGTTGGCCAAGAATTCGCGGGGAGTTTCGGGGAACCCTGGGGGAGTGGTAGCGGACACGAGTCAGACAAACAGCTTTCGCAAACGCGGGGTGGACTAACGTGTCCATAGTAATGGTTTCGACCGCCGCCGTCCCTGTGAGGAGAATATGTCTCAGTATCTCGTCGAGCTCATGGTGCGCACCACCTGCGGTTCTTGTGCGCGCGTGAGGGAGCAGATTACCCCCGTTGTCACGCAGGCAGGTGCGGAGCTTGCCGTGCGTAACGTGGATGAGGATGCGGAGCTGGCCATGGAGTTCGGTGATCGCGTACCCGTCGTGGTCATCGACGGCGAAGAGTTCGCCTGCTGGGAAGTAGACAACGCCGAGCTCGCGGCCGAACTAAGCAGATAATTCGGGATCCATGCCACCGGCGGGTATTCTTTTGGAGGATTAAAATCAATCAAATGGTTGAGGAGTGTTGTGCATGAGCGTGCTCGTCGTGGGCATGTCCCACCAGTCGGCGCCAGTGGCGCTGCTGGAGAAGCTGAGCATGGATAGTGCGGTCCAGGATTCCGCCTGCGGGAAACTGGTGGCGGCCGACTCACTTTCAGAGGCGATGATCATCTCCACCTGCAACCGCATGGAGATCTACACCGTCACCAACTCCTTCCACGCCGGCGTGCAGGAAGTCGTGCGCGTGATCACCCAAGTATCGGGCGTGAGCGAGGAGGAGCTGCGCAGCTACCTCTACGTGCGCTATGCCGACGCCGCGGCCGAGCACCTGATGTCGGTGACCTCTGGGCTGGATTCCATGGTGGTAGGAGAGCAGCAGATCATCGGCCAGGTGCGCAGCGCCTACCAGGCCGCCTCCGAACAGGGCACGGCCGGACCGCGCATCCACGCGCTGGCGCAGTCGGCACTACGGGCGGGCAAGCGCGTGCACTCCGAGACCGACATCGATGAGGCAGGCTCCTCCATGGTGTCCTTCGCCTTCGACCAAGCCCTGCAGCGCCTAGACGCTGAGGACTTGGCCGGCAAGACCGCGTTGGTCCTCGGCGCGGGCGCTATGGCATCGCTCGCCGCCACCCACGCCGGCCGGCTGGGGGTCAAGGAGCTGGTGCTGGCCAACCGCACTCGTGAGCGCGCCGAGCGCCTGGCCAGCCACGCCGAGGAGGCGGGCGTTGCCGCCCGCGTCGTGGACTTTTCCCAACGTGCCGCCGCGCTTTCCGACGTCGACCTGGCCATCTCCGCCACCGGCGCCGATAATTTCACCATCGAGGCCACCGACATTCCCGCCGGCCGCGAGCTCATGCTCATCGATCTCTCCCTGCCGCGCGATATCGACGATGCCGCCGCTGCGGCCGAGGGCGTGGATCTGGTCAATATCGAGCGCCTGAGCAAGTCGCTCTCGGCCGCCGATACCGACGTCGCGGCCGGCACTAGCCCGCACGCGCAGGCCCGGCGCATCGTCGACGAAGAGCTGGCAGCCTATACCTCTGCGCAGCGCGTACGCGATGTCGTCCCGGCCGTGAGCGCCCTGCACCGCCGCGCGGCCGACCTCGTGGAATGCGAGGCCGCACGCCTGCAACATAAGCACCCCGAAATCTCGGGCAAGCAACTTGAGGACGTCCAGCGCGCCCTCAAGCGCGTGGCCGATAAGCTGCTGCATGAACCAACGGTGCGGGCGAAGAAACTGGCGGCGTCGGAAAGCAGTGTCAGCAGCGAGAATGCCCTGCAGGAACTTTTTGGCCTGCAACTGGAAGGCTCCGGAGTGTCCGTGGCCGTTAATGAATTGCCCACCATGACTAAGGAGGCCTAAATGTTTCAGATTGGTACCCGCGGCTCCAAGCTTGCCACCACCCAGGCGGGCCACGTCCGCGATTGGCTTATCGACGCCGGCTTTGACTCCCAGCTCCACATCGTCACCACCGCCGGCGACGTCAATATGGCACCGGTCGAGCGTATCGGCGTCGGCGTATTTACCCAAGCGCTGCGCGAGGCCCTCTATGCCGGCGAGTGCGATATCGCCGTCCACTCTTTTAAGGACCTGCCCACCGCGCCCGATGATCGCTTCCGCCTCGTGGTGCCGCAGCGCCAGGATTCCCGCGAGGCGCTCGTCGCCCGCGATGGCCTGAGCCTGGCGCAGCTGCCGCAGGGCGCGCGCGTGGGTACCTCCGCCCCGCGCCGCATCTCCCAGCTGGCCGCCATCCGCCCCGACCTGGAGATTCGCCCGCTGCGCGGCAATATCGATACCCGCATGTCCAAGGTCACCGACGGCGAGCTCGACGCCGTCTTGCTGGCCTATGCCGGCCTGCTGCGCGGCGGCTACGCGGACCGCGCCACCGAAATCTTCGAGCCCTCCGTCTTCATGCCGGCGCCGGCCCAGGGCGCCCTCGCCATCGAGGCTGTGGCCGGAACCGAGGCTGCCGCGGCCCTCGATGCCATCGTCGATGACCGCGCCTCGGCCGCCGCGGCCGGTGAGCGCGCCGTGCTGGCCCGCCTTGAGGCCGGCTGTACCGCGCCGGTGGCTGCCACCTCGCGCTGGGACGGCGACCAGCTCACCGTGCGCGGTGGCGTCTTTGCGCTCGATGGTTCGCGTCAGCTTACTGCCACCGCCTCTGGGCCTGCGGCCGAAGCCGCCGAGCTCGGCGCGCGCGTTTCGGACGAGCTTTTCGCCGGTGGTGCGGCCGAGCTGCTGGGCAAGTAATTTCGCCTTTAGGCGCTAATAATTTAAGGTGTAGATACCACAAATCATTGTCCCGCAATGATCCGGCCCCCTTTAAGGGCATCCCAGGACTTAAGGCCTGGGATTTTGGCCGTTATGACCGTGTCACCCACCGCCGGCGCGGGGAACCACACCGCATGCGATCATGTCCGTGCGCGGTGCCGCGCGCCCGAATTTAGAAAAGAACTTTATGAGCAATGCCGCGCCAGACACCCAATTGGGCAAGATCGTCTTTGTGGGCGCTGGTCCAGGTAATCCCGACCTGCTGACCGTCCGCGCCCGCGAGGTTCTGGCAAATAGTGCCATCGCCGTGACCGATCCAGAGGTCATGCAGGGGGTGCGCGATGCCGTCGCAGCCGCCCTGCCCGTACCGCAAGAGCTTCTCGATGCCGCCGAGGCCGAATACGCCCAAATGTGCGCCGATGCCAAGGCTAAGGGCGCGCGCCGCAAGCCGCCCCGCCCCGCGCCGCCAACGGCCGCGGTGTTGTATGAACCGGGAGAGGATATCGTCGGCCAGCTGCGTGAGTGCTTGGTTGAGGCCGACGGCGAAGATGTCATCCGCCTAGTGACCGGCAACCCGCTGCACCGCGAGTCCATCAAGGCCGAAATCAATGCCGTGGCCTCCGCAGGCCTGGAATTCCAGGTCGTGCCGGGCATGTCCCTGCCGTCGACCGTGCCGTCCTTTGCTGGCATTGCACTCGGCTCGACTTATACCGAGGCCGATGTCACCAACGGTGCCGATTGGGACGCATTGGCCAACGCCACGCAGCCCATCGTTCTGCAGGCCACGAAGGAGGACCTGCCGGTCATCTCCGAAGAGCTACAACAACGCGGCATGCCGGCCGAGACCGAGGCTTTTGTCACCGTGCACGGCACCACCCGCCTGCAGCGCACCTACGAGACCACTCTGGGCACCATGGGCAAGCTCGACGCTGACCTTGTCGGCCCGCTCGTGGTCACCCTCGGCCGCAGCATCGACGACCGCACCAAATACTCCTGGTGGGAAAACCGTCCCCTCTACGGCTGGCGCGTGCTCGTGCCGCGCACTAAGGAACAGGCTGGCCCGATGTCCGCGCGCCTGGCCGGCTACGGAGCCATTCCCCAAAACGTGCCCACCATCTCCATCGAGCCGCCGCGCAATCCGGCACAGATGGACCGCGCCATTAAGGGAATCGTTGAGGGTCGCTATAAGTGGATCGTCTTTACCTCCGTCAACGCCGTGAGCGCGGTGTGGGATAAGATCGCCCAGCTCGGCCTCGACGCCCGTGATTTCGCCGGCGTCCACCTCGCGGCCGTGGGCACCAAGACGGCGGCCGCCATCCGCGCCAAGGGCATGGTCCCGGAGCTTTTACCGCACAAGAAAAAGCAGAACGCCGAGGGCTTGCTCGATGTCTTCCCCAACTTCGTGGAAGATATCGACGCCGTCGGCCGCGTCCTGCTCCCGCGCGCCGATATCGCGGCCGATACCCTCGTGGATGGGCTCAAGGCCCTCGACTGGGAAGTCGATGACGTCGTGGCCTACCGCACCGTCCGCGCCGCCCCGCCTTCGGCCGAGATCCGCGACATGATCAAGACCGGCGGCTTCGACGCGGTCGCCTTCACCTCTGGGTCCACCGTGCGCAACCTGGTGGGCATTGCGGGCAAACCGCACCAGCGGACGATCATTGCGTGTATCGGGCCGTCGGCAAGAGCGGCCGCGGAAGAGATGGGCCTGCGCGTCGATGTCGTGCCCGAGGTCGCGGACGTACCCGCGCTTGTCGACGCCCTCGCAGACCACGTCGCCGCCCTCCGCGCCGCCGGAAACCTTCCCGCGCCGAGGAAGAAGCGCCGCTCGCGCAAGAAGGCTACTAAGGTCGACAAGGCATAAGTTTTAGTCTCGCTCTAAGGAGTACCCAATGAGCACCTTCCCAGCCCGCCGCCCACGCCGCCTGCGCACCACCCCCGCGATGCGCAACCTTGTGGCCGAAACCCAGGTCCGCCCCTCGGACCTGATTTTGCCCATGTTCATCGTGGACGGTCTCGACGCCCCGCGCGAGATTCCCTCCATGCCGGGCGTTTACCAGCACACTTTTGATTCCCTGCGCCGCGCGACCGAAGAGGCGCTAGAAGCCGGCGTGACCTGCGTCGATCTTTTCGGCGTTCCGCTCGAGGAAGACAAGGATGATACCGGCTCCGTCGCGTGGGACCCGCAGGGCATTTTGAACCGCGGCATTTCCTGCCTGCGCGAGGAATTCGGCGATGACCTCATCGTGATGGCCGATACCTGCCTCGACGAATTCACCTCCCACGGCCACTGCGGCGTGCTGGATGACAAGGGCCGCGTGCTTAACGACGAATCCGTCAAGCTCTACCAAGACATGGCCCGCTCCCAGGCCCGCGCCGGCGCCCACATCGTCTCCCCGTCCGGCATGATGGACGGCCAGGTGGCCGCCATCCGCGCCGACCTCGACGAGGCCGGCCACGAGGATGTGGCCATCATGGCCTATTCCGCCAAGTACGCCTCCGCCTTCTTCGGACCGTTCCGCGACGCCGTCGGTTCCTCCCTCGAGGGCGACCGCCGCACCTACCAGCAGGATCCGCGCAATTTCCGCGAATCCCTGCTCGAGGTCGAGCTCGACATCGAAGAAGGCGCGGACTTCGTCATGGTCAAGCCCGGCCTGCCTTACTTGGATGTGCTTTCGGCCGTGGCGGAGACTTCTCCCGTGCCGGTTGCGGTCTACCAGGTCTCCGGCGAGTACGCGATGGTCAAGGCCGCGGCCGCCAATGGGTGGATTGACGGCGAGGCCATCATGCTCGAGTCCCTGACCGCGTTCAAGCGCGCCGGTGCCGACCAGATTCTCACCTACTTCGCTACCGAAGCCGCCCGCCTGCTCAAGTAAAGGATCCCTGTGACTGTTACGCCCCCGTCGTCCGCCCCTGCTCCGCGCTCGCCGCGCACGCAACGCCCGGAATCCGTGGCGTACATGCTGTGGCTGTGGATGGGCGCGCTGTGCGGCGAGGCCGTGCACCAGGTGCTCAACGTGGTGCTGACGCTGCTCAACCACGACGTACTCATGTCGCAGGCCAAGGAGATGGCCAAGTCCGCACCGGCCGGCGTCGATGAAGCCCAGCTTTCCGACGCCTTCCTCCGCACCGCCGCCTACGCCTCCGTCGCCCTTTCGGCAGCCATTTCCTTGGCGATTATCGTGCTGCTGGCCTTCCTGCTGCGGTCCTTGGCGCGTCGCGGCAAGCGGGCCGGTACCTCGCGGCGCGTGTGGTTCGCTTTCTCGCTGTATTTTGGCTTCCGCATCCTGCTGACCTTCATGGTTACCCCGGCCGGCGCTGATGTGCCCGATTGGCTCTTTGCTGCCGATGGCATGGTGCAGATCCTGGTCGGCGTCGCGGCGGTGCTCGGCCTGATTTTCTCCGTGCGGGTCGATACCTTGGATTACACCGGCGAGCTCGAGCAGATGCGCGAGCTGGAAAAGGAACTCGAACAAGCGCAGCGCGAGAAGAAGCGCGCCGAGCAAGAACGCAAGCGTGCCAAGGATGACCAGCGTAGCAAGCGCACTGACCGGGAGGACAAGCGATGAGCAATACCGAGCGGCCCGGACCCCGGGACTATAACCGCGCGGCCAGAAATACCTCCGCCAGCCAGAACCTCGACGCCTGGCCGCGGCCGCTGCGCTGGGCCTATTGGGTGCTCGTCGTCAGCGCCGTGCTCATGCTGGTCAGCGGCCTGGTGGGCATCTTCGGCTCGGGCGGGCCGCAGGTAGAGCCCCAGAACCCGCAGGTCGCGGAGTATCTCCATTCAAATCGCCTATTTGTTGCGGTGACCAATACCGTCGGCGCCGTCGTGCTGGCGCTCTTTGCCGCGCAGCTGGCCAGCGGGTCCAAGTGGGCGCGCCGCATCATCACCATTGTCATCGCCATCGCGCTCTTTAATAATATCGCCGCCCTGGCGCTTGGCATTGGCGGGCTTAGCCTGCTGATTATCCCCATTTCCTTGATCATCGCCCTCGCGCTGCTTTTCCAGCCGCAGTCCAACCGCTTTATTAAGGACCGCAGCTTGCGTGGCTAATTAGCCCCCACTCCAACTTTTGATTCATAATTGGGGCATGTCTCGACTTAATCGTGCCCCGCTTATCGACGCCGCCCTCGGCCGCACCCCCTCCCGACCCCCAGTCTGGTTCATGCGCCAGGCTGGCCGTTCGCTGCCGGAATACCGCGCCGCCCGCGAGGGGATTAGCATGCTCGATTCCTGCTTCATGCCAGAACTGCTAGCAGAAATTACCCTGCAGCCGGTGCGCCGCCATGACGTTGATGCTGCCATTTTATTTTCCGATATCGTCGTCCCGCTCAAAGCCGCCGGCGTCAAGGTCGACATCGTGCCGGGTCGCGGGCCGGTGATGGAGCAGGCGGTGCGGAGTAGGGAGGACGTCGGCAAGCTGCCGCTGCTAGAGGCCGATGTCCCCGAGGTCACCGAAGGCATCGCCCGCATCCTGACCGAGCTCACCGAAACCCAAGCGCTTATCGGCTTCGTTGGTGCGCCGTTCACGCTGGCTAGCTACCTCATTGAGGGCGGGCCGTCTAAGAACCACGAGCGCACCAAGGCCCTCATGCACGCCGAGCCGGAGACCTGGCATCTGCTCATGCGCCGCCTGGTGCCTACCATCACCCGCTTCCTGCAGGTGCAGGTCGACGCCGGCATCGACGCCATGCAGCTTTTCGATTCCTGGGCGGGCTACCTCAACGAGCGCGACTACCGCGAATTCGTTTTGCCGTATTCGCGAGAAATCCTGGCCGGCGTAGATATTCCGCGCATCCACTTCGGCGTCGGCACCGGCGAGCTCTTGCCAGCAATGTCGGAGGCGGGGTCGGAGGTCATGGGCGTCGACTATCGCGTGCCCATGGATGCCGCGGCCGAGCGCGTGAGCGCCCGCGTGCTGCAGGGCAACCTTGACCCGGCCATGCTTTTTGCCGGCGACGACGCCGTGCGCCAGGCCGTACGCACCATCCGCGGCGAGGTCGATCGGGCGCGCGAGCGCGGCGATATTGACGGCCACATCTGGAACCTCGGCCACGGGGTCCTGCCAACTACTGACGCGGAAGCAATCACCCGCGCCGTTTCCATCATCCACGAGGAGGGCTAAATGCGTATTGCGATTATCGGTGCCGGCCTGGCGGGCTTGACGGCCGCTTACGAGCTGCGCGACCACGACGTCGAGGTTTTCGAGGCCGCCGGCCGGATCGGTGGCAAGCTGTACTCTGTGCCGTTTAACGACGGCCCGACCGACATGGGCGCCGAGGCCTTCCTCGCCCGCCGGCGCGATGCCGTGGAATTTATCGAATCCCTCGGTCTCGGCGATAGCTTGGTCGAGCCCTCCGGTCTGCACTCGCTGGTGTACTCCGGCGAGCTCAAGCCGTTGCCGCGCGGCGGAATGATGGGCATTCCTTCGCACTCGGAGCCGGTCGCGCATTTGGTCTCGGCCGAGACCGCGCGCCGCATCGACAATGAGGAGCCCTTCGAGTGGACGGCGGGCAGCGACGTTTCCGCAGGCAAGCTGGTGCGCCAGCAGTTTGGCGACGACCTCGTCGACCACGTTATCTCCGCCCTCCTCGGCGGCGTGTACTCCTGTTCGGCCGATGATCTGGGTTTGCGCGCGACCATCCCGGCGCTGGCGGAGACCCTCGACGCGCTGTCCGAGCGCGGCCCAGTGACTCTCTCGGCCGCGGTCCGCACGCTGGAGGAGGCCCGCGCGGCCGCGCCCCGCAGCGGCGGCCCCGTCTTCCAGACTTTTCGCGGCGGCTACGCGCAGCTTTATGAGGCACTGGCCGAGCAATCCCGCGCCAAGATCTACCTCGATACTTTTATCTCCGGCATCACTCGCGAGGGCGAGCAATTCCGCCTGGCCGGAGCACCGGCCGATGCGGCGCCGTTTGATCGCGTGCTGGTAGCTACCCCGGCTCCGACCGCGGCGCGCCTTCTTAGCAAGGTCGCCCCGCAAGCGGCGGGACGGCTGAAGGGAGTGAAGTTGGCAGCGTCGGCCGTCGTGGGGTTGAAATTCGAGTCCGATACAGACCCTTCGGGAAACGCTTTGCCGCAGAATTCCGGCATTCTCGTGGCCACCGACCAAGACGATGTGCACGCCAAGGCCTTTACACTTTCCTCCCGCAAGTGGCCGCACTTGGCTGAGCGTGGCGGTGCCCTCGTACGTGCCTCCTTCGGCCGCTTTGGCGACGACGCCATCGTCCGCGCCGAAGAAGACGACCTTGTCGACTATGCCCTCGATGACCTCCAGCGACTCACCGGCTTCGACGGCCGCGCCGCGGGTGTCGCGGAGATCTTCACCCAGCGTTGGTTCGGCGGCCTGCCGCGCTACGACGCCGGGCACCTCGAAACTGTGGCCGGCGCACGCGGTACCCTCGCGGCGACGCCGGGAGTCGATGTCACCGGCGCCTGGGCCGGCGGCGTTGGAGTGCCCAACGTCATTGCGGATGCCCGCGCCGCCGCCGCGCGCATCGTCGGCTAGCGGTGCCGCACGATTCGTGCATTCCGGGTCATACGCTGTGGCGTGGTGCGGGCATGCCAAAGTGGCAGCAGGGCATCCTGCTGCCTAGCGGCATGAGTGCTAGTGCGGTGGATCCGGCGGGGTCGGTTGCACTGGCTCGTTCGGGCTGGACGGCGATGCGGCGGTATCGGCCCATGGCGGTTGCCATACCACGCGACCTCGGCGGCGAACGAGTCGCCCGCGGACAGGCGGGGCATTCGGGTCATCGTCATTGGCACCATTGTGGTACGGGCAGCAGGTGGCGAGGTTTGACATGTTGGTCTCGCCGCCGTGTCGCCACGCTTGCAGGTGATGCACCTGGCATTTATCCGCCGGGTAGTTGCACGCGGGCCACGGGCACACAGGGTTTTCGGCGGCAGCCATGAGCCGCTGCTTTTCGCTGGCCATGCGTTCCGTCCGGTAGAGGTTGACCGCACCTTCGTAGGGATGGACGAGGGTGATAAGCCCGCGCTCTGCCAGCGTGCGCGAGACAAGTTCCGCGCCGGTGAGGCGGGCACCGTTGGTGAGCTGGATGGTGATTTCCTCGCCGTCGCCATCGATGATGCGGTCGAGTTCGTCGAGCGTGATAATTGCATTCGTCGTAATGGTTGGACGGGTGGCTGGGGCGGCGCCGGAAGGGGAGAAGAGCTCCGCAACGGAATCGAGAGGCGCGTCCTCGTCCAGGCTGGATTCCAAGTCCGCGATGAGCGAGGAAGGCCCGGTAATAGCGAGGGTCCACGGCGCGTCCTTGCGACGGCGGATGCGCACGCCGGGGCGTGGCGGGGTCGGGGGATTGAGTTCGCGCAGCTTTTTACGCGCTAGCTTTTCCATTTCATCGGTATCGGCGGCGGTGCGACACAACTCCACGCGCAGGCGCCAGGCATCGCGCTTGGTCTTGGCGCGGGAAGCGTAGCGCTCGATTACCTCCAGCGTGGGCAGTGGGTGGGCGCGGTCGCGCGCGGCGTTAACCGCCTGGCGTTGGAGGCGGGTAAAGGAGGTGGGGGCAAAGAGGGCGTCGGCAAGCGTGAGCAAGGTGCGGGCCGTTTTATTGGGCGCGCCGGCGGCGCACAGCTGGTCTTCAGACATGCCAGCGCACCCGGCAACGATATCGATGCCGGGCGCCAAGGCCGCGAGATAGGTCTGAAGAGCTGTCATGCCCCGCAGCCTAAGCCACCGCGCGCAATCCGTGCGAGGGCGAGCGCGCGAATCTGTGGATAACTAGGGCCGGAAGGGCGAATTTCGGCCCGCACTCGCTGCGGGCCTGTGGATAACTAGCCCTTATTGCGGAAGACGAAGATGGAGGAGAAGTCCTGATTGCCGTGGCCCATCGCCTGCATTTCCTCGAAGCGGCCGATGGCGGCAGTCAGGGCGGGCAGCGGCTTGGTGGAGGTCATCTCCATGAGCTTCGCGTCCTTAGCCAGGGCGTCGACGGTGAAATCGCCCGGGTCGGTATTGCGCTCGCCGGTGATAAACGGAGCTTTCATATTCGCGATGAAAGACAAGCCGGTGATGTCGAGCATCTGCAGCACCACCTCGGAGTCCAAGCCCTCGGACTCGCCGAGTTGCAGGGCTTCGAGCAGGCCCTCGGCGGTGACGGCGAGCGCGAGGTTCGCCAGCAGCTTTCCGATGGCCGCCGTGGCCGCCGCCTCCACCCCGATGAGCTTGTCTTCTCCCGCCCAGGACTCGGCGAGGGACATGGCTTGTTCGCGGCGGGCGTCGTCAGGCGTGCCCACATAGACGCCGAGCTTGCCCTCGCGGGCCGGGCCGAGCGTGCCGACGACCGGGGCGTGGACGTAGGTTTCCACGGCGGCGGCGAATTCGCGGGCATCGTTGGGCGAGACGGTGGTGGTATCGATCCAGGTCACGCCGGCGGGGATGAGCTGCGGCTCGACGACGACCTCGCGGACATCGTCAGGCCCGAAGAGCGAGGTGATGATGACCTCGGCGTTCACTAGGGCCTCGGTGGGCGAGGCGGCAAGCTCGGCGCCTTCCTCCACCAGCGGCTGGGCACGCTCGGCGGTGCGGTTCCAGACGGTCAATTCGATGCCGTCTTGCTCATTGAGCAGGCGGCGGGCTAGTTCGGTTCCCATGCGGCCAGTTCCAAGAAATGCAATCCTCATGGTTTCCCAGTGTGCCATCATTGGGTGCAGGTTCGCCGCGTCTTGCGCGAGCCCCGGACGGGGGAGCCGTACCCGGCAACGCGACAAGACGGCCAGGAAGCAGTTATGGCGTGGTTCATCTTGATTTTCTCCGGCGCATTCGAGGCCGTGTGGGCGGCGGCATTGGATAAATCCGCAGGTTTTACGCGTTTGTGGCCCTCGCTTGTTTTCCTCGTGGCCTGCGCGATTTCCATGGGCGGGCTGGCGTGGGCGATGCGCAGCATCCCGGTAGGCACGGCCTATGCGGTGTGGGCGGGTGTTGGCGCGTCGGGGCGGTTATCTATTCCTTCGCGGCCGGGCACGAGGTCGCCACGGTGTGGAAGGTGTTTTTCCTCTCCATGATCATCGGCGGCATCGTGGGGCTGAAAGCGGTGAGTTAGAGACCCGGAATCCGCGGCGCGGGAGGCAGCGGCGGCGCAGGCGGTGGGGCGGGCGCAGGCACGGCGGGCACTGCCGGCATATCAGGCACCGCGTCCTCGATGCGCCCGCGGACCTCATGCGGCGGAATGTTGAGGTTCGGCAGTCCGCTCTTATCCCGCGCGGGAGGGCGTGGCGCTGCCGGTCGCGGTGCGGGCGCCGGCGCGGGCCTCGGCGCCGGAGCGGGAGCCAGGCCCGGTTCTGGGCGAGGGGCCGGCGCAGGCTTAGGCGCAGGCGCGGGCGCCGCGGTTGACGGCGAAGGTTCCGCGGCCGGCGGCGAAGGAGGCGCCGTGTCTTCCTGCGGCAGGTCGCGAGGGGTGAGAGGGTGGGGAGG